>CAITHK010000265.1 GCA_903892175.1 uncultured Burkholderiales bacterium | reverse complement strand
CGATTGGGTATATTCCCCCTGCCGAGGCTGAAGAAAATTACTATCGGCAACTTGCCAGTCAAACCGCCACAACGGAATGACTTAAACCAACTGGCCTCCTTGATACCCGGGGCGATTCATTCTTTCTCCACGACAACTCGCAAAGGTGCAAGCTCTTGCTTGTTGTTGAGTGCTTCATCAACTAGTTCATCAAACAAACTCATGGGCTACTTTCCAATCAATTAGGTCAAGACTACGATGTGTCGCTCGCATATCCCTGAGCGCTTGTGCAACCTTGGCACGCCAGAGCCGAGTTCTGGGGTCATATTCGATACTGCCTACAAGATCCTGCGGTCGTTGCCGTGTTTTGACGAATTCAATGCTTCCCCATCGACCGCATTCAATGACGCCAGAGCGCCCCGAAGACATGACCATGATGCGGTTTATTGGAATTTGGGAAATCACCCCGGCATCACTTAAGACGCTTTCGAGACTCAGGTAGTTCAGCCCAAGAGGGCGCAATTTCGCAGCGGCATGGGGCAGGATCAATCCACGATCAGGATTCGCTTTTTCGTACAGATATAAGCCACGGCACAGCCTAGTTAGGTACCCCTCACTGACTGCGCGACTCAACAATGTTTTGAATGCCGTTTCCGAGTGTCCGGGAAGGATCGCACGCAAATCTGAGGGCGCGAACAGACAAGCCTGCGGGCTGGCCAGCTGGCTGATGGTGTCTATTAATTGCCGAATAGGTTTCATCAAAGACTCATCGGAAAGTTGCACCAAGTGTAACCTTCCGGTGAGTTCTGTCAAGTTCCTAGGGTTTTTTGTCACTTTATGACTGCATAGTCGCCTAGATTAAGGGGTGCTTTAGATTGGCGAACTGGAGTTTTCGCACAAGTTCACCAATCAGTTCCTTCCTTATCAGTTCTCCATTGATTTCATGAAATAGAGCTGTTGTCCCTCTACTGAATCAAAGGAGTAAATATGCGGTCTGCAACAGTCTTTTTCCGGTGGCCAATGAAGTTACGGCAGGTCTGGAGGCCAGCGAGGGTGTCCTCGCTGGCCTTCGTGGACACGCCGTGCGTAATCCACGAACGTTTCTTTAGCCGTGTGTGCGAGACCGCTCAGAATCCCGCTGGCTGCCCCGGCAAGGGTGATGCGTGATGGCTTGGGCCACGAAAGAAGAGGTCCACAGCAGTTTCTAGCTGTGATCGCGCAATGTCGCGTTTCTGGAAATCCGGTATGGAAAAACGCAATCAAGGCCGCAACTGCTGAACGACCCTTACTTCATAGTCGTTGATGAGTTTCTTGAAGTACTTGTAGACATCATTCATCTTCACATTTAGGTGAATGCTAGAAAACCCTTCGTCGTCTTTGTCCAGCGCGATCACGCCGGTGACCACATTTTTGAAGTGCTCGGGATCTTTGTTTCTGATGGGCTGGTAGGCATCGATGGCGGCAAAGATGTCTTCAAGGGTATAGGCGTAGTCTCTCGTGAGGACCATCAAGTCGTAGATGTCGCGTGACTTCACCCGGTCGTAGACGACGATGCTTTTCATGACAAGAAGCCCATCGATGCCCAGTACATCAAAGCATTCCTTGGAAACCAACACCTTGGGAGCTGATTTCAGGAAATCAATTTGCGCCTTAGGTCGATCACTTTCATTGCGTGAATGAAACGTCACCTTAGCACCATCGATCAGGTAGTTCTGAATGTAGTGGTCCAGGTTCTCTGACGTATTGATTTTGAATACCAGCTTTTGTTCAGATGTGATCAGGCTTTCAATCGTGGTACCACCGGCAGCCAATTCATCCAGAAGCCCATCGATGGCTTTGAGGGGCAATTTCTGCCCAAAGATATTGAAGTCCAGGTCTTCGCTGACCCTGTGCCCAATTTGCAGCGCCAATGCAGTGCCCCCGACCAAGGTAAAGCCAGCCAGTCTGGCGTCGCCTTTGAGGCGTGCAAAGTTCTTGTGCGTCGCCTCTGGCATGAATTCCAGCTTGAGTTTATGCATAAGCGTGCTCCTGCGCGGCACGCAGGCCTTTACTGATGTTGCTCAGCATCCGGGTCACACTGGCGCTGGTCATAGGTTCAAACGCACGTCGCTTGAACACCCGCTTGACCTTGGTGACGCCGTAGTAAAAGCACAGCCGCGCCACGTCTTCGAATTTGTGCTTCTCAAGCACCTTGCCGATCAACACATCGTCCCTGATGTTCGGGTTGGACCAGTCATACGCACCTGACAAACCGATCTTGACGGACTTGCGTGGCGCATTGGCTTGCTGGATGGCGGTGCGCAGCCACGCCGGGATCAGCGTTGCGTAGCTGTCGATTTCACCTTCGGCCCAGTCACCTGTGGCGCGCTGAATCTCCAGTGTCGTGAGATTTTTCATGCCCCGGGTCCACAGCTCAAGCAAGACACGGCCCTTGGGGCTGGCGGCGAGCTGGACTTTCCTTTGGCTCATGCGTCGGAACTCCACGGTGTGCCCCGCAGTCTTGACAGTGCGCGACAGGCCTGAGGTAGGCACCACCAGCACTTCGACAGGCCCTTCGGCTGGTGCAAGTCCCACGCGCTCGCCGGTCTTTTGTGCGAGGGCACTGGCCACGGTTTGCGCATCCACCTGCTCACCAGCGGCGGCGTACAGCCCCCTGGTCACCCGCACGATGGCCCCGGCCTTCATCAATCGAAAGAGCGCCTGGTCAACGGCTGCACGCGTTCCTGCCGACAAGAAGTCGGCACTGGAGAACACCCAACCTTGGGGCCTGCCTGCGATGGCTTGCCGGATCATTTCAGAAGTACGCATGTCAGAAATTATCTTTGTTTTTCACTCGTTGTCAATATTTCGTGGATGATGTGATCCCTGAGGCCATGGTCTTGCCTGGATTAAAGAACTGGAGACCTATTCGCTATCGTTTCAGTTTTTGCTTTTGGCCTTGACCGATACGATCCCCGCTGATTCAACCTCTACCGCTACCAAGCGTGATAGAGCGTGATTGACATCCTTCCCGCGCAAGCGGTGGCCGAAGGCCAAGGTGGGGGAGGATGTCAAGAGATAGCTACGCTCAGGCAAGTACCTCAAGCCTTTGGCCGTTCTGCGGCTGATTCGGAGCTACTTGCAGGCAGGGATCATGGCGAATGGCGTGGTCATGGATAGGTCGGAAGGAACGCCGCAAGGCGGGCCTCTCTCGCCACTCCTGGCCAACGTGCTGCTAGATGAAGTGGACCAGGACTTGCAAAGGCGTGGGCATCGCTTTGCACGCTACGCCGATGATTCAACGTGTATGTTCGCAGTCAGAAGGCTGGGGAGCGGGTATTGCTCTCGCTAAGGAAGCTTTACGACAAGCTCCACCTGAAGGTGAACGGTAAGAAAACCGAAGTGGGACCGGTCTTTGGCCGCAAGTTCCTTGGCTACTGCCTACGGCGGTGGATAAAGGACACGGTAAAGATCGCCGTCGCGCCCAAGGCGCTCGACACGTTCAAACAACGCATTCGGCTCATCACAAGTCGAGTCGGTGGCAAAGGCATGGCTCAGATCTCTGAACAGATGCAGGCATACCTGCCGGGCTGGAAGTCCTACTTCCGACTAGCGCAGACCCCGCAAATATTCAAGAATTTGGACTCATGGACGCGCCACCGCTTGCGGGCCATCCAACTCAAGCACTGGCGCGTGGGCACGACTGTTTACAGTCGTCTCCGTGCGCTTGGTGCAACTCATGAGTTGGCCGCCCAAATTGCTGGTGGTGCTGGGCATTGGTGGGGACATAGTGAAGCAGGCCTGAATCGCGTCCTTACCGTCAAATACTTCGACGAACTTGGAATACCTCGACTCACATGACCGCAACTTCTCGAACCGCCTGGAGCGGACCCGCATGCCAGGTGGTGTGGCAGGGGCGCGGCTAACTGCCGCCCCCTATGCCGATCAAATTTGCTGAATTTTTCTAAAATACTACAATAGTTCTACAAGGAGTGTGTGGAATGCCCAGCGACACAGATCAGGTCAAAGCCTTGCAGGTGTATTCAGATCCAATGGTCGCCCATGCGATGGCCATAGCCAGCTCTCGCATCGAGGGGGTGGAGCCCAGTGAACGCTCCATTGAACAGGTCAACCGAGTCATCGCGGGTGAGCTCACGGCCGATGAGCTGCGG
>CAITHK010000264.1 GCA_903892175.1 uncultured Burkholderiales bacterium | reverse complement strand
GTGCTTCGCATATCATGCACAGAGTAGAAACACTAAAAATACTTTGTTACTTACCTATTAATTACAATCCTATTTTCTTAAAAAACCATAGCTTTGAATTTTTTGCGACGGCTCCGCCAAGGTCTTTAGTAGTCAGGCCAGATGCAGTTAACTCATCAATTTCTTCTTTAATAATATCATTAAATAACCATTTAATAAAATTACCGGTGGATGTTTCATTCTGTGGCATTTTCATTTCTGCCAACCAATTCCAACCCTGAGTTAATCGCTCTTCGGTAAGGTGTTTGCTCACAAAATCTTCGACGTTTTTCATTTTTTCAACATCTACATTTGCAAGTTTTTTAACTTTACTTTTGCTGTGTGCTTGTCCTTTTACCTTAAAAACGTATTTGCTCGATTGCCACCCATCGGCAATGGGACTCCATGGAGCAGACTGGAGCAAATGCAGTCCATTACGCGCGTTTAGGGACTGTCCTTTAAGGCTGTGCAGATGGCAATTGGAGAATGTCCTAATTCTCTTTTTTGTTTGGATTTTGCACAATGCCAACATGCTCAACGTGCATGAACTCAGCCCCCAAGACTTCGTCGGTCTGAGTCCCGCTGCTGCTGCCCAATTGGCCGCTCGCGTGCTTGAGCATATCGGGCAACAGAGCCAGCAAATTGCCAAGCAGGGCCAGCACATCGACGCGCAAGCGCAGGCCATCCAGTTCAAGGACGCCCGAATCGAGAGCATCATGTTTGAGCTGCGCCGCCTCAAGGCCTGGCAGTTTGATGCCAAGACCGAGCGCATGAATGCCCAGCAGCGCCAGTTGTTTGAAGAAACGCTGGCCGCCGACCAGGCGGATCTTGAGGCCCAGCTTGCCGCCTTACAAGCTGCATCCAAGGATTCAGGCGACACAACCGACCCCAACACCCGTCGCCAGCCAAAGCGTCAGGCCCTGCCGGATCATCTCAAGCGGGTGGAACACCACCACGAGCCACAGAACACGACGTGCGGCTGCGGCCAAGCCATGGTGCGTATTGGCCAAGACGTGAGCGAGCGACTGGACATCATTCCTGCTGAGTTCTTCGTGCACCGCCACATCCGCGGCAAGTGGGCCTGCAAATGCTGCCAGACCCTGGTGCAAGAACCGGTTGAGCCGCATGTCATCGACAAAGGTATGCCGACAGCCGGGTTGGTGGCGCACACCACGGTGAGCCGCTTTGTTGATCACATTGCGTACTACCGCCAGGAACAAATCAATGCCCGCAGCGGCATTCACACGCCACGCTCAACACTGGCGTCCTGGTCTGGTCAAGCCGGTGCAGCCCTTGTGCCCTTGTATGACGCGCATCGCAAGTTCGTCCTCAGCTGGACCGTGGTTCATGCCGATGAGACGCCGGTGGCCATGCTGGACCCCGGCGCTGGCAAGACCAAGCGGGCCTACATCTGGGCCTATGCCAGAAGCGGCCTGGATGTCTCACCCGGCGTGGTGTACGAGTTTTGCTTGGGGCGAGGTGCAAAGTATCCGCTTGAGTTCCTCAAGGGCTGGTCGGGAACGCTTGTCTGCGATGGCTATGGCGTGTACGGCAAAGTGATGGAAGATGACAGCCGCATTGGTGCGGGATGTTTTGCGCATGCGCGCAGGAAGTTTGATGAACTGGTCAAAGACAACCTGAGCCCTGTGGGCACGCAGGCCATACAGCGCATTGCAGCGCTGTACAAAATCGAGCGTCAAATCCAAGGCTTCTCAGTTGAACAGCGGCTTGCTGCCAGGCAGTCCGGTGCAATGCCCCTGTGCACGGCTTTGCATGAGTGGTTGAAACTGGAGCACCAACGCGTGCCCGAGGGCAGCGCAACTGCCAAGGCAATTGCGTACAGCCTGAACCGTTGGGATTCGCTGACGGCCTACTTGGATAACGGCGCGGTGCAGATCGATAACAACCATATTGAGAATCTGATACGGCCGTGGGCGATGGGTCGAAATAATGTGAAGTGCGCTTTTATGTGAAGTCACGTAATTAGACCTCACTGATTAGTAGAAAGGCCGTGGCTGGAGAGGGATCGTTGCTGCATTTGACTTTGCATAAGAGTCATGTTTCTTCTAAGGTGGTAACCCCACTTTAGGAGCCCATCATGGATGCATATGATTCAATTCACCCTCTACCAGCGCAGTGGCTGCGCGATAGTTGCTTGGCGCCGTTCGTTCCGACCTATTGGCTTAGCCTGACGGAGCGGCAATACACACCGAATACTTCGCGGGTATATCTTTGTGCGATAGCGCACTTTGCATTGTGGTTGCGAGGTCGCGAGTTTGACCCTAGTGATTTTGCTCTGAAGGCGCAATGCTTTGTGCAGGAACATCTGCCGCGATGTACCTGTCCATATCCAGTGCAGCGCAGCCGTCACCAGGTTCGTGCCGCACTAAAACATTTACAACATGTCGTGGATAACGCTGGTATCTATCGACCGTTTCACCCGCCATCGCCAATCGATATTGAGCTGAACAACTTTGACGGTTACATGCGTGACGTTAAGGGGCTGGCAATTAGTACAAGGCATCGCCGGATGGTTGTGATACGTGGGCTGCTCATGCATACAGCAACAGTTACGCCGACCGCTGGCGAGTTGCGGCACTTCATCACTCAGGAGCTGTCGCGCGTCAGCTCGGCCAGTGCAGGTGCATTGGCAACAGCATTGCGTGGCTACTTGCGCTTTCGCGCATTCGAAGGGACTCGTGTCGAGCATCTGTTGCCGGTCATTACCTCGCCTGCACATTGGCGCTTGGCGCCACTTCCGAAGACGCTCTCAGGCGCGGAGGTCAACCAGTTACTCGACGCCTTCCCCCAGGACTTGCCGTCCCGACTGCGTTCCTACGCCATAGTGCGGTGCTTGGTTGATTTGGGATTGCGCTGCAGCGAGGTCATCAACCTGAATCTAGATGACATTGATTGGGGTGCCGGCACCGTCCGAATTGGGAAGTCCAAGTCGCGACGATTAGACGTAATGCCACTACCGCAAACAACCGGCAGCGCCATTGCCGAATATCTGCGTGCAGAACGTCCATCGTCAACCAACCGACGTGTTTTTGTTCGCCATGTTGCACCAGTGGATGAACCTGTCGGACCTGACGTGGTTCGCCAAGCCGTAAAAAAAGCCTACCGCCGATGCGGCTTACCTTACACCCGCGTACACATTCTTCGCCACACGCTAGCAAGTCAGTTACTCAACTCCGGCGGCACACTAAAGGAGGTGGCAGATGTACTGCGTCACCGTGAACTCAACACTTCACAAATTTATGCAAAAGTCGATATCGGTAGGTTATCGGTTGTCGCCATGCCATGGCCTGGGAGCTCGACATGACCACGGCCAAAATAATGGAGACTGCCGTGCAACGCTATTTGCTCGAGCGTCGTCAACTTGGATTTGACCTTACTTCTGCGGGTACTGAACTGGTTCGATTCGCTCGGTTCGCTGACGCCCGAGGCCATCATGGCCCTCTGACTCAGGAGTTGCAGATCGAATGGGCGCGTTTGCATGTCAAACGAACCGGACCAGTTACCGCTGCTCGGAGATTGGAGATTGTTCGCCCGTTTGCGACCTACTACCGGCAATTTGAAGTTGACACCGAAGTGCCAGCGTCTGGAATTCTAGGGAGAGGCCACACGCGATTGGCACCACATATCTATACATGCGTGGAGATTCAAGAACTACTGGAACAAACGGCGCGTCTGACTCCACAGGGCGGTTTGCGGCCTCTGACGTACCGCACGCTGTTTGGACTCATCGCTGCAACAGGGCTAAGACTCTCCGAGGCATTGAAGTTGCAGGTACACGACGTCGACCTAATTGGCTCTACGGTAACAGTGCGCCAGACGAAGTTCCGCAAGTCCCGGTGTTTGCCGTTGCACGCCAGCGTAGTACAGGCCCTGTGGGCTTACCGGCAGAAACGTGACCTACATGTTGACCACGGTCCGAGCACATCGTTCTTCCTCTCGCATGTCGGCGGCACTCTGCCTGTGCGGACAGTGGAGAACGTCTTCAGTCGTATGCGTCCCCGACTCGGATGGCATGCGCGAGGCGACCATGCTGCCCCTAGGATACATGACCTGCGTCACACGTTTGCCGTTAGACGTCTTCAACACTGGCATGAGGAGGGGGTTTCCGTTGACCACGCCATGTTCTGGTTATGTACATATCTTGGCCATGCAAAGATATCAGACACGTATTGGTATCTTAGTGGTGTGCCTGAGTTGATGGACATCGTTGGCGCCAAATTCGAACAGTTCGCTCTGAAGGGGGGCTGCGATGAGTAAGAAGTGCACCCCTACATTCGCCAGCTTAGTCCAAGAGTTCTTTACCGACCATATGGTTCAGCAACGAGCCCTTAGTGCTTGTACTGTGGCTTCGTACCGCGACACCTTTGTGCTGCTACTGCGTTTCGCCGAAAAACAAATGGGCAAGTCTTCAATTAGCCTGCAGGTGACCGACATTACTGCGAAATTCTTGGTCAGTTTCCTCGACCATCTGGAGTGTGAACGTCACAATTCGGTTCGCAGCCGAAATATCCGCCTGGCCGCAATAAGATCGTTTATGAAATTCGCTGCGCGACGTGATCTCAATAATTTGGGTGTCATTGAGCAGGCGTTGGCAGTTCCAATGAAGCGCTTTGACCGGCGGCTAGTGGGATTCCTTACACGTGAACAGATGCACGCAGTGATGGATATACCGACGGATACCTGGGTTGGGCAGCGTGATAGGCTCCTATTGACTCTGATGTTCAACACTGGCGCCAGGGTGTCAGAGATCATTGGAGTTCGATTGGTAGATGTAGTACTCGGTCCAACGTCAAGCATACGCTTGCAGGGAAAAGGACGCAAACAGCGTTCGTTGCCGCTCTGGAAGTCCACCGTCAAATTACTGCGCGAATGGCTCACTGCAAATCCACAACTGCTGTCGGACTCGCCCTTAATGCCCGGTCGCCACGGAATGTTAATGACGCGGGCCAATGTCGCACAGCGCCTGAGGCTCGCAGTTGAGGCGGCCACAGTGAAGTACCCCGAACTGTCTAAGATCTCAGTGTCGCCACACATCATTCGACACTCGACGGCGATGAGCTTACTCCAGTCAGGTGCTGACCCGTGTGAGATCGCATTGTGGCTTGGTCATGAGAGCCCATCGACGACCCATATGTATATTGAGGCAGACCTAGCGATGAAAGAGCGTGCATTGGCGAGACTGAAGGCACCAGAAGTTAAAACGACGCGATATCGGCCACCGAAAGCATTGATGCAATTCTTGCAAACGCTTTGATTATGTAAAGTTGTTACATCAGCGCTCGCTAGGCGTGGAAGCTCACGCCCGGGCGCTGACTTTGCATAAAAGCGCACTTCACATTATTTCGATTATGCGAAGCTTCACATAATCGAAAAGCATGGCTCTTCGCCGGTAGTGAGCTGTCTGGCCAACGTGCCGCAGTTGTAATGAGCTTGCTGCAATCGGCAAAGCTGCATGGCCATGATCCGTGGGCTTATCTCAAGGATGTGCTGAGGCGACTGCCTGGCCACATGAATAGTCGGATCGACGAGCTGTTACC
>CAITHK010000263.1 GCA_903892175.1 uncultured Burkholderiales bacterium | reverse complement strand
TGGGCGTGGCCAATCACCAGTTTTGGCTGATGCTGCTGGGCTCAGGCGTGATCGGTGGCATTGGCTTGGGGTTGGGCTACATTTCGCCCGTGAGCACCTTGATCAAATGGTTCCCCGATCGTCGCGGTATGGCCACAGGCATGGCCATCATGGGATTTGGCGGCGGTGCCATGATTGGCTCACCCATGGCGGCTGAGTTGATGAAACTGTTTGCCACCGACACCGATGTGGGCGTGACGCAAACCTTCATTGTGATGGCCTTGATCTATTTCGTCTTCATGATGGGTGGTGCTTTGTCTTATCGCGTACCAGCCACCGGCTGGAAACCCGAAGGCTGGACGCCTCCTGTTAATCAAGGTGCCAACGCCATGATCACGCAAGGTCATGTGCATGTCAGCAAAGTCTGGGGTATTCCTCAGTTTTGGCTGGTGTGGATGGTGTTGTGTATGAACGTCTCAGCAGGCATTGGCGTGATTGGCATGTCCAGCCCGATGCTGCAAGAAGTGTTTGGCGGCAACTTGATTGGCGTGGATGCTAAGTTTGTGGACTTGGACAAAGCCCAGTTGACGGCCATCGCCGGTGTGGCCGCAGGCTTTACCGCATTGTTGAGTTTGTTCAACATTGGCGGTCGTTTTGTGTGGGCGAGTTTTTCAGACAAGCTCGGTCGCAAAATGACGTATGTCGTTTTCTTCGTGTTGGGCGGCATTTTGTACGCCAGCATTCCTGCGAGTGCAGGGGCGGGAAGCAAGCTGCTGTTCGTGGCTGCGTTTTGCATTATTTTGAGCATGTACGGCGGTGGTTTTGCCACGGTGCCGGCTTATCTGGCTGACTTGTTTGGCACACAAATGGTGGGCGCGATTCACGGTCGATTGCTCACCGCTTGGGCGACTGCGGGTATTTTGGGGCCTGTGGTGGTGAACTACATGCGCGACTACCAATTGGGCTTGGGGCTGCCACGTGAACAGGTCTACAACCAAACCATGTACATCTTGGTGGGCATGTTGGTGATTGGTCTGATTTGCAATTTGCTGATCAAACCTGTTGACCAAAAATTCTTCATGACCGCCGAAGAGCTCGCTGTGGAGAAAAAATTGGCTCACGAACGTGCCTCAGCCGCAGACGTGGGTTCTAGCAACGAAGCCTTCCATCAAAACAACCCTGTTTTGGTTTGGTTGGCTTGGGGTGCGGTGGGTATTCCCTTGGCTTGGGGCATTTACCGCACGGCCTTGAGCGTGGCGAAATTTTTCAATTAACCAGACTTGATGTATGAACAATTCAGACCCGAAGCAAAAAATACAAACACTGATTGAGTCGCACCAAAGCATGAAAGGCGCATTGCTGCCTTTGCTGCACGCGATTCAAGACCAACTCGGGTTTATTCCCGAGTCCTCAGTGGGCGACATTGCCAAGGGTTTGAATTTGTCCCGTGCCGAAGTTCACGGCGTCATCACTTACTACCACTTTTTCAGAACCCAGCCGCCAGGCCGACATGTGGTGCAGATATGTCGTGCCGAGGCCTGTCAAGCCTGTGGCGCAGACGCCTTGCTGGACTTGGCCGAAAAAACCTTGGGTTGCGCCTCGCACCACACCACAGCCAATGGCGCTGTGACGCTGGAGCCGGTGTATTG
>CAITHK010000262.1 GCA_903892175.1 uncultured Burkholderiales bacterium | reverse complement strand
TCATTTCAACAGCGATGATGGCGTCATCGACCAATAATCCCAAAGCAATGATCGCCAAAGAAGCCGGCTTGGAACCACTGGCAGACAAGTTGTTTGCAGACCCTCGTTTGAACCCCATCACCGAAGCCGAGCCTTTTGTGCTGCCGGCTGGCAAGATCGAAGGCGCTGACTTCTCCACCGTGGCCGCCGTGCTGGATGGCGTGCGTGATCTGTTGAGCGAGCGCTGGGCCGAAGACGCCCAACTCGTGCAAGCCTTGCGCGAGTGGTTGTGGAATGAAGGGCTATTTCGCAGCAAGTTGTCGGCTGGCAAAGATGAAAACAACCCCGATGTGGCCAAGTTTCGCGATTACTTTGACTACGACGAGCCCATTGGCCGCGTGCCCTCGCACCGTGCTTTGGCCGTCTTCAGGGGCAGGGCACTGGAGATGCTCGACGCGAAACTGATTGCGCCTGAGCTTGACACCCCGTCGACCCCAGGGGCCAAAACGACGGCACCGACGCTGGCCGAAGGCAAGATCGCACTGCATTTGGGCTGGAGCCACCAAGGACGTCCTGCTGACGACTTGATTCGCAAATGCGTGGCCTGGACCTGGCGGGTCAAGCTGAGTCTGTCGACCGAGCGTGACTTGTTCACCCGCCTGCGTGAAGACTCTGAACAAGTGGCCATCAAGGTGTTTGCCGACAACCTGCGCGACCTGTTGCTGGCCGCACCCGCTGGACCACGCGTGGTGATGGGCTTGGACCCTGGCATTCGCACCGGCGTGAAAGTGGCGGTGGTGGATGCCACTGGCAAGCTGGTGGAGACCGCCACCGTCTACCCCCACGAACCCCGCAAAGACTGGGACGGATCGCTCTACACCTTGGCCAAGTTGTGTGAGAAACATGGCGTCAACCTGATCGCCATTGGCAACGGCACGGCCAGCCGCGAGACCGACAAATTGGCCGGTGAGTTGATCAAAGGCATGTCCCGGCACGATGCCGCCAAAGCCATCGACAAAGTGGTGGTCAGCGAAGCCGGGGCCTCGGTCTACAGCGCCAGCGAATTTGCCAGCCAAGAAATGCCCGATGTGGACGTGAGCCTGCGAGGGGCCGCAAGCATTGCGCGGCGCTTGCAAGACCCGCTGTCCGAGCTGGTCAAGATCGACCCCAAGTCCATTGGTGTGGGCCAGTACCAGCACGACGTGAACCAAAGCGAGCTGGCGCGCACCCTAGAGGCAGTGGTCGAAGATTGTGTGAACAAAGTGGGCGTGGACTTGAACACTGCGAGCGTGCCGCTGCTCACCCGCGTGTCGGGCTTGTCCACCACCACGGCCAAAGCCGTGGTGCGCTGGCGCGAAGCCAACGGCGCCTTTGCCAACCGACAACAACTGCTTAAGGTCACCGGATTGGGTGCCAAAACGTTTGAGCAAAGCGCAGGTTTTCTGCGCATCCGTGGCGGCGACAACCCCCTGGACATGACCGCCGTACACCCAGAAACCTATCAGGTGGTGGAACGCATCATGGCGCAAACCGGTAAACCTGTGAGCGAGCTCATGGGCCGCGCCGACATGCTCAAGACCCTCAAGCCTGAGCTGTTTGCCAACGACTCGGTGGGGGTGATCACCGTCAAAGACATCTTGAGCGAGTTGGAAAAACCAGGTCGTGACCCACGCCCCGACTTCAAAGTGGCGCAGCTGCAAGACGGCGTGGAGGACATCAAAGACCTCAAGGTTGACATGGTGCTTGAAGGCACAGTCAGCAACGTGGCGGCATTTGGCGCATTCGTGGACTTGGGCGTGCATCAGGACGGCTTGATACACGTGAGTCAACTCAGCAACAAGTTCATCACCGATGCGCGTGAAGTGGTCAAGACGGGCGACATCATCAAGGTCAAAGTGCTCGAAGTCGACGTGGCCCGCAAACGCATCAGCCTGACCATGAAGCTCGATGCCGCACCTGCACGACGCAATGGGCCACGCGACAACCGCTTTGAGCATGCTGGCAGAGACAACCGCCCCCGAGGTGGCGGCAGCTACAGCGCAGCACCGCAAGCCGCAGCGGGCTCGGCCATGGCCAGTGCGTTTGCCAAATTGCAGTCATTGAAGAAATAACACCCAGGCCACGCCTTGAAAGCCCTGCATATCTTCGCTGGCCCCAAAGCGCGGGCCCACCTCCAAAACCATGGCCTCAAGCCCGAGCACGTGGGGGTCATTCCTGGTGCTGCAGGTGGCCCCAAGGGCTTGATCCTGGGGCCACTCGACCGTTTTTTGTTTGGCGAATGGCTGCCCCAAAGCACCCAGCCGATCGACTTGGTGGGTGCCTCGATTGGCGCGTGGCGCATGGCCACAGCATGCTTGAACCATCCGGTCCAGGGCTTTGAGCGCTTGGAGCACGACTACATCCACCAACGCTACGAAGCGCCTACTGGCCAACGCCGCCCCAGTGCGCAGCAGGTGAGTGACGCGTTTGGCCAAAGCCTGAACGCCTTTTATGGCGGGCGCATTGGCGAAGTGCTCAAGCACCCCCGCTTTCGCTTGCATGTGGTCACCTCGCGCGGCAAACACATCCTGCACCACGAGCACCCGCTGCTGACGCCCTTGGGATATGCAGGCGCGTACCTGTGCAACGCCGTGCAGCGCAAAGCCATGGGCGCTTGGATTGAGCGTGTGGTGTTTTCTAGCCATGGCGCACTTCCGTTTGGCACCCATGACTTTGCGACCCAGCAGATGCCGCTCAACGCGCGTAATTTCATGGCAGCGTTGCAAGCCAGTTGTTCAATCCCGTTTGTTCTGCAAGCCGTTCACGACATTCCCGATGCACCCACGGGCGCGTATTGGGACGGCGGCATCACCGATTACCACTTGCACCTCAACTACAAAGGCCTGGTGCTCTACCCACACTTTCAACAAGCCGTGGTGCCCGGTTGGCTTGACAAAGCCTTGAAGTGGCGACACAAAGCCACCCCGTTTTTAGACCACACCATCGTCTTGGCGCCCAACCCCGAGTGGGTGCGCACCTTACCCAACGGCAAGCTACCGGATCGGTCGGACTTTGTGGCGTATGCCCATGACTGGGATGCACGCGTGAAGGTGTGGCAGCAAGCCACCTCGGCCAGTCAACAACTGGCCGAGGAATTTGCGGCTTGGGTGGAGCGGCCCCACAGCCAGGTGCTGCAGGCGCTTTAGTTGACCTACCAGCGCCGCGTTTTGGCGTGTGCAGATCGCCAAAGTTTCATCACATGGCCGCTTGCAACATGTCTCGGTAGTCTTGAGGGCTGGCCAAGCGTGGATTGGTTTTGTGGCAATGGTCTGCCAACGCTCCCTGAATCACGGCGTCGAAGATGGAAGGCTCCACACCCATCTGCGCCAAGCCCTGTGGCAAACCCAGGCGCGCATTCATGGCCGTGATGGCTTGGGCAATGGCCTGTGCGGCGTCAAGGGGCTCGTGGATGTCGCCCAAGCCCATGGCGTAAGCCATGCGCTGCATGCGCCGCTCGCGCTGCACTGACTCGGCCGCGGCGTTGAAGCGCACCACCGCCGGCAAGAACATGGCATTCAAGGTGCCGTGATGCAGGCGTGGGTTGACGCCCCCGAGGCTGTGGCTCAAAGAGTGCACACAGCCCAAGCCTTTTTGAAACGCCATGGCACCTTGCATGGAGGCACTCATCATGTTCAAGCGTGCGTCGCGGTCTTGGCCGTTGGCCGTGGCACGTTCGATGTGGGCCCAGCCGCGGGTCAAGCCGTCCAGCGCAATGCCGTCTGCGGGCGGGTTCAAGGGCGCGGCCATGAAGGTTTCCATGCAGTGGGCGATGGCGTCCATGCCGGTGGCGGCCGTCAGCGCAGGGGGCAAGCCGAGGGTGAGTTCAGGGTCTAGTAGCGCCGCTTTGGGCATCAAGTCCCACGAATGAAAGCCCAGTTTTCGGCCATCGTCCACGATCACAATGGCGCCGCGCGCCACTTCGCTGCCGGTGCCTGCGGTGGTGGGCACCGCAATGAGTGGCGCGACCGCCGAGGTGATCTTGGGCGAACCGCCCTCGATGGTGGCGTAGGTTTTGAGGGGGCCCGGATGGGTGGCTGCGATGGCCACGCCTTTGGCGCAGTCGATGGACGAGCCGCCGCCCAAGGCAATCAAGCCGTCGCACTGGTGGGCGTGATACACCGCGACGCCAGCACGCACGGCAGCTTCCGTGGGGTTGGAAGGCGTTTGGTCAAACACGGCCACTGGCAGACCGGGCAAGGCGTCGAGTGCTTTTTGCAAAATGCCAACCGCTTTGACGCCGGCATCGGTCACGATGAGCGGTCGGTGGATATGGGCTTTTGCGCATTCGGCCCCCAAAGTGGCGAGCACGCCAAAGTCGATCTGAATGTTCGTGAGGTAGAGAATTTGAGCCATGGCAAACTATAAAAGCCTAATTCACAAATTGCACGCCCCATGAGTCACCCTCGCAACCCTCAAAGTCTGCTCACACCCGCCATGCGCCAGGTGCTGCATGCCATCGCCAAAGCGGGGCGCCCGCCCATCGCCATGTTGAGCGCTCAACAAGCCAAAGCGGCTTATGCCGCTGGCGCGGGTGTGTTGGAGCCCGACCCGCAAAAAATGGCCCGCGATGACAGCTTGATCATCCCCACCCGGGATGGTGCCCAACTGCCCGCCAAGTTGTGGGCGCAGCACCCCAAGCCTGAGATGCCGGTGTTGCTGTACTTTCATGGCGGGGGCTTCACCGTGGGCAGTCCACAGACGCACGAAGCCCTGTGCAAACACCTGGCGCATTTGGCGCAATGCGCGGTGCTGTCGCTGGACTACCGCCTGGCGCCTGAGCACACCTTTCCCACCGCACACCTCGACGCCTTCGATGCCTTGCAGTGGTTGGTGCAGCACGCCCGTGAGTTGGGGCTCGACCCAACGCGCATCGCCATTGGGGGTGACAGCGCAGGTGGCACACTCACCGCCGCCACCGCCATTGCGGCGCGCAATGCAGGCATTGAGCTGCGTTTGCAGTTGATGTTCTACCCGGGCTGTTCGCCCGAGCACATGCCATCGGCGCACACCTTTGACACAGGGTTTTTGCTGGAAAAAACCAGCATTGATTATTTTTACAACCACTACTTGCCCAATGCCGCCGACCGCCGCGACCCGCGCTTTTCCCCTTTGTTGGCAGCGGACGTCTCGGGCTTGGCCCCGGCTTGGATGGGACTGGCCGAATGCGACCCGCTGGTGGATGATGGCGTGGCCTATGCCGACCATTTGCGCGCGCAAGGCGTTGCGGTAGATTTGGAAATCTACAAAGGGGTCGTGCACAGCTTCATCCAAATGGGCCGCGTCATCCCTGAAGCTTTGACGGCCCATGCCGACGCGGCACGCGCGCTACGCCATGCCTTTGGAGTGCCGGCATGACACGCAACGACTTTCGCATGCTGCACCGCCTGCGGGTGCGCTGGGCCGAGGTGGACATGCAAAAAATTGTCTTCAATGGCCACTACCTGATGTACTTTGACACCGCCATGGCCGACTACTGGCGCGCATTGGCCTTGCCGTATGAGCAAACCATGCACGACTTGGGCGGCGATTTGTACGTCAAGAAAGCCAGCGTCGAGTACCACGCCTCAGCCCGCTACGACGACCAACTCGATGTGGGCCTCAAATGCCAACGCATTGGCAACTCATCCATTCAGTTTGTCGGTGCTATTTTTTGTGGCGGCCAGCTGCTGATCACCGGCGAGTTGATTTACGTCTACGCCAATCCAGCCACCCAAACCGCGTTGCCCGTGCCTGAGAGCTTGCGTGCCATTTTTCAAGGTTTTGAAGCCGGTGAAGCCATGACGCACTGCCAGGTGGGCACGTGGGACCTGCTGCAAACCCATGCCCAAACCGTTCGCACCGAGGTGTTTGTAGGGGAACAAGGCATTGCCCCTGAGGACGAATGGGATGCGGCCGACGCCACGGCTGTTCACGCGGTGCTCTGCAACCGCTACGGTGTGCCCTTGGGCACAGCACGCTTGCTGCAACCCGAAGTGGGTGTGGCGCAAATTGGTCGTATGGCCGTGACACGCCTGATGCGCGGTTCAGGCTTTGGCCACGCTTTGCTCGAAGCCTTGGTGCAAGCCGCACAAAACCGCGGCGACCGAGAGGTGCGGTTGCATGCTCAACGCAGTGCCGAAGGTTTTTACAAACGTCAGGGTTTTGTCCCTGTTGGCGAGCCGTTTGATGAAGTGGGCATACCCCACCTCGAGATGCGGCGCAGTTTGCTTTGAACGCTCAAATGTCGTCACGCAGCGGGTAGGGCAGGGGCAACAAGTTCAGCACGGGGCCTTGTGCGCTGCCTACGTGCAAGCTATGCCCCTGCGTAGCGGAGAGTTGCAACTCGGCAATGGCGACATGGCAAGTCCCATCACTGGCCGCTTGGGCGACCAAACCACAGGGTTGGACAGGGTCTGCGCTGGAGAACACTTCTTGACCCGCATGCATCGACACCTCGGCTCGCGCGATGAAAGCACGGCGCTTCAAGGTACCTCTGAACTGGCTGCGAGCCACCACCTCTTGGCCTGGATAGCAGCCCTTTTTGAAGTTGACCCCATCCACCGATTCGTAATTGAGCATCTGTGGCACAAAGGCCTCGAAGGTGGCCAACTCGACCCAAGCCACGCCGCTCATCACCTCAGCGACTGCCCATTGCTCTGGGGTCAAGGCCGCAAACTCTGAGACAGCCTGAGAACCGGGACTGTCGACAGGCGCCAAGTACAAAGCGCGTGCCACGCCCTGAGAGGGGGAGATGGTCAGCACATCGGCGCAGTCCGGGCCCTCGTTCACCACATGGCGCAACCCGGGTTCGGTTGACGTGGCAGCGCCACACAGATGTTGAACCACATCACCCGACAAACCCAACAGCGTGAACTCGGCGGTGGCATCGCTGAGTTTTGCTTTGGCGCGCAACACAAACATCGACAAACGTTTGAGGGTTTGTGCCAGCAAGTCGCGGCGGCACACCAGCAACACCTCGTCGGCCGCGCGCTTGTACAGAACAAAACTGGCTTGCATGCGGCCTTTGGCATTGCAAAACGCCGCCAAGCGGGCATGCTGGGCGTCAAGCAGCAACACGTCTTGCGTGAGTTGGTTGTGCAAAAAGTTGGCGGCGTCGGCACCGCTCACGCGGATCACGCCCAAATGCGGGAGGGGGCTGACGCCGTGGGGCAGGGGGGAGGGGGTCAAAGGCATGGCTGAATTATCATGCCCGCTTCATCATCGAGACGGGAACAGGGTTGTGACAAGGCATGTCAAACAAATCTTTGGGACATTGGCCTGCGCGGTGGTCCTGGCTGCAGGTGCCGCCGCTTGGTGGGTGTTGCGCCCTCTGCCGCTGAATGCGCCCACGGTGGACGTGTCCATCGAGCCCCAAACCACAGTGCGCGACATTGCGCAGGTGGTGGTGGCGTCGGGCATCGACATCCACCCGACTTTGCTTTACGCCTTTTTCAGAGCCAGTGGTCAGTCACGCAAACTGCGGGCAGGCAGCTACGAGCTCAGCCAAGGCAACACAGCGTTGGACGTGCTGCGCAAGCTCAGCCGTGGCGAAGAAAGCCTCAAATCCGTGACGCTGGTGGAGGGGTGGACCTGGCGACAGTTCCGCGCCACCTTGGCCAAGGCGGAAGGCCTCAAGCACGACAGCGCGGGCTTGACGGACGAAGCGGTGATGACGGCCCTAGGCCTGCCTGGCACCGCACCCGAAGGGCGCTTTTACCCCGACACCTACACCTACGGCAAAGGCAGCTCTGAGATTCACCTGATGCAGCGAGCCGCCAAGGCCATGAACAAACACCTGAGGGAGGCATGGGCTCGGCGCGCGCCCACAGTGGCCTTGCAAAGTGCAGAGGACGCACTCATTCTGGCCAGCATTGTGGAGAAAGAAACCGGGCGCGAAAGCGACCGCACCATGATCAGCAGCGTCTTTCACAACAGACTGCGCCTTGGCATGCCCTTGCAAACCGACCCCTCGGTGATTTATGGCTTGGGCGAGTCGTTTGACGGCAATTTGCGCCGCGCCGATTTGCGCACTGACCACCCCTGGAACACCTACACCCGCAAAGGCCTACCGCCCACCCCCATTGCCATGCCAGGGCGCAACGCCCTGAAAGCGGCCGTCTTTCCTGCCAACAGCCAAGCCTTGTACTTTGTGGCGCGGGGCGACGGCAGCAGCCAGTTCAGCGACACCCTGGACGCGCACAACGCGGCGGTCAACCGCTACCAACGCCTGGGTCCAGCAGCGACGCAGGCAAAATAGCGCCTCTGAAGGTTTTATGAAACACACGGGTTTGTTCATCAGTTTTGAAGGCATTGACGGCGCAGGCAAGTCCACCCACATCGATGGACTGGCCCAGGCCTTCAAGGCTCAGGGCCGTCACGTCACGCTCACGCGCGAGCCTGGCGGCACGCCATTGGCCGAAAAACTGCGTGACATGGTGTTGCACGATGCCATGGACCCATTGACCGAAGCCTTGTTGATTTTTGCCGCCCGACGCGACCACCTGCAGCTCGTCATTGAGCCCGCACTCGCGCGCGGCGAGGTGGTGTTGTGTGATCGCTTCACCGATGCCACCTTTGCTTACCAAGGCAGCGGCCGTGGCTTTGACCTCGGCATGCTGCAGCAGTTGGAAGCATGGGTGCAAGGCACCCCGACGGGTTTGCGACAACCCGATGTGACGGTGTGGTTCGAACTCGATCCGCAGGTGGCTGCTGTGCGTTTGGCGGGCGCGCGCGTGCCCGACCGATTTGAAGCGCAGCCCGCGACCTTTTTTGAAAAAGTGTCACAGGGTTATGCCCAGCGCGCTGAGGCTGACCCGCAACGCTTTGTGCGTTTGGATGCAGCGCAAACACGCGAGGCGGTGTGGCAGCAGCTGCATCAGCAGTTGGTGCAACAGGGATGGTTGAACCCGTGACCGACACAACTTCCCGCACCAGACCCGTCCTGAGTCCTTGGTTGCAAGGACAACTGACCACCTTGTTGGCGCGCAGGGGCCATGCTTGGTTGTTGCAAGGCCCCTCGGGTTTGGGTCAGTACACTCTGGCCTTGGAATTGGCACGCGCTTGGCTGTGCGACAGCCCAACGGCCCATGGGGCATGCTACCAATGCCGCAGTTGCCATGCGGTCGACGTGCGCACCCATGCCGATTTGTGCACCTTGATGCCCGAAACCCTGGCGCTGGAGTTGCATTGGCCGTTGGACGAAAAAACCCAGAAAGACCTGGACGACAAGAAGCGCAAACCCAGCAAAGAAATCCGTGTCGAAGCCGCGCGTGACATGGTGGGCTTTAGCCAACAAACCCGCTCCGGCGGAAAAACCAAGGTGGTGCTGGTCTACCCCGCTGAGCGCATGAACCACATCACGGCCAACACCATTTTGAAAACGCTCGAAGAGCCGCCCGGCGAAACCCGCTTTGTGCTGGCCAGCGAAGCCGCGCACATGTTGCTGCCCACCATTCGCAGCCGCTGCCAAACCCACACCATGGTGTGGCCCAGCGTTGACGAATCGTTGTCTTGGTTGCAGGAGCAGGGCACGTCCGATTTGGATGCGCCCGTGTTGTTGCGGGCGGCCGGAGGGCGCACCGAAGATGCGCTGGCCATGGCCCACCAAGGTGTAAAAGCCGCCCACTGGGCCGCCTTGCCCAAGGCCATTCAGCGCGGGGATGTGTCTGCGGTTGCTGATGGCTCCCCGGCGCAAGCCATTGCGATGCTGCAAAAGCTCTGTCACGACTTGCTGGCGGCGCGCGCGGGGGCTGCTCCACGTTTTTTCATGCCCGCTGATTTACCCGTCTGCGGCAGTGTGGCGTCACTCAGTGTCTGGTCACGTGAGCTGATGCAAGCTGCACGCACCGCCGAGCATCCGTTCAATGCCGGGCTGATGTTTGAAGCCTTGGTGGCACGTGCCCAACTGGCGATGCGCGCCAAATCTTGATTGCCTATGTTCACCGATTCCCATTGCCACATCAATTTCCCTGAACTCGCTGAGAACATGAGCGCCATCCGCGCGGACATGGCTGCAGCCCAAGTCACACGCGCTTTGGTCATCAGCACCACCTTGGAAAAATTTCCCGAAGTTCATGGTCTGGCCACTCAGTTCGACAACTTCTGGGCCACGGTGGGTGTGCATCCAGACAATGAAGGCGTACAAGAACCCTCCCTCGAAGATCTGGTCGAGCGTGCACAACTGCCACGTGTGGTGGGCATTGGCGAAACTGGCCTGGATTACTTTCGTCTGGGTGAGCGCAGCGTGGCCGACATGGCATGGCAGCGCGAGCGTTTTCGGGTGCATATTCGTGCCGCACAACACACCCAATTGCCCCTGGTGATTCATACCCGCAGCTCATCGGCTGACACTTTGCGTATTTTGAAAGAAGAGGGCGAAGATGGCTCGGTTGGCAGTGCAGGGGGCGTGTTCCATTGCTTCACTGAAACCGCAGAAGTTGCTCGCGCCGGCTTGGATTTGGGTTTTTACATCTCGTTTTCAGGCATCTTGACATTCAAGAACGCGCAAGATTTGCGTGACGTGGCGGCGTTCGTGCCCTTAGAGCGCATCTTGATTGAGACCGACAGTCCTTATTTGGCCCCCGCACCGCACCGCGGCAAAACCAACAATCCGTCCTATGTGCCTTTTGTGGCTCAGCAAATTGCGCACATCCGAGGTCTGGCGGTAGAGGATGTCGCGCGCATCACCAGCGATAACTTTGATCGACTTTTTTCGGCAGTGTGCCCATGAAATACTTATCTCACTGGATTTCAGGGCTTGGCTTGGTGTTCGTCATGTCGTGCGCACAGGCTGGCGCCTATGACGATTTTTTCAAAGCCTTGGAATTTGACAATGTGCAAGAAGTTCAACGCTTGCTGTCACGAGGCATGGATCCCAACACACCCAATGAAAACGGCGCCCCTGCTTTGGTGGTGGCCACCCGGCTAGGGGCGAGCAAATCAGCGATGCTTTTGGTTCAGCACCCCAAGACGCAGGTCAATGTGGTCAATGCTGTCGATGAAACACCCCTGATGCTGGCAGCATTGAACAACCAATTGGAGGTCGCCAAAGCCTTGATCGCGCGTGAGGCAGAAGTCAACCGCAAAGGTTGGGCACCCTTGCATTACGCAGCCACCAAGGGTCACATCGAGATGATGCGCTTGCTGTTGGACAACAGCGCTTACATCGACGCGGAGTCACCCAACGGCACCACCCCGTTGATGATGGCGGCTTATTACGGCACGCCATTGGCGGTCAAACTCTTGTTGGAAGAGGGGGCAGACCCCATGCCGCGCAACCAATCGCATGTGAATGCGTTGGACTTGGCCCTCAAGGCAGAGCGCCAACAAAGCGCGTTTTATTTGCGCGCTTTCATCGAAGCGTGGGAAATCAGAGAGCAGGGCGAATAACGCTCACTCAGCGACAACCACGTTGCGCAAAATGCCCAGCGGCGTGACCTCGATTTCCAAGACATCTCCGGCCTTCATGAAAATTTGAGGGTCTCGCCGATGGCCCACACCACCAGGAGTGCCCGTGGCGATCACATCCCCAGGCTCTAGGCGACAAATGCCAGAGATGTAGTGCACCAACTCGGCCAAGTCCCAGGCCATCAAGTCAAAGCCACTGTGCTGCATGACCGCACCATTCAGGCGTGTGGTCAACACCATGCTTTTCGGATCGGCAATTTCATCACGGGTGACCAACCATGGGCCAAACGAGCTGCTGGCGTCGAAGTTTTTACCTGCGGTCACGCTGTGTTTTTGGTAGTCGCGCAGCGAGCCATCCATCACGATGCTGTAGCCCGCGATGTGGGACATGGCATCTTTCACAGGGATGTGGCGCCCCCCTTTGCCGATCATGATGGCCACTTCGCCTTCGAAATCAAACCGATCCGAAAGCGATGGCAACACAATGGGTTGACCATGGCCCACCAAGGACTGCGGGTGCTTGCTGAACATATTGGGGAAGAGCAAGTCTTCTTTGCCTGCTTCCAACTGATGGGCTTTGTAGGCCCAGCCCAGGGCAAACATGCGCATGTCCAAGCGTGGATTCACAGGCAAGAACTTCAAACCAGACAAAGGGTGATCTGCCGCCGTGATGTGGGCCAAAATCGCTTGGGCCTCGGCCAACAAATCGTTGGCAAACAAACCGACCAAATCTGAGCAACGCGCACCGAAGCGCGCGCCGAGGTCCACGAAACCTTGGTCGGTGATGGCACCAAAGTGTGCCTGGCCCTTGATCTCAACTGTTGCCAACTTCATCCCTGACTCCCGTGATTGATTTAAATTGAATATGCAATTATTTTGCGGTCTTCATGGTCGATGCCCATGACGCTTCAGCGACAAACTGAATTGGGGAAGATGCCCGGTGTTTTGCAAATTTCTGATGTTAGGATTTTTTGAAATTTTGGAGGCAGAGATGAACGTGTTGGAAAAAATCATTTACCGAACTCAGTTCGTTTGCATTGCCTTGGCGATGATGTTGGCCACGCATGTGCAAGCCCAAGACTTTCCGTCCCGACCGATTCGCATGGTGGTGCCACAACCCCCTGGTGGCGGCACCGACATTTTGGGACGCAGCGTGGCGCAAAAACTATCCGAAGTTTTACGTCAACCCGTGGTGGTAGAAAACAAAACAGGTGCGGGCTCTTTGATTGGCACCGAGTATGTGGCGCGCGCTCCAGCCGATGGTTACACCTTGATGGTGGGTGGCATCTTCAACATGGTGATGAACAAAGCGCTCATCAAGAACTTGTCCTATTCCCCTGAGAAAGATTTCATCAGCTTGGGCTATGTGTCTGCCTACCCCTTTGTGTTGCTGACGCGTGCAGACCTGCCGGTGAACAATTTGGCAGAACTGGTGACTTACGCCAAAGAAAGGCCTGGCAAACTGACCTATGGTTCTGGCGGATTGGGGACGCTGCAACACGTGTGGGGTGCCATTTTGACCAGCAGTCTGGGCTTGGACATGCTGCACATTCCCTTCAAGGGCGCGTCTCCTGCGCACCAAGAAATGATGGGCGGGCGTTTGGATGTGATGTTCGACAACATGTCTGCCTCTAAACAATACGTCCAATCGGGCCGTTTCAAAGGTTTGGTGGTCTCGTCAGCAGCACGAAGCCCGCAACTACCCAACGTACCAACGGTCAATGAAACGGGTTTGGTGAAGTTTGAAGGGGAGAGCTGGTTTGGTATTTTTGCCCCTGCTGGAACGCCGGCCCCCGTGGTGGCCAAGCTGCGTGAAGCCTTGGCATCTATCAATGCACAGCCGGATTTCTCAGCCAAAGTGGAGCGCGATGGCGGGCGCATGCTGAACATCCCAGCAGCCCAACAACAAAACTATTTGCGCGATGAAATTGAGCGTTGGGTTGGCGCGGTCAACCGCTATAACGTCACGGCAGATTGATGCGCGCAGACATTTCAAGCTGCCACGCGTGCATGGGTTTGCGCGATGGGTTGTCTTTCAGACGCTGCTCTGTCACTTGGTGAATGGCTTCGTCACTCAGCGTCAGATCGAGTTGGTCAAGGTAGGGTTGCTCCACATGCCACGGCGTGTCGAGATAAATCTCGACCCGGTTGACCTCAGGGTCGCGAAAATACAAGGACCAAGAGTTGCCATGGTCGACGGTTTGGATGAGGGTCACATCGTCTCGGGCGCTGACCAAGTCATGCATCAGCCTCAGGTCGTTCAATGAGCCCACTTGAAACGAGATTTGTTGCAAGCCGTAGCCCGGGCCTGAACCCGCAGGGCGTCCGGTTTCCATCACCAACTGATGGTGTGACTTGGGGTCGCGGCTCAAAAACACCACGTGATGATCGCGCACAAACCCTTTGTCGGTGACCAAAAACCCCAAAACATCTTGGTAGAACTGAGACATCGTGTCGATGTCCCACACAAACATGCCCATGTGGCGGAGTTTCAAATCTGGCAGCATGTTCGACTTTCTTAAACCAATTTGAAATCCAACTTGACAGACTTGTGGGCAATCAACCAACGCCCGTCAACCTTGCGCATCACGTCTTCGTAACGGCCCATCAAGACCGGGCCAGCCATGGGCGCAGGTGTGGCGTCACCGGGTTGTAGGTCTTTGCGAAAGACCATGGCGTAAGAATCGACGTGGACTTCATGCTCAGAAATGGCTCGAATTCGAAAGTTAGAAAGCACATGACGCACTAGGATTCCGGGTTGTCGTTTCGCGGCCCATGCGCGCAAACCTTCGGGCCCATGCAAGACACCGTCGGCGCGCACCCACACCGCATCAGGGGCCAGATAGGACTCCATGGCTTGGAATTCGTCCATGTCAAAGTGCCCCATAAAGGCCAACAAATTTTGTTGACATTCAAATTGATCGGCCATGGGTACGGATTTGTTCTTTGAGTCTGCAGTGGTCATTGGGTTTGGAAGGAGTAGTTTTGAATCGCCGCCAAATATAGGGCTTTGTCACGGTCGCGTTGAGGGGCAGATACCCGTATCAGCACACACAAATTTAACTATACATAATATACATCGTATGAAGTAAACGCGAGGTAAGAGGCGTAACTTGCTAGATCGCATCGCTTTAGATGAACTGTCGGATGCGTACAAGTCATTAGAAAGTTTTTACAACAAAGATGGTGACGATTTTGCTGACCATCTGCCGGCTCACAGACCGAGTTCGCTGTGCGATCCGATGCGCACGAGCTGCAACACATCTGCTCCCAGCTTCCGGTAAATCAGCACCAGGTCAGGTTTTACGTGGCAGTCCCTATGGTCTTTCCATTCACCTGTCAGAGCATGGTCACGGTGCTTGTCGGCAAGTAGCAGATCATTGGCCAACGCTGTAATGATGTCAGTGAAGTCAACTTTGCCTCGCGCTTGAAATCACGTTTGAATTGGCCGGTTGGTTCAATCGTCCGCATTCAGGTCTGCCATCAAGTCCTCGACAGTACCAAACGACTTCAGCCCCCCACGGCGCGCTTCCATCATTGCCTCAATGGTGACTGCATTGGGCACCAGTGGCTCGAAGGGCAACGCCTTTTCGCGGGCAATACGGGTCAGCATCATCCGAAAAGCATCGGACACGGTCAGCCCCATCGCCGCCAGTACGGCGCTGGCCTCATCTTTGATGTGCTCGTCGATACGAGCGCGTACAACTGCATTGGCAGACATGGCACTTTCTCCTTAGCCGTGCTTTACCGTTACGATAGTGAAAATGCCGCAGTATTGGCTGTTGGGGCTCAGCGCGAGCTGGGTTACTGACCTAACTTTGATTTATCGGGGACTGGGCAAATTTAGCCAACATGGTTCAATGCCCGGGGTGCGCCCACAAAAGCAAAGCATCCTGAGCTTCCACCAGCAAATTCACCGTTTGGCCCACAGGCAAACACACCTTGGTGGCGACGTGTCCAAATGGCAAATCCGTCAACACGGGCACTTTGAGCTGCAGACGCAGCCAATCGACCACACTCAAAAATTTAAAACCGCTGTCGTGCGGTGTGAGTTTGTAATTGGAAAACTGCCCCAGGATGACTGCCTTTTGCTGCGCCAAGACGCCCGCGTGCAGCAGCTGGGTGAGCATACGCTCCACCCGATAGGGGTGCTCCCCCACATCTTCTAAAAACAACACACCCGATTTAATCTGAGGAAAGTAGGGCGTGCCGAGCAAACTGGTCAAAACTGCCAAATTACCCCCCCACAACACCGCATCTTTGGCCCATACGCCCTCACGTCGCGCACCCAGCGTGGGGCGGTTGTGGGCTGACAAACGCCAACCTGCGCCCTCCCCTTGACCGCTCACCATGTCTTCAAAACACGCCTCCATGATGTCATCGGGCTGCTCTGCACCGAAGTCTTCACCCAAAGCAGGCCCGGCCCAAGTCACAGCGCCAGTTTTGGCGAGCACAGCATTTTGGAAAGCGGTGAAATCGCTGATGCCCACAAATTGGGTGCCTTTGGAAATGGCTTTGGCCACCGCTTTGTAGGGAATGCCTGGCAAGAGACGGGATAAGCCATAACCCCCTCGCGATATCAGGGCCACATCGGCGCCACTGGCGGCAGCCCGATGGATGGCGGCCAAACGCGTGGCATCGTCACCGGCAAATCGCGTGTGACGCGACAAGGCATCCACATCCAATTCAACGCTATGACCGAGCTGTTTGAGTCGAGAAACACCATGCTTGAATGCGGCTTTGTCGCGCACTGCGCCACTGGGGGAGTAGATGTAAATATGAGCCATGGCAACATTGTCCGTCACATGTGGCGTTGGTAATGCAACATGCGGCCACGGTAGGGACTCAAATCTTCTAAGGGGTCACTCAAAGCCAGCTCTGTCAAGGTGAACCCCAAACCAGCCATCTCACGGTGAAACGCACTTCGGTTGCCGCGGTTGGGGTCCACGATCAAGACCTCAGCACCATCTGCCGCATGGGCTTGGATGAAGCCCGCGAGTTGTTTGGGATGGCTGCGCTCATACAACACATCACTCGCCACGATCAAATCGAACCGACCCAAGCCCAGGTTGTGTCGACCCCAATGGCCTGTGGCATAGGGCAATGGCAGCATTCCGTTGAGTTTGAGATTGGCCTTCAAAAAGCCCTCGGTCAAAGGATGGCAGTCACTGGCGGTCACGTGCCCCGTTCTGCGGTGAATCACCAAGCTGGCCAAGGCCAGACCACAACCCATCTCCAAGATGCGTTTGCCATCCAATTCCCACGCCTGCATCAAGTCCGCGAGCTTTTGCGCCGAAGGCCACAGCAAACCAAACAGAGGCCACGTGGCCGATGAAATGCCTTCGGCCAGGGCCAAGCCCTCAGGATCGAAAAACTGTTGACGATCCAACAAGGAACGGATTTGTAAATCGGCCCCACCTGCCACACCGACACGCTGAAACTTCACTTCGTAACCAGGCGTGGGAGGTGTGGTGGCCAACACCATCAATGTCGTGCCGGGGTTGATGCAGTCAATAAAGCACGCAAGGCGCTTGGACCCGCCTCGTGGCCTTTGTCCGGATAAGGGGCAAGCCGCAGGGCTTGCGCCATGGGCGGGGGCGCAGGCAGAGCATGCACCGACACGTTGGGCAGGTTCATCTTTTGCACATGCGCCAACACGGCTTGCATGCTGTGAGGGGCAGCCAAACGTACAGACTTGTACTTGTGCAAGGCCAAGAATTCAGCCAAGACTTGGGCATACCAGGCCACGCTGTGCGGGTTGCCCTTCTTGGGTTTGTCAGACAAGCCGAACCCAGGCAAGTCGACGGCCACCGCGGGATGCGCACCGTGAAGTGCTTCTAAGTAAGCAGCACTCCAATCGTCGGGCCCATGCAAAAAAACTTGCAGTTCTGCGTCAGATGAAGGGGGA
The DNA here is from genome assembly GCA_903892175.1 of uncultured Burkholderiales bacterium. Lineage (GTDB taxonomy): Bacteria > Pseudomonadota > Gammaproteobacteria > Burkholderiales > Burkholderiaceae_C > Limnohabitans. Next base: position 10,422 of record CAITHK010000262.1, on the reverse strand, counting down.
ACTGCGTTGTCCAACCAATGCAATCGCAAACCTTGCAAAGCAGGCAAGCTTTGGGTGTACCGGGACAATTTGGCAGGCAGGCCTAAGTTCGACATGGCCGCCGTGGCAGAGTCACTCAGTCGCAGCGCATCCTCTCTCAAGGGCACACGCTGTTGATCATGTTGTTGACGGCGTTCTTCAAAAAATACCTGCAACAAAGCCGCAGACTCGGGGGCCAAGACGCCGCCAGTGACCTGGGTCTGATGGTTGAGTTGGGGCTGGGTGAATACATTGAGCACCGAGCCTACGGCGCCCGTTTTAGGCTCTGTGGCGCCAAACACCACCCGCTGCACACGTGACACCAACGCGGCACCACTGCACATGACACATGGCTCCAGCGTCACATACAAAGTGCAGTCTTCCAGACGGTAATTGCCCAACGCCTTGGCTGCGGCGCGCAAAGCATTCACCTCGGCATGGGCACATGGATCGATGCTGCCTAAGGGACTGTTGTGTCCGCTGGCAATGACTTGTCCTTGCCGGACCACCACCGCCCCGACGGGCACCTCCCCCGCCAAAGCTGCAGCCTGCGCTTGAGCCAACGCAAGGCGCATGAAGCCCTCATCGAGGAGATGTTGTGTGTCACTCATGGCAGGGCGATCAAACCAAGGCGCACCATCCAGCCAGCCAGCGCCTGTTCTTCGGGCGTGCCTTGTCGGTACATGGCATACAAAGCCGCATGTGAAGAGGCACGGTGTTGGTTGAGTTTGAGCTTGCATTGCAAGTCGGTGATGCGCAACTCAAAGGCCACAATAGCGCTGAGCATCTGATCTTGAAACGCACCATCGAGGCCCCGCCATTGGTCTGCATAAGCGGGTTCATGGTCTGCAATCAAGGACTTGAGGAGCGCGTCTTTGTCTGTTGTGTTGTCGATCACCGTGGCCTGAACACGGGCATGCACTGCCAAATAATTCCATGTGGGCACACGTGCAAGGTCTGGATAAACCTTGGGCGACAAATAAGCCTGAGGCCCCATGAAGGTGACCAAGGCGTGCGGCCTTGCTTGTAAATAACGCCAATGTGGATTGGCTTTGGCGCAATGGCCCTGCAAAACCATGACTGCATCGCGTTGCTGCAAATGCAAAGGCAGATGCGACACGTAAGGTGCGCCCTCCTCGTCTTGGCTGATCAAACTGGCCAAGGGATGCTCACGCATCAATGCCAGCGCATGCGTCTCGTCGTGGGGCTTGAAATGGGAGGGCAGATACATGGTGATCCCAAGCACCACGCAAAATGCGGATGCGTTAGAAACGACGCTTGACTGGGCCGCCAGGGCCTTTGCCTTCGATGTGACGGAATGTCACACGGGCTTTGTTCATGTCGTAAGGAGAAAGCTCAACAGTGACCTTGTCACCTTCAATGATGCGGATGCGGTGCAGGCGCATTTTGCCGGCGGTGTAAGCGATCAGGGAGTGACCGTTTTCTAGGGTGACGCGGTAACGCGAGTCGGGCAAGACTTCGGTCACGACACCCTTCATTTCGATCATTTCTTCTTTGGCCATGTACTCAATATTCTCTAATTTAAAAATCAATCCCCGGATGGGCTGCTTGTCATGCAGACTTTGATTGTAGTTCCTTTGGCATTTATAATTATTCCCATTCGATGGTCGCAGGCGGCTTGCTCGACACGTCGTAGGTCACCCGGTTGATGCCCCGCACTTCGTTGATGATGCGACCCGATACTTTTTTGAGCAGTGCATAAGGCAACTCGGCCCAATCGGCGGTCATGAAGTCGCTGGTTTGCACCGCACGCAAGGCCACCACATAGTCATAAGTGCGGCCGTCGCCCATCACACCCACGCTCTTGACGGGCAAGAATACAGTGAAGGCTTGGCTGGTCAGGTCGTACCAACTCTTGCCAGTGGCCTCGTCTTTGAAGTTGTGCAGCTCTTCAATGAAGATCGCGTCAGCGCGGCGCAGCAAATCGGCATATTCCTTTTTCACTTCGCCCAAGATACGCACCCCCAAGCCCGGGCCCGGGAACGGGTGGCGATACACCATCTCACGAGGCAGCCCAAGTGCCACGCCCAACTCACGCACCTCGTCTTTGAACAAGTCGCGCAAGGGCTCCAACAACTTCAAACCCAGTTGTTCGGGCAACCCACCCACATTGTGGTGGCTTTTGATGGTCACGGCCTTCTTGCTCTTGGCGCCGCCCGACTCGATCACATCGGGATAAATCGTGCCTTGGGCCAAGAAGGTAGCGCCTTGGTGCCCCCCATCGCCCGCTTTGAGTTTGGCCGCTTGTTCTTTGAATACATCGACAAACAAGCCACCGATGATCTTGCGTTTGGCCTCGGGCTCGCTCACGCCCGCCAACTTGCCCAAAAACATGTCGCTGGCATCCACGCGAATCACATGCGCGTGCAACTTGCCCACGAACATGTCCATCACCATGTCACCTTCGTTCAAGCGCAACAAGCCATGGTCCACAAACACACAGGTCAGCTTGTCGCCAATGGCCCGGTGAATCAAGGCTGCAGCCACGGATGAATCGACGCCGCCAGACAGGCCCAGAATCACTTCTTCGTCACCCACCTGTTGGCGAATCGATGCCACCGCCTCGGCAATGTAGTCGCCCATGATCCAATCCGGCCGGGTACCGCAGATGTCGAGCACAAACCGGTTCAACAAAGCCTGGCCTTGCACGGTGTGCGTGACTTCGGGGTGGAATTGGACCGCGTAAAACTTGCGTGCTTCATCGGCCATGCCTGCGATCGGGCATGAAGGGGTCGATGCCATCACCTTGAAGCCATCGGGCATTTGCGTCACTTTGTCGCCATGGCTCATCCACACCTTGAGCATGCCGTGGCCCTGCGGCGTATTGAAGTCTTCAATGCCTTTGAGCAATTCGGTGTGGCCGTGGGCACGCACCTCGGCATAGCCAAATTCTCGGGTGTGCCCGGCCTCGACCTTGCCGCCCAATTGGGTCGCCATGGTTTGCATGCCATAGCAAATGCCCAGCACGGGAATACCCAACTCAAACACAGCGTCTGGGGCACGGTCGTCGACTTCGTACACGCTGGCATGGCTGCCAGACAAGATGACGCCTTTGAGGTTGCCGTCTTTGGCAAAGTCCCGCACCCAGTCGCTGCTCACGTCACAGGGATGGACTTCGCAAAACACATGGGCTTCTCGCACGCGACGTGCGATGAGCTGGGTCACTTGTGAGCCGAAATCAAGAATGAGAATTTTTTGGTGCGACATAAATAAAAAAGGCCAGTCAGTGGCCTGGCGCTATTGTCTCAAAAAAAGAAACCACCCCAAGGGGTGGTTTTGAGCCTAAGGGCTGGATCACTCAGCCCGGTAGTTCGGCGCTTCTTTGGTGATCTGCACATCGTGCACATGGCTTTCGCGAATGCCTGCTGAGGTGATTTCAACAAACTGCGCCTCGTTGTGCATGGCTTCAATGCTGGCACAGCCGCAATACCCCATGCTGGCGCGCAAGCCACCCGCCATTTGGTAAATGATGGCGACCACAGAGCCTTTGTAGGGCACCCGACCTTCGATGCCTTCGGGCACCAGTTTGTCGGCGTTGGGATTGCCCGTGCTGGACTCTTGGAAGTAACGGTCGGCGCTGCCTTGCTGCATGGCGCCAATCGAGCCCATGCCACGGTAGCTTTTGTAGCTGCGGCCTTGGTACAAGATGACCTCGCCGGGGGCCTCTTCGGTGCCCGCAAACATGCCACCCATCATCACCGTGCCAGCCCCTGCGGCAATGGCTTTGGCAATGTCGCCGCTGTAGCGAATGCCACCGTCTGCAATCAAGGGAACGCCTGTTCCTTTCAAAGCGGTGGCCACGCTGTCTACCGCCATGATTTGCGGCACGCCCACACCCGCCACGATGCGCGTGGTGCAGATGGAGCCGGGGCCTATGCCCACCTTGACCGCGTCGGCGCCGGCCTCCACCAAGGCCAGTGCAGCGGCCCCGGTGGCAATGTTGCCGCCAATCACTTCAATGTGTGGGTAATGTTGTTTGACCCAGCGCACGCGGTCGATCACGCCTTTGCTGTGACCGTGGGCCGTGTCCACAACAATGGCATCCACGCCTGCACGAGCCAGCGCCTCGACGCGCTCTTCGGTGCCCTCACCCACACCCACGGCAGCGCCTACGCGCAGCTTGCCAGCGACATCACGCGCCGCGTTCGGAAAGTTGAGTTGTTTGGTGATGTCTTTGACCGTGATCAAACCCTTGAGTTCAAAGCTGTCGTTGACCACCAACAAGCGCTCCAATTTGTGCTTGTTCAACAAGTGCTTGGCCTGCTCGGGCGTGGTGCCCTCTGGAACAGTGATCAGCCGCTCGCGCGGCGTCATGATTTCACTCACCTTTTGGTCGTAACGGGTTTCAAAGCGCAGGTCACGCCCGGTGACAATGCCGACCACTTGCCCTGCGTTACAGACCGGGAATCCAGAGACGCCCAGTTCTTCAGACAAGGCCATGACTTGGCGCACTGTGGTTTCGGGTGTGATCACCACGGGGTCGCGCAACACGCCAGACTCATAGCGCTTGACCTTGGCGACTTGCGTTGCTTGCTCTTGGGCCGTGAGGTTTTTGTGCACGATGCCAATACCACCTTCTTGCGCAATGGCAATCGCCAAACGTGCTTCAGTCACCGTGTCCATGGCGGCAGACACCAAGGGCAGGTTCAAGCGAATGTTGCGGGTGAATTGGGTCGCGAGCGAGGCGTCCTTGGGCAGGACTTGGGAGTAGGCGGGCACCAACAACACGTCGTCGAAGGTGAGTGCTTTGCCGAGAAGGCGCATGGTCATGGCTCCAAAAGAAGAAGTTTACCGACGACCACTCCCCCACCTGTATACAAGGCTGTAAAGCGCGTGCTCAAGACCGCACAGCCAGGGGCAAATTCAGCAGCAAATTTTGTGGCTTGAGTTTGAGCTGCTGCTCGCTGTCCACCGCCATCGCCAAGTACACCGGCTTGCCGCGCACTTCAGCACGCATGGCGCTGGGGTCGACAAACTCCAGTTTGAACAAACACAGCAGGCGCTCCATGCGCTCAGGCGCCACCTCAAGGCCTTGGTACAGGTCGTTGAGCACGCCACTGGCTTGCGCATCCAAACCCACATGCCAGACCCATTGGTCGTCGTCGATTTCGCGCTCGGTCTGAATGCGCACCTCAACCCCCAAAAAGTGCTGCACCCAACGGGCCATCACCTCACACAACGCGTCCAGGCCGGGTTGCCCGCGGTTGAGGCTCAGTACCCAATCGAAGCTCTCGCTGCGCGGCCAATAGGCGTCTTGGTTGTCGGCATTGAGCACATCCAAATCCACGCTGCGCAGCTTGATCCCGCCTTGTGTCAGCAGTTCCCCCAAAGAGCCAAAGCTGCTTTGGCTGGCATGGCGCTCCACGGTGTCATCGTCGGCGGCCATCACCGCGCCATCTTCCAGCACACTGACCTTTTGTGTTCGCATCAACATTTCTGCTGCGCGCGCTTGGTAAGCAGTGGGTGCATCGCCCAGCACATGGCGCAACAAGATGTGGGTGATCTGTTGCACCAACAAGGGCGGCACATCCACGCCATCGCCTTGAAACAGCGCCAAGTAACTGGCTTCAAGTGTCGGTTTGGCCATGATGCGCTGCCTGAACCGGAGCCACACCGCGTAGTTCTCGGCGGCATCGGTGTCTTGCAATTGCGCCAATTCATCCGCGGTCACCTCCCGCAGGGGGGCGTCTATCAAGCCCTGATGCAAGGTCAGCTCTGCGGGGCATGACGCGGCGATGGGAGCCAACTCAGGGCGCTCCAACAAAAAACGCAAAAAGTCGTCAGTCACCTGCAAATGCCCTTGTGCATTGGTGCTCAGCAAAGCATAGCCACAGGTGGGCCAGAGGGTGTGTGTCATGAATCAGTAGCCTGCTTTCGCACCCTCGCGCCGCTTGGCAAACAAGCCCGCGCGCTGGGTACCTTGTTTCTGAAAGCGCTCACGGCGAGCCACCTTGGGGTCGACCGTCAAGGGGCGGTAGAACTCCACCCGGTCCAAGTCGCGCAGCACATGCCCGGGCGTGGTCTTGCGCCCCCAAATGCCCAGCAACCACAGCCCATGGTTGTTCAAATCAAGCTCGGGGAAGTCGATCAACAAGCCGCTGGCCTCAAGCGCCTGTTGCACCGTGCTACCTGCCGGCAAGGAGATGTGACGTTCATGGACCACGCGCGGCGCGGGCGACACCATCACAGAGATGTTTAAGACGCCAGTCTGTGTGGTGCTGTGTGTCAAGCGGTGTACACCTGCTCTGCGCGCTTGACGAAGGCATCGACCAAGGTGGATGCGATTTTGTCAAACAAGGGGCCAACCAAAGCGCCAAACATGCTGTCAAAGCTGTAGTTCAAGGTCAACTCAATGCGGCAGGCGCGCTGTGGGGTTTGGGTGTTGGGGTCGCTCAGGGGATGAAAGTCCCAGGTGCCATCCAAGTGCTTGAAGGGGCCATCAACGAGTTGCAACTTCACCTGACGTCCTGGCACATGTTGGTTGCGGGTAGAAAAGCTTTTGCGAAAGCCCCCCAAAGACATCCCTATTTCAGCGGTCATCTCGTTGCCCTCTTGCGCCAAGACGGTCCCCCGCTCACACCAGGGTAGGAACTCCGGATAAAGCGCCACATCGGTGACCAAGGCAAACATTTCCTCAGCACTGAACCAAATGAGAAGGGACTTGTGAACGGTTTTCATAGAATGGTCACTATTGTAAGAAGCACCATGGCCACGAAAAAACCCGCTACCCCCTCCCGCATTGCCGACAACAAAAAAGCCGCGTACAACTATTTCTTTGAAGAAAAGTTTGAAGCCGGCATGGTGCTGCAAGGCTGGGAGGTGAAATCTGCACGCGAGGGCAAGGTGCAATTGACCGACGGCTATGTGGTCATTCGGGATGGCGAGCTCTATGTGATCGGCTGCCAAATCAACCCACTGCATACGGCCTCCAGCCATGTCAGCCCGGACTCTGTGCGAACCAAAAAATTGCTGATGAAAAAAGACGAGATCAAACGTCTGATTGGCAAGGTCGAACAAAAAGGCTACACCTTGGTGCCCATCAACTTGCACTGGAAGAACGGCAAGATCAAATGTGAAATTGCCCTGGCCAAGGGCAAAGCAGAGCATGACAAACGCGACACCATCAAAGACCGCGAAGGCAAACGCGAGGTGGAGCGCGCCATGAAAAGTCGGCACAAATAAACGCTCAGCCTTGGCCCTGCAATGAGCACTTGAGCGATCAACTCTTCTTGCGCGGCGGCAATCCGGTGTGCTGCGTCAGCACCCTCCCCTTGGTCGGCTCTTGACGCATGGAAGTCTTCGCGACACCTGCTTTGGCAACGCCTGGTTTCGGTGTGAGTGTGCTGTTCTTGCGCCGCGCGCTGGTGTAACCACCATCGGTCATGGGCTGGAAAGTGGGTATCAAATGGTGCTTGCCGTTGCCAATCAAATCGGCACGGCCCATGGCCTTCAAGGCTTCTCGCAACAGCGGCCAATTGTTGGCATCGTGGTAGCGCAAAAAGGCTTTGTGCAAGCGCCTACGGCGTTCACCTCGCACGATGTCCACAGCCTCGCTGGTGCGTGTCACACGCGACAGAGGGTCTTTGCCCGAGTGGTACATCGCCGTGGCCGTGGCCATGGGGCTGGGGTAAAAGGTTTGCACCTGGTCGGCACGAAAGCCGTTTTTCTTCAGCCACAAGGCCAGGTTCATCATGTCTTCGTCACGCGTGCCCGGGTGGGCCGCAATGAAGTACGGCACTAAAAACTGTTTCTTGCCCGCCTCGGCGGAGAAGCGGTCAAACATCTGCTTGAACTTGTCGTAGCTGCCAATGCCGGGCTTCATCATCTTGGACAGTGGCCCGCCTTCGGTGTGCTCGGGCGCAATCTTGAGGTAGCCGCCCACATGGTGGGTCACTAGCTCTTTGACGTATTCGGGCGACTTGACTGCCAGGTCGTAGCGCAGCCCAGAGCCAATCAAAATTTTCTTCACGCCCTTGAGGGCCCGCGCACGGCGGTACATGTGAATGAGTGAGCTGTGGTCGGTGTTGAGGTTTTGGCAAATGCCCGGGTAGACACAGCTCGGTTTGCGGCAAGCCGCCTCAATCTCGGGGCTTTTGCAACCAATGCGGTACATGTTGGCCGTGGGGCCACCCAAGTCGCTGATCACACCTGTGAAGCCCGTCACCTTGTCACGAATGTCTTCGATCTCACGAATCACCGAGTCTTCGCTGCGGCTTTGGATGATGCGGCCTTCGTGCTCGGTGATCGAGCAAAACGTGCAGCCGCCAAAACAACCGCGCATGATGTTGACGGAGAAGCGAATCATCTCCCAAGCCGGAATCTTGGTCACACCGTCGTGACCCCCTTTGTCATCGGCATAGGCCGGATGGGGGCTGCGGGCATAGGGCAAGTCAAACACCAAGTCCATCTCCGCGGTGGTCAGCGGAATAGGCGGTGGGTTGATCCACACATCGCGTGCGGTGGTGCCTTCGCCATGCGACTGCACCAAGCAGCGGGCGTTGCCGGGGTTGGTTTCCAAATGCAACACACGGTTGGCGTGGGCGTACAACACCGGGTCAGACTTGACGTGGTCGTAGCTGGGCAAGCGAATCACACTGCGGTCACGCGGTGGCACCTTGAGTTTGCCCTTGCCCTGCAAGGCCGGCATATTGGGGTTAGGCACAAAGTTCAGGGGCGCGACCGTGGCCTGTGCCCCCGGCCCGTTGGCGGCATCGGCCACCGCTTGGGCTTCGTCTTCGCGGGCACAGCTTTGACCTTGGGCCTTGGCTTGCTCGCTGACCATCAAATACGGGTTGACATGGGCTTCCACCCGGCCAGGAATGTCGATGCTCGACGAATCGATCTCGTACCAACCCTGGGGCGTTTCGCGACGTACAAAGGCGGTCCCGCGCACATCGGTGATTTGTTGCACCGGTTCTTTGGCCGCCAAACGGTGCGCAATTTCAACAATCGCGCGCTCTGCATTGCCATACAGCAGCAGGTCACATTTGCTGTCCACCACGATGGAGCGACGCACCTTGTCTGACCAGTAGTCGTAATGCGCGATGCGGCGCAGCGAACCTTCGATGCCGCCCAACACAATCGGCACATCGCTGTAGGCTTCTTTGCAGCGCTGGCTGTACACCAAGGCCGCTCGGTCAGGACGTTTGCCCCCCACATCGCCAGGCGTGTAGGCGTCATCACTGCGAATTTTGCGGTCCGCGGTGTAACGGTTGATCATCGAATCCATGTTCCCAGCAGTCACACCGAAAAACAAATTCGGTTTACCCAGCGCTTTGAATGGGTCGGCGCTTTGCCAGTCGGGCTGGGCAATGATGCCCACACGAAAGCCCTGGTTCTCCAACATGCGCCCGATCACGGCCATGCCAAAACTCGGGTGATCCACATAGGCGTCGCCCGTGACGATGATTACATCGCAACTGTCCCAACCCAACTGGGTCATTTCCTCGCGGCTCATTGGCAAAAACGGGGCCGTGCCAAAGCGGGCCGCCCAGTACTTGCGGTAACTGGTCAGCGGCTTGGCGTTGCGGGGGAAAAAAGAGACGTCGGCGTAGGCATTCATGTACCCCCGAGTTTACGGGTTTGCCCGAATTCGGGCTGACGCAAGGTCTTTCCAAGTCCTAAGCCCGTGGCTCAGGATGGCAAAGCTTGCACCGTGGGGCTGTCACCCCACAAATGCGCCACCACGCGCTGCACCTGGGCCAGATCGCCCGTGGTGAAAAACTGGGTCGTTCCAGCACCTTCTGTGCGCCGCTGTTCGCCCAAACGGCGCACCAGCTCGCGTGCCACCGCCTCTGCGGGGTCCATCAAGGTCACCCCCTCACCCGCCACGCGCTGGATGGCGGCGTGCAAAAAAGGGTAATGCGTGCAGCCCAACACCAAGGTGTCGCAGCCTTGTGCCACCAAAGGTGCGACGAACTCTCGCACCAAAGACTCTGTGTACGGGCTGTGCAAATTGGCTTGTTCGACCAACTCCACCCACCCTGGACAGGCTTGCAACACGATGCGTTTGCCCTGCCCGTACTGGTCGCACAGCTTGGCCACGCTCTCGCTTTGCACGGTTTGACGGGTTGCCAACACGCCCACTACCCCAGTGCGCGTCAAGGCCACAGCAGGTTTGATGGCGGGTTCAATCGCCACCACCGACAGATGGGTCTGATCGCGCAAACTGCGCGCAGCCACCACGGTGGCGGTGTTGCAGGCGATGGTGATGGCTTTGACGCCTTGCTGGGCTAACCACAACCCCACGCTCAGGGTGCGCTCGGTGATGTGGGCTTCGCTCTGGTCGCCATAGGGGGCGTGCCCGGAGTCGGCCACGTACACCAAGTCCTCTCCAGGCAAAGCATCACGGATGGCGCGCAGCACCGACAAGCCCCCCACACC
>CAITHK010000261.1 GCA_903892175.1 uncultured Burkholderiales bacterium | reverse complement strand
TGTGGATGTGCACCTGCCCGCGCATGGCATCACGGCGATGTATGGCGTCTCGGGTTCGGGCAAAACCAGTGTGTTGCGTGCGGTGGCGGGCTTGGAGCCACAAGCACGGGGCCGAATCGCCTTGGCCGGCCAGGTGTGGCAAGACGACGCCCTAGACATTTGTTGGCCCACCCACCAACGCCCTGTGGGCTATGTGTTTCAAGAGGCCAGCTTGTTTGACCATTTGGACGTGCAAGGCAATCTGAGCTTTGGCCTGCGCCGCAGCGCGGGGCAGCAGCCCACCCTGGATGCCGCCATTGAATTGCTGGGCATTGGCGCATTGCTCCAACGCCGCGTGCAGCAGCTCTCAGGCGGCGAGCGCCAACGCGTGGCCATTGCCCGTGCCCTGGCCACGCAGCCTGCTTTGCTGTTGCTGGACGAACCCTTGTCTGCCCTTGACGCCGCGCGGCGCCAAGACATCTTGCCGTGGCTGGAAAAGCTGCGCGACGAGTTGCAACTGCCCATGCTGTACGTCACCCATGCGATGGACGAAGTGGCGCGTTTGGCCGACACCGTGCTGTTGCTGCACCAGGGTCGTGTGCAAGCGTTGGGACCCGTGTCTGAGGTGTTGGCAGGACAGGGCGTTTCGGCCTTGCTGGGCGACGATGTGGGGGCTTTGCTGGACGCACACGTGCAGGCGCTGGACCGGCCTTGGCACTTGGCGCAGGTGGGCTTTGACGGCGGAGCCATGTGGCTGCGCGACACCGGCTTGGCCCTGGGCCAGCGTGTGCGCTTGCGTGTGTTGGCGCGCGACGTGAGCATCAACTTACACCCCGCCACAGGCACCAGCATTCAAAACCATTTGCCTTGCGTGGTGCAGTCCTTGACGGCTGACCACCACCCCTCGCAGGTCTTGGTGCGCTTGGCTTGTGGTGCCTCTGTGCTGGTGGCGCGGGTCACCGCACGGGCCGTGCACGAGCTGGGTTTGAGCGTGGGTCAGGCTGTGTGGGCGCAGGTCAAGTCTGTCGCCTTGGTGAAGTGAAAGGGTCGCTGCCGTTGCCTAGGGTGCTTGCACCAGCTCTTGAAACAGGTGTTTGAGTTTGGCGCTCAGTGGCGACTCGGTGCGCGACTTCATGGTGACCCAACCAAAACGTGCTTTGGCGTTGAGCGCTGGCGTCATGGGCAACTCCACCAAGTCGGGGGCTGCTGCGCGAATGGCCAGCACCACGGCATCGCTGTGACGGGCCACGTCCAGCAGGCTTGAAATTTCTTCGCAGCGCAAATTCACCAGTGCGTCGGGATGCGCCTGAGGGCCATAGCGTTCCATCAAGATGCGCGCCACCTCGTCACTCAATGGCGTCGACGCCACGGGGTAATCGCGAACCATGTCAAGATTCACCTTGCGCCGCTTGGCCAGCGGATGCCCTTTGCGGCACATGAAGGCCCCATCGATTTCTTGCACCAATTCCACCTTCACATCGATGGCGGGTTTGAGCGACCGGATGTCAATCACCAAAGCGTCCAACTGGCGCTCGCGCAGCGACTGCATCAACACCTCGGTGCTGCCGCGTGAAATATCGATCTGCGCTTTTGGGTGTTCACGCGCCATGTGCATGAGCAGTGGTGTCATCAGCAATGCGCCGGGGCCAGAGCCCAAACCAATGCGCACGTGGCCGATCTCGCCGGTGAGCAGCCGTTGTCCGGTTTGCCGCAACTCATGCGCACCCTCGACCAAGCCCTGCGCATGCTGCACGATGTGCTGGCCAAAGGCCGTGAGCTCGTTCTTGCGCCCAATGCGGTCGAACAGGGGCTGACCCAGTTCATCCTCCAGTGACTTGATGCTGCGGCTCAGCGCAGGTTGCGTCAGGTGCAATTTATCGGCGGTTTTGCTGAACGAGCCTTGCCGGGCCAGTTCGATCAGGTGTTTGAGTTGAACCAAGGTCATGAAGCGATCCATTCATGCATTTAAATTATGGAAATCAATACAACAATGCATTGGACATTGTATTTTTGCTTTCTTACGATCTGCCCATCACCACCCACGTCATCACCCAAGGAGTTGACACATGCCTTTGACACTTCACCGTTTATTCCCGCTGCTGGCCAGTTTGTTGATGAGTGGCGCAGTGTTGGCGCAGGCCTACCCCAGCAAACCCGTCAGTCTGCTGGTGCCCTACCCAGCAGGCGGTTTGTCTGACGTGATTGCACGCACCGTCAACACCACTTTGGCCAAAAACTTGGGCCAACCCGTGATCGTCGAAAACCTGGGTGGTGTGAGCGGTGCCATTGCCGCGCAGAAGGTGTTGAACTCTGCGTCAGACGGGCAGATCATTTTTCAGGGCTCGCCCAATGAACTGATCTTGTCGCCCCTGGCCAATGCAGCGGTCAAATTCAAAAGCGAAGACTTCCGCTTGGTGCAAATGATTGCCACCGCACAAATAGGCTTTTTGGCGCGTAAAGACCTGCCCGTGAACAACGTGGATGAGTTTGTGGACTACGCCCGAAAAATGGCCAAAGAAGGCAAGCCCATCACGTACGCGAGTGTGGGTCCAGGTTCTTTCTATCACCTGCTGGGCGAACATTTGTCCAAGGTCACGCACATCGAGATGACCCACGTGCCCTACAAAGGCTCGGCCCCTGCCAACCAAGATATCTTGGGCGGACAGGTCGATATCTTTTTGGCGCCCTATGGCAAGGCTTATGACGAACTGGCCAAGCAAGGCAAGCTCAAAATTTTGGCCATGCTCAACACCGAGCGTTTGGACGGCGTCAAAGACTACCCGGCCATCTCTGAGAGCAAGGCGCTCAAGACCTTCACCTTCAACATTTGGACCGGTTACTTTGTGAAGAAAGACACGCCCGAGCCCATCGTCCAAATCATTCACAAAGCCATCACCGACACCTTGACCGATCCGGCCGTGCGCAGTGGCTTGGAGGCCAACAGTCAGTTGGTGGCCAAGCCCTTGCCCCAAGTTGCTGTGGACAAGGCCTATGTGGACGGTACAGCGCAGTTTCGCGCCATCGCCAAGTCGATCAACTTACAACCGCAGTGACATGAGCTATTTGCGCGACGCCCGCGTGGACCAAGTGGGGGAGTTCATCCAACTGCGGCGCGACATCCACCGCCACCCCGAACTCGCCTATGCCGAGCACCGCACCGCCGACTTGGTGGCCAGCAAGCTGGAGGGCTGGGGCTATGCGGTGCATCGCGGCTTGGGCGGCACGGGCGTGGTGGGCACCTTGGTGCGCGGGCAAGGCACGCGCCACCTAGGGCTGCGCGCCGACATGGATGCGTTGCCCATCGAAGAAACCACCGGTTTGGCATGGGCCAGTGCCAACCCGGGGGTGATGCACGCTTGCGGGCACGATGGGCACACGACCATGCTGTTGGCAGCGGCCAAGGCCATTGCGCAAGACGTGCACTTTGAAGGCACGTTGCATTTGATTTTTCAGCCTGCAGAAGAAGGCGGTGGGGGCGCTGTGCGCATGATGGAGGATGGCTTGTTTGAACAATATCCCTGCGACGCCGTGTTCGCCATGCACAACATGCCGGGCGTGCCCACAGGCCACTTGGTGTTGCGCGAGGGGGCGGCGATGGCGTCCAGCGACTACGTGACCATCCGCGTCAACGGTCAAGGGGGACACGGTGCCATGCCGCACCGCGCCGCCGACCCGCTGGTGGCCGCGTCCTCCATCGTGATGGCCCTGCAAACCGTGGTCTCGCGCAATGTCGATCCGCAGCAAACGGCTGTGGTCACCGTGGGCGCGTTTCATGCCGGACAGGCCAACAACGTCATCCCTGCACAAGCCACTTTGGAGCTGAGTGTGCGCGCGCTAGAACCCCAGGTGCGCGAGTTGCTGGAGCAGCGCATCAAAGCCCTGGTGCTGGCCCAGGCCGAGAGCTTTGGCGTACACGCCGAGGTGGACTGGAAGCCCGGTTACTGCGTGCTGGTCAACAGCCCGCAAGAAACCCAGTTCGCGCGCCGTGTGGCGCTCAAGCTGCGCGGAGAAGCTGGCGTGACCCTGCAAGGGCCTGCCTTGACGGGCAGCGAAGACTTTGCTTTCATGCTGCAACGCGTGCCCGGCAGCTATGTGCTGATTGGCAATGGCGACGGCGACGCTGCGGGTGCCTGCATGGTGCACAACCCGGGCTACGACTTCAACGACGACAACATCGCCACAGGTGCCGCGTTTTGGCGCTTGTTGGTGGAGGAGTTTTTCGCCCAGTAGAATCAATCAACCATCGACCTTGTGTCGACGTGTCATCGGGAGAGACTGACTCTGCCAAAGAAGTCAGCGCCGAAGGAGCAACCGCCCCGGAAACTCTCAGGCAAAAGGACCGATGACGTGCAAATCTCTGAAGAGCGATCGACGCATTCGTCCGCCGATCCACCGAAGGAGCAAACCAGCACCTCGCGTGCTGTGTGAATCTCTCAGGTTCAAGACAGAGGGGGCGCCTGACGGCATGTTGCCGTTGGGCCCAACCCTCGACGTTTTGAAAGCTCATTCCTATGACTACGATTGCCATCATCGGCGGCGGTATCACCGGCGTCACCACAGCCTACGCTTTGGCCAAACGCGGTTTCTCGGTCACCTTGTTTGAACGCCATCGCTACGCGGCCATGGAAACCTCGTTTGCCAACGGCGGCCAACTCTCTGCCTCCAACGCTGAGGTCTGGAACTACACCAGCACCATCCTCAAAGGCTTGAAGTGGATGTTCAAAAGCGATGCCCCCTTGCTGGTCAACCCCAAGCCCAGTTGGCACAAGCTGTCTTGGTTTGCCGAGTTCATCGCAGCCATTCCTCAGTACGAACGCAACACGGTGCAGACCGCACGCATGGCCGTGGCCGCACGTGCACACCTGTTTGCATGGGCGCAAGAAGAGGGCATTGACTTTGACCTCAAGCGCGAAGGCATTTTGCACATCTACCGCGACAAACAAGGCTTTGAGCACGCGGGTGAGGTGTCCAAGTTGTTGGCCCAAGGCGGCTTGCCACGCCACGCTGTCACGCCGCAAGAAATGAAAGCCATCGAGCCCACGCTGGCAGGCGACTACTACGGCGGGTATTTCACCGAGAGCGACTCGACGGGCGACATCCACAAATTCACCCAGGGTTTGGCCGCTGCCGCCGAGCGTTTGGGCGTGCGCATTTTGTATGGTCAAGATGTGACTGCGGTCAGCAGCAATGGCACACAGGCTGTGGTCAAGGTGGCACAGCTTGACGGCCAACCCAGTGTGCACACCTTCGACAGCTTGGTGATGTGCGCAGGCACCGCCAGCCGTGAATTGGCCGCACAGCTGGGTGACCGCGTGAACGTCTACCCCGTCAAGGGCTACTCGATCACCGTCAACCTCAACGACGCCGCCAGCCAAGCCGGCGCGCCTGTGGTGAGCCTGCTTGACGACGAAACCAAACTGGTCACCAGCCGTTTAGGCGCAGACCGCTTCCGTGTGGCGGGCACCGCCGAGTTCAATGGTTTCAACCGCGACATCCGCGCCGACCGCATCCGTCCCTTGGTGGCATGGGTCGAGCAATGCTTCCCCAAGATCGACACCCGCTCGGTGGTGCCTTGGGCCGGACTGCGCCCCATGATGCCCAACATGATGCCGCGTGTGGGCCGGGGCCAAGCGGCCAACGTGTTCTACAACACCGGGCATGGCCATTTGGGCTGGACTTTGTCCGCCGTGACCGCCGACATGGTGGGGGATGTGGTGGCCGATGCCCTGCGCGCACAAACACCTTCGCCCATTTCGGTGTCTGGCGCTAAGGCTCTTGTCGCTTGACACGTCGTGTGCGGCCCAGCCATTTGACTGCGCATACAGACTGGCAAAATAGCTACGGGCCTTCGGGCCCGTTTTTCATTGGTCCTACTTTTTTTCCAACACACCATGACCAAGACGCGAATTGCTGTTGCAGGTGCCGGTTACATTGGCCAAGCTCACATGGGGGTGGCCCAACACAGTGCCACGGTCACGTTGACTGCGGTGGTCGACCCATCGCCCGTGGCCCAAGCGCTGGCGGCTCAAGCCGATGTGCCTTGTTACGCCTCGTTGGCCGAGTTGTTGGCCCACGACCGCCCCGATGGGGTGGTGCTGGCCACGCCCAATGCCTTGCATGTGGCCCATGCGCTGGAATGCATGCAAGCGGGCATACCGTGCTTGCTGGAAAAACCCATCGCCCCCACGGTCGCTGAAGCGCAAACCTTGGTGGACCAGGTAGAGGCCACAGGTGCCAAAGTGTTGATTGGCCACCACCGCGCCCACAGCCCCATCATGGCCCAAGCCCAAGCCGTGGTGCAAAGTGGGGAACTCGGCCAGTTGGTGGCGGTGATGGGCAGTGCCACGTTTTTCAAACCCGACTCGTACTACGCCGATGGCCCTTGGCGACGCGAGGTGGGCGGCGGCCCCATCTTGCTCAACATGATCCACGAGGTGCACAACCTGCGCATGCTGTGCGGCGACATTGTGGCGGTGCAAGCCTTTGCATCGAACGCCATCCGTGGCTTTGCAGTGGAAGACACGGTCTCCATCAACCTGCGCTTTGCCAATGGCGTGTTGGGCACGTTCTTGCTGTCAGACACCGCCGCGTGTGCGCGCAGTTGGGAGCAAACCTCGCAAGAAAACAAGGCCTACCCCAGCTACGACGACGAAGACTGTTATGTGATTGCAGGCACCCACGGCAGTTTGTCGGTGCCCACCATGCGCTTAAAAACCTATCCCAGTCCCGAAGATCGCTCGTGGTGGAAACCATTTGATGAGCGCACCGTTGACATGGTGCGTGCCGATCCGATCGCTTTGCAAATGGAACACTTCGGTGCGGTGGTGCGGGGCGAGGTCACACCGCTGGTGACTGCACGAGACGGCTTGAACAACTTGCGCGTCACCGAAGCCATTGTGCAAGCGGCTAACACAGGCAGTACCGTGAAATTGTGAGCCCTAGGCCGTCAACTCAGGCCTTCAAAAATCAAACCCCAACTGCTGCTTGGCAGCTTGGCTTGCCGTGGGTTTGGCTTTTCGTGTGGCGAACGTTTTTCGAGAGGCATGTTTTTCCACCACCGAGGTTTTGCCAGCCTTGACCTCTGGGTCTTGACGCCTGCTGTGCAGTCGGTGCTTGGCTTCACGTGTGGCTGCTGCCAGTTCCACCACAGGCTGCGCGATCTCCAGGCCCACCTGCACCCCTGAACTGATTTGCACCTGCTGCGGCATGAGCCAGGGCTCCAACAGCCAGCTGTCAGGCACGCGGCGCATGGCGGGCAGCCAACGCCTGACAAACAAGCCGTGCGGGTCGTGGTCTTGCGCTTGCTTGATCGGGTTGTACACGCGCGTGGTGTTGATGCCCGTGGTGCCCGACTGCATTTGCAATTGGCTCCAGTGGATGCCCGGTTCGTAGTCGAGAAATTGCGTGGCCAACCACTCTCCCACCGCACGCCAGTGCAGCCACAAAGGGTAGGCCGCAACCGACACCAACATGGCACGCATGCGAAAGTTCAGCCATCCTGTCTCGCGCAGCATGGTCACGCAGGCGTCCACCATGGGCCAGCCGGTGCGTGCGGCTTTCAAGGCTTCAAAGTGCTCGGTCTTGAAGTCTTCTTCGCGCAGTCCGTCATAGCCTCGGTGCATGTTGCGCCATTCAATCTCGGGCTCACTCTCGAGTTTTTGAATGAAATGGCAGTGCCAATACAAGCGGCTGATGAACGCGCTCAGCCCGGCCCGGTGGCGCGTGGCCGAAGGTGGCAATTGCGCGATCTGTGCCCGGGTGAGCTGCACCACTTCGCGCATGCTGATGCAGCCCCAGGCCAGATACGCCGACAAGCGCGAACATGCATCGGGTGCCGTCAAGGGAGAAGAAATGCCACCGCGATAGCCCAAGCTGCGTGCATTCAAGAAACTGTGCAATATGGCCAGTGCCAAGGGTCGGCCACCCCGCTGGCGCAACGGCGGGTTGTGCGTGAGGTGCTGGGGGGCATGCATCACAAAAGCTAGCGCTGGTGCGTGCGCCCAAAACCGCAGTGGGCCGACATCTTGCATGGGGGCCGCCATGTGCTTTTCCCATGCGGCTTGCCACAGGTTTCTGTTTTTCAAGCCACGCACCACGCCAAACTGCGCCTGCTGTAACCAAACCACGTTGTGTGACTTGCACCAGGCTGCTACCAGCAGGTCGCGGGCATAGGTCCATCCGTTGCCTGTTTCTTGGTGCGAGTGCAGCCGTGCAAATGGGTTGTCTTGCCAAATGTGGGACAGCACCTCTGGCAACTCGCCAACGTGTATTTCTAGGCAGCCACCCTGGGCCCGCAAGGCTTGGTCGAGGGCTTGCAGCGATTCGCGGACGAACTCAAAGTGTTGCAGGGCGGCGTCGGGTTGCAACCACAGCTCGGGCTCGACGACGTAAATGCAACGCACTGGCCCACGCAGGCTGGCTTGGGCCAGTGCGGCATGGTCTTGCCAGCGCAAGTCACGCTTGAACCAAACCAGTTCATAGCTCATGGGGCTCAGTC
>CAITHK010000260.1 GCA_903892175.1 uncultured Burkholderiales bacterium | reverse complement strand
TGCTTGGCGGGTGTGGCGTTGGCTGCCACGCGGGTTTGCTCGCGGCCCGACTTGGCCCAATCGTTGGGCTTGGCCACCACTTCGAACTTGGGCGCAAAAGGTGAATCTCCAATGCGCCACAGCTCCACCTCCACCGCAAAAAAGCTCAGCTCTTCGGTGGTGTTCTGGTTCAAAAACTCCAGTGCGGCCACATGCTCAGGCCGAAACGACTCGGCCACCCAAATCACCTTCTTGGCCCCTGTGCCCGCCGCGTAGGTGAGCAGTTGTCCGAGGTGCGAGTGGTTGGTCTTTTCCAATTGGTTTTCGATGATGACCTGGTCATCCCCGCTGGTGCACAAGATGTCGAGCTTGAACTCGCCCACCCAGTGCTCGGTGGCCACCAGTTCCAGGTCGGGCAAATCCAGCGCATCGGCCAGCGTGTTGAGGTTGTCCTCTTCGGCCAGCCAAGGCGTGAAGTCGTTGGCTTCGTGCTTCCACGCTTCGCGCAGGGGGACACGTTCGAGTTTGCTGATAGCCGTGCCCAAGGCTCACGCGGGCTCACTCGGGCGCTGAAAAAAACAAATCTGGCTGAGCCTCTACCACATAGGGTGCGGCCGCTTCTTGGGCGCTGAGGCCTTGCCAGTCTTCGCGTTTCATCAACGACCCCACCCGCACACCGAGCAGGCGCAAGCGGCGCGACAAATCCACCCGTTTCAAACATTTGCCTGCCGCTTGGCGGATCGCGTCGGCTTGGTCGATATACGTGGCCAAGGTGTGGTCGCGGGTGACGCTTTGAAAGTTGTCGTACCGCAGCTTGATGCCAATGGTTTTGCCCACATAGCCTTTGCGTGCCAAGTCGTCGGCCAGTTGTGTGCACAAGCGGGTGAAGATGGCGCTCAGCGCCTCGCGGTCGCGCACGGCATGCAGGTCATGCTCGAAGGTGGTTTCGCGGCTAATGCTGACGGGTTCGCTCTCGGTCTCGACGGGGCGGTCGTCTTGGCCATGGGCCGCGTCGTGCAGCCACGCCCCGTAGCTTTTGCCAAAGTGCTCCACCAGCCACTGGCGTTCGCGTTGCGCCAAGTCGCCAATGGTGTGAATGCCCTGTGCTGCCAGTTTGGCTTCGGCCTTGGGGCCAATGCCGTTGACTTTGCGACAGGGCAGGGGCCAGACCATGGCTTGCAAGTCGCTGTCGTACACGATGGAAATGCCGTTGGGTTTGTTGAATTCGCTGGCCATCTTGGCCAGCAGTTTGTTGGGGGCTACGCCCACCGAGCAGGTCAAACCTGTTGCGTCAAAAATGCTTTTTTGAATCAACCGGGCCAGCACGCGACCGCCTTCGCGTTGGCCGCCGGGCACGTCCGTGAAGTCGATGTAGACCTCGTCCACGCCTCGGTTTTCCATCACCGGGGCGATGTCGGTGATGAGGGCTTTGAAGGTGCGCGAGTAGTGGCGGTATTGGTCAAAGTCCACTGGCAGCAAGATGGCGTCAGGGCACAGCTTGGCGGCTTTCATCACCCCCATGGCCGAGCCCACGCCAAATTGCCGCGCGGCGTAGGTGGCGGTGGTGATGACGCCGCGCCCGGTGTAGCCCGAGATACGTGGAAAGAAGTCGAGCGGAATGTCGGCCAAGCGGTCTTCGGACCATTCTTGGTCGGGGTATGCCTCGCGCAAGCGTGCCAGCAAGTCGTCCTCCCGGCGACGGCCGCCACCGATGACCACGGGCAAGCCTTTGAGCTGTGGGTAGCGCAGCAACTCGACCGATGCGTAAAACGCGTCCATGTCGAGGTGGGCAATGCGGCGCAAGCGGGAGGAGTCGGGGGTGGGAGAGGTCACAGGTCCCCAAGCATAATCGCAGCCATTTCAAACCCCGAGGAGTCTCAGATGCCCACCATCCGCATTGATTTGTTCGAAGGCCGTACCGTGGAACAAAAGCGCGAACTGGCCAAAGCCATCACCGAGGTGACTTGCAAGGTCTTGGGTGGGCAACCCGATGGCGTGGACATTTTGTTTTACGACATCAAGCGCCAAGACTGGGCCACGGGTGGCGAGTTGTGGAGCGAGAAAACCAAGTCCTGATCTGGCGCGCTCAGGCTGTTGGGAAGGTGCCCGGCAGCAAGATGCTTTGATCGACATTTTGGATGTTGGTGTGGCCACAAAACGCCATGGTGACATCCAGTTCTTTGTGAATGATCTGCAGCGCTTTGCTCACGCCTTCTTCGCCCATGGCGCCCAAGCCATAAACCATGGCGCGGCCAATCAGCGTGCCGCGTGCGCCCAAGGCCCAGGCCTTGAGCACGTCTTGGCCCGAGCGGATGCCACCATCCATCCACACCTCAATGTCTGAGCCCACCGCTGCCACGATGGCGGGCAAGGCTTCGATGCTCGATTGCGCGCCATCGAGTTGACGCCCGCCGTGGTTGCTGACCACCAGTGCATCGGCACCACTTTGCACGGCCAGTTTGGCGTCTTCCACGTCTTGGATGCCTTTGAGGATCAGCTTGCCGCCCCATTGCTGTTTGACCCAGGCCACATCGGCCCACGACAGGCGTGGGTCGAACTGTTCGTTGGTCCAGGCAGCCAGCGAGTTCATGTCGCTCACGCCTTTGACGTGGCCCACCAAGTTGCCAAAGGTGTGGCGGCGCGTGCCTGCCATGCCCAAGCACCAACGGGGTTTGGTCATCAGGTTCAAGATGTTGGCCAGGGTGGGGCGCGGTGGCGCGGTGAGTCCGTTTTTGAGGTCTTTGTGGCGCTGGCCGATCACCTGCAAGTCCAGCGTGAGCACCAAGGCGCTGCAACCGGCTTGGCGCACGCGCTCGATCATGTTGGCCATGGCTTCGCGGTCGCGCATCATGTAGAGCTGAAACATGAAGGGCGCTTTGGTGTGGGCGGCAATGTCTTCGATGGAGCAAATGCTCATGGTCGACAAGATGAAGGGAATGCCAAATTTCTCGGCGGCCCGTGCGGCCTTGATTTCGCCATCAGCGCTTTGCATGCCGGTCAGGCCCACTGGCGCAATGGCCACGGGCATTTGGGTGGGTACGCCCACCATCTGGGTGGCGGTGCTGCGGTTTTCCATATTCACCGCGACGCGTTGGCGCAACTTGATTTTTTGGAAATCACTTTCGTTGGCTCGGTAGGTGC
>CAITHK010000259.1 GCA_903892175.1 uncultured Burkholderiales bacterium | reverse complement strand
TGTTCGGCCATGCGCTTGGTCAGGGTGGTGATCAAGACCCGCTCTTTGAGGTCCACGCGGATGCGAATCTCTTGCAGCACATCGTCAACTTGGTGGGTCGCAGGACGCACTTCCACCAAAGGGTCGACCAAGCCTGTAGGCCGCACCAGTTGCTCCACCACGCGCCCAGAATGGGTCTTCTCGTAGTCGGCCGGGGTGGCAGACACGAACACCACTTGGCGCATGCGCTTTTCAAACTCTTCCAACTTCAAGGGCCGGTTGTCCAGCGCACTGGGCAAGCGAAAGCCGTACTCCACCAAGGTGGTTTTGCGCGCTCGGTCACCGTTATACATGCCGCCGAGTTGGCCCATCATCACGTGGCTTTCGTCCAAAAACATCACGGCGTCTTTGGGCATGTAATCGGTCAAGGTGCTGGGTGGCTCGCCGGGTGCAGCGCCCGACAAATGGCGGGTGTAGTTCTCAATGCCTTTGCAATGGCCAATTTCAGACAGCATTTCCAAGTCAAAGCGGGTACGCTGCTCCAAGCGTTGTGCTTCCACCAACTTGTTCATGCCCACCAGCTCTTTCAAGCGCTGCGCCAATTCCACTTTGATGGTCTCGACCGCTGCAAGCACCCGATCGCGCGGCGTCACGTAATGGCTCGATGGGTAAATCGTGAAACGCGGAATCTTTTGCCGAATGCGCCCGGTCAGGGGGTCGAACAGCTGCAAGCTCTCGATCTCGTCGTCAAACAACTCGATGCGAATCGCCAGCTCCGAGTGCTCGGCAGGGAACACGTCAATCGTGTCGCCCCGCACACGGAACTTGCCGCGCGTGAAGTCGTGGTCGTTGCGCTCGTACTGCATGCGCACGAGTTGAGCAATCGCGTCACGCTGCCCAACCTTGTCCCCCGCGCGAACCGTCATCACCATTTGGTGATAACTCTCGGGCTCGCCAATGCCGTAAATGGCCGAGACGGTGGCCACCACAATCACATCACGCCGCTCCAAGATGCTTTTGGTGCAACTCAATCGCATTTGCTCGATGTGCTCGTTGATGGCACTGTCTTTTTCGATGAACAAATCGCGCTGCGGCACATAGGCCTCGGGCTGGTAGTAGTCGTAGTAACTGACGAAATACTCCACCGCGTTGTTCGGGAAAAACTCGCGGAACTCGCTGTAGAGCTGGGCCGCCAAAGTTTTGTTGGGCGCAAAAATAATGGCGGGCCGCCCCAATTGGGCGATCACATTGGCCATGGTGTAGGTCTTGCCGGACCCCGTGACACCCAGCAAGGTTTGAAACACCTCGCCATCGTTGATGCCGTCGATCAACTCGGTGATCGCCGTGGGTTGATCCCCCGCAGGTGGGTAGGGCTGATACAGCTCAAACGCAGAACCGGGGTAGCGCACCATCTGGCCCGTGGCCGGGGCCACGGTGGCGTCTGAAACAACTTCAAAGGGTATGGACATAACTTGGCAAAAAGACAATCTCGCAGGCCCTTAAAATTCAGGCCAAGCGCACTAGCCTACCGCAGACTGCGCCTTGTGCCCTAAACCCCTTTTATTTATCTGTGATCAAGGACTGACGATGTCAATGTTTACCGCTGTCGAAATGGCACCCCGCGACCCCATCTTGGGTTTGAATGAGCAATTCGCCGCCGACACCAACCCCAACAAAGTCAACCTCGGTGTGGGTGTGTACTTCGACGACAACGGCAAACTGCCCCTGTTGGAATGCGTGCAAAAGGCAGAAAAAACCATGATGGACAAGCCCACCGCACGTGGCTACCTACCCATCGATGGCATTGCCGCCTACGACAGCGCCGTCAAAGGCCTGGTGTTTGGCGCCAATTCCGAGCCTGTCACATCTGGCCGCGTGGCCACCGTGCAAGGCATTGGCGGCACGGGCGGTTTGAAGATTGGCGCTGACTTTTTGAAGCACCTCAGCCCCAATGCCACCGTGTTGATTTCTGACCCCAGCTGGGAAAACCACCGCGCTTTGTTCACCAACGCGGGCTTCAAGGTCGAGACCTATGCCTATTACGACGCCGCCAAGCGTGGCGTGAACTTCCAGGGCATGTTGGCGTCACTCAACGCAGCAACGGCAGGCACCATCGTGGTATTGCACGCTTGCTGTCACAACCCCACCGGCTACGACATCACCGCTGCCCAGTGGGACCAAGTGGTGAGCGTGGTCAAAGCCAAAAACCTGACCGCCTTCCTCGACATGGCTTACCAAGGCTTTGGCCACGGCATCGACGAAGACGGCGCGGTGATCAACAAGTTTGTGGCAGCTGGTCTGTGCTTTTTTGTCTCCACCTCCTTCTCCAAGAGCTTCAGCCTGTACGGTGAGCGCGTGGGCGCGCTGAGCGTGTTGTGCGCTGACAAAGAAGAAGCGGCTCGCGTGTTGAGCCAACTCAAGATCGTCATTCGCACCAACTACTCCAACCCCCCCATCCATGGCGGTGCGGTGGTGGCCGCGGTGCTGGGCAACCCCGAGTTGCGTGCCTTGTGGGAAAAAGAATTGGGCGAGATGCGCGTGCGCATCAAAGCCATGCGCCAAAAGTTGGTCGACGGCTTGAAGGCTGCGGGCGTGAAGCAAGACATGGGCTTCATCACCACCCAAATTGGCATGTTCAGCTACTCAGGGCTCAACAAAGACCAAATGGTGCGTCTGCGCAATGAGTTTGGGGTCTATGGCACCGACACCGGTCGCATGTGCGTGGCCGCACTCAACAGCAAGAACATCGACTATGTCTGCGCCTGCATCGCCAAGGTGATTTGAGCCCCAAGCGCTCAGTCCCAAATGACGGAGCGCATGGCAATCGAAGCCAGTTGGTACCCCTCGTTGAAAAACGTCACGCTGTCGCCGGGCTCTGCGGCGCCAGCCGCGTACAGCAAAGGCAGGTAGTGGTCGTAGCTGGGGTGCGACATCTGCGCGGTTTGACCTTGCGCTTGAAAGTCCGCCAAGTCCTCGTTGTGGCCTGCGCTGATTTGATCAGCCACCCATTGGTCAAAGCTAACCGCCCAATCGTAGGCTTGGTCGTCAGCCGCTGAGCGTTGCATGGTGCGCAAGTTGTGCACCGTGTTGCCACTGGCCATCACCAACACACCCTGTCGCCTCAGGCTACGCAACTGCTGGCCCAAGGCGTAGTGCTCAGCCATGGGACGGCTGTAGTCGATGCTCAGTTGCACCACCGGAATGTCCGCGGCTGGAAACATGGGCTTGAGCACGCTCCAGCAGCCATGGTCTAAGCCCCATTGGGTCAAGTCCACCCCCAGCGGCTCGCCATTGGCAGGCTGACGCAATTGCTGCGCCATCTGCGCCGCCCATTCGGGGGCCCCCGGGGCGGGGTATTGCTGTTCAAACAGTTCTTGCGGAAAACCACCAAAGTCGTGGATGGTTTTGGGTTGCGCCATGCCCGTGAGCTGCCAGCCCTGGGTGATCCAGTGGGCGGAGATGCACAAAATGAGCTTGGGTTTGGGCCATTGGCTGCCAAACAAGGCGCCGATGCGCTGCCATTCACGCCGAAATGGACTGTCTTCGATCACGTTCATGGGGCTGCCATGACCGACGAATAAAACAGGCATGCGGACAAGGGGGGTGGGGGTCGATGCAGAGGTGGTCATACAAGGCTTGAGACATGAGAGGTCAATTGGGGGATAGACTCCATTTTCACCCCTGTTGCTGCTGTTATATTGCACTGCAACATAACCTTCCAAAGACCCATGCTTTACCAAATCTTCGAAACCCAGCGCACCTTGATGGAGCCATTCGCAGACTTTGCGCAGGCCGCATCCAAGCTCTACAGCAACCCCCTCTCCCCCTTGGGCCAAAACCAACTCGGACAACGCATTTCTGCGGGCTACGACTTGCTCTATCGCTTGGGCAAAGACTACGAAAAGCCACAGTTTGGCATCCAATCGGTCGAAGTTAACGGTGTCGACGTGGCCATCCACGAACGCATTGAGGTCGACAAACCTTTTTGCGAGTTGCGCCGCTTCAAACGCTACACCGATGACTCCAACACGCTGACCAGCCTCAAAGGCCAGCCCGTGGTGTTGATCGTGGCCCCCTTATCAGGCCACTACGCCACCTTGCTGCGCGACACCGTCAAGACCATGCTCAAAGACCACAAGGTCTACATCACCGACTGGAAAAATGCCCGTTTGGTGCCCTTGAGTGATGGTGAATTCCACCTCGACGACTACGTGAATTACGTGCAAGAGTTCATCCGCTACTTGCAAAAACACTATGGCAATTGCCACATCATGAGCGTGTGCCAGCCCACGGTGCCGGTTTTGGCTGCTGTGTCATTGATGGCCAGCCGCGGCGAGAAAACGCCTCTGAGCATGACCATGATGGGCGGGCCCATCGATGCCACCAAGTCACCCACGGCGGTCAACAACCTGGCCATGAACAAGAGCTTCAGCTGGTTTGAAAACAATGTGATCTACCGCGTGCCCGACAACTTCCCAGGTGCAGGACGGCGCGTCTACCCGGGCTTTTTGCAGCACACCGGCTTTGTGGCCATGAACCCAGACCGTCACTTGAAGAGCCATTACGACTACTTCAAAGACCTGATCAAAGGCGACAACTCCAGCGCCGAGTCACACCGCAAGTTTTACGACGAGTACAACGCGGTACTCGACA
>CAITHK010000258.1 GCA_903892175.1 uncultured Burkholderiales bacterium | reverse complement strand
CCGGTGTGGCAGCGTTTCACAAAACGCAGTGGGTGTTCACGCCAGCGCCTGAGGGCAGCGTACAGAAGTTTGTGCTTGAAGTGATGTAGCCCTGGTGCTGATGCCCTGCACTGTTCACGCCTGCCAGCGCCCCCTTCTTGCCTTGCAATTTGCTATTACTGGCGATATCATTGTAAAAGATAAACACGGCAACCAATTTACTCAGTGCAATGCGCCAAAACCCGAATGACTGGGTCATGGCAAAACTGCTCACGGTTGCCCAACAGAACGGCATGGAAGTGCGAAGCACTGGGGGCAGTCATCACGTGTTTTCTCACCCTTCGGTCAAAGACCCGCTGTCTGTGCCAGCCCACCGGCCCATCAAGGCCATCTACATCAAGCGCTTCGTCGCGTTGATAGATCAAATTCAGGAGTAAGTCATGACCGTTAAGCGCATTGCAAAAGCGAAACCTATTTTTCCCTTTGAGGCATACAGCCATGTTGTCAGCCCCATTGATGCGGCTGACGGAGGCGGATTCATGCTCACCATGCCCGACTTGCCTGGCGTCATGGGCGATGGAGCAACCGAAATCGAAGCGATTGCCGATGGCCGAGAGGCATTTATTGCCACGGTCAGCGCCATGGTGGATATGGGACAACAAGTCCCTGCCCCTGCGTTCAATGCGAATGATTTCACCCCTGCCTCCGCATCGGGAAAAGTCTTAGCTCGGCTTCCACGCTCCATGCACATGCAACTGACCGCAAGAGCAAAAACTGAAGGCGTGTCGCTCAACGCCTTGGTTCTGGCTTTGATCGCCGAAGGTTTAGGGCGACGCAATCCAGCTTAAGCCTGCCAGCGCACCCAACCCTTGGCGCGCAAATCACAAGCCGGGCAAGTGCCGCAGCCGTAGCCCCAGTCTTGGCGGTGGGTGCGGTCCCCCAGGTAGCAGGTGTGCGATTGTTCGACGATCAGCTGCACCAAGGCGTCTCCCCCACCCGCCTGCGCCCGTTCACCCAAGTCGTGCGCGAGTTGCCAGGTCTGCGCTTTGTCGATCCACATCAGCGGGGTCTCGATCAACAAGCGACGGTCCATGCCCAGCGACAACGCAATTTGCATGGCCTTCATGGTGTCGTCGCGGCAATCGGGGTAGCCTGAAAAATCCGTCTCGCACACACCCGTGACGATCACGTCCAAATCGCGCCGATAGGCCAGCGCTGCCGCCAAGGTCAAAAACAACAAATTACGGCCCGGCACAAAGGTGTTGGGCAAGCCCGACGCCTCCATCTTGAACACCATGTCACGCGTCAGCGAGGTCTCGCTCACCTGGCCCAGCACCGCCAGGTCCAGCAAGTGGTCTTCGCCCAATTTGTGCGCCCATTGGGGGAAGGTGGTCTTGAGGTGTTGCAACACATTCAGCCGTGCCTCCAGCTCCACATGGTGGCGTTGGCGGTAATCAAAGGCCAAGGTTTCCACCCGCTCGTACTGCGACAGCGCGTGGGCCAAACACGTGGTGGAGTCTTGCCCGCCCGAGAACAGGACCAAGGCGTTGCGGTGAATGGGGCGATGTGGCGTGAAAGTCATGGTGCAGTGCTCGTGGGGGGCTTTTTGGGTTGCCATTTGAAAAACATGGGGTATTGGCGCTCAACCAGGGGGCTCTCGAAACCCCAAGACAGACAACCTCCCAAATGTGCGGGGGGCACATCGGGTTGGGTCTGCTTGAAACTTGCACTCACCGTTTGAAAGGCCGCCGTGGCCATGTTGAACAACAACTCGCGCAAATGCGTGCAGCCTTTGGCTTTGCCCAAGTGCTCATCAATGGCTCGCCGCCAACCTGAGCGCATGCTGTGGCCCACCATCTTTTGCATCGGTGCTTGCGCGCTGGGGCACTCGCCATGCGGCACGCCGTCCATGGCCACCACCAAGTCATGCACCACCAACTGGTCGTCCACCGTGACGCGGATGTGCATCTCGTGGATCGGCTCATCGGGAGCCCACGTGCGCTCACCGGGAATGTCAAACGCATGCGGTTTGGTGTCACACAAATGGCCTTCTATGTCCCACAGGCCATCGGCACGGCGAAAGCCTTGGTAACTCACTTGGCGGGTGTGTGCCAGGGTGCGGGGTTGGGAAACAGGTAATGGCACGCAGGCACTTTCAAAGTCAATGGCTGTCAGGGGTGTGACGGGTCAGACGGTCCACATAAGCAATCGCCAAAGCACTTGCCAAAAAGGTGATGTGGATCACGGTTTGCCACAGCAATACTTTTTCGTCGTAGTTGGCCGCGTTGATGAAGGTCTTGAGCAAGTGGATGGACGAGATGCCAATGATGGCCGTGCCCAGCTTGACCTTCAGCACCGAGGCATTCACATGGCTCAACCACTCGGGTTCATCGGGGTGGTCTTCCAAGTACATGCGCGAGACAAAGGTGTCGTAGCCACCCACGATGACCATCACCAACAGGTTGGAGATCATCACCACATCGATCAACCCCAATACCACCAGCATGATGATCGACTCGTTCAAGTGGGTGATGGCGATGTCGGACTTGTAGCCAATCGCGTTGACCAAAGCCGTGATGGCGGTCTGACTGCCAAACGAGGCCTCCACCAGATGCACCAATTCCACCCAAAAATGAAAGACGAAGACGGCTTGTGCGGCGATCAACCCGAGATACAGCGGCAACTGAATCCAGCGGCTGGCAAAAATCAAGCGTGGCAGTTGTTTCATGGATAGGCTTTCGCAAGAGGGGGGGCAACTGAAATTTTGCCTGAGGGCACTAAACTCCTTGGCATGTTGATCCAAATTTTCTCACTCTTGCTGCAAGTCGCTGTGGGCTTGGTGGCGGGCACTTGCTTGCTGCGCACCTACATGCACCTCATGCGCATTCCCCTGTCTTTGCGATCGGGCAACCCGCTGGCACCGTTTGTGTTTGCCCTCACCAACTGGCTGGTGTTGCCTTTGCGCCGCAGCGTGCCGGCCATTGGCCGTTTGGACACTGCCAGCTTGCTGGCAGCCTACGCCGTGGTGCTGGCGAAGTCTGTGTTGCTGGGTCTGGTGATCGGCCATATTCCTTATTGGGTCGATCTGTTGGCCCTGTCGGGCTTGGAGCTCCTCAAACTCTCGCTGTCGAGCCTGGTGTGGTTGGTGCTGATCTATGCGGTGTTGTCTTGGGTGCGTGCTGGCTCGGATGTGGGCTATGCGGTGGGCCAATTGGTTGAGCCGCTGTTGCAGCCCTTGCGTCGGGTGGTGCCTCAGGTGGGCGGGGTGGACTTGTCGCCCTTGGCCTTGCTGGTGATGTTGCAAGTGCTGGAAATTGTGTTGCACAACCTCACCATGTAGACGAAGCAAGTTGCAAGATATAAGAAGCACCATGACCCCTGATCTGCGCATTGACACCCACCAGCACATCGTGCCTCCTCGCTACGGTGCTTGGTTGCATGAGCAAGGCTTGAGCGCTGGGGGATTGCCCATTCCAGATTGGAGCTTGGAGGGCGCCTTGGACATGATGCAAGCCGCTCGCATCGAGCGTGCGGTCTTGTCGATCTCCACACCCGGCGTGCATTTGGGAGACGATGCACAGGCACGCGATATGGCGCGCGAGGTCAATGAGTTTTGCGCCGACCTGGTGAAACAACACCCCCAGCGCTTTGGTTTTTTTGCCACCCTCACACTCCCCGATGTTGAAGGGGCGATTGCGGAGGCGCGCTACGCCTTGGATGTGCTCAAGGCCGATGGCGTGGTGCTGCTGGCCAATGCGGGGGGCACCTACCTGGGCGACCCCGCTTGGGAACCCTTGATGGACGAACTGAACCAACGCCATGCCGTGGTGTTTGTGCATCCATCCTTCTTGCCCGGCCCCAGCGTGGAGGGCATTCCCGCGTATGCCGCAGATTTTTTGCTCGACACCACCCGTGCGGCCCTGTCTTACGCCAAGTCGGGCGCACTCGAGCGCTATCCCCATTTGAAAGTCATCCTCTCGCACGGCGGAGGTTTCTTGCCCTATGCCGCAGAGCGCGTGGCACGCGTGTGCTCACCCGATGGTGGCAACCCAGCAGGCATTGCCCGCTTGCAACAGTTCTACTTTGACGTGGCGCTCTCCAGCAGCCCCTATGCCTTGCCAGCTTTGCTGGCATTCGCCAAACCCAGCCACATCTTGTATGGCAGCGACTGGCCGCATGCCCCCAAAGCCCGGGGACTGCACTTTGCCGACATGTTGGATGCCTTTGCCCTCAGCGCTGAGCAGCGCAGTGCCATTCACCGGGGCAATGCCTTGGCCTTGTTTCCTCGGCTGGCTTGATGGCCATCAAGCGGCTTGGTTCGTGCGCAACGCGCCCGCATGATCGAGCGCATGGTTCACTTGATGCACACGGACAAGTAAGCCCACACGCCCAAGCTTGACAAGCGAAAACAGGGTGGCAATAATCCAATCCGATTCAAATCAGAAACATTGTTTTACTAAAGAAACAACAAACAGGCTCAACGGTATGCATTTACTCGGCATTGACGAAGTCATTTTTGGCGCCAGCGACCTGGGGAAATGTCGCCAGTTCTTTCTGGACTGGGGCTTGTCGCTGCACACCGAGTCTTCGCAAGAGCTGGTGTTCACCTCGCTCAATGGCTGCCGCGTGGTGGTGGCGCATTCGGACAAGCCGGGCGTGGCCGCCGGCGTCGAGCCCGACCCCACCTTGCGCGAAGTGGTGTGGGGCGTGGCCAACACCGCCGACCTGGAGCGAGTTCGTCAACGCCTGCAACACCAACCTGGCTATGTGGACCAAGGTGGTCGCGTCGGTTGCACCGACCCCACGGGATTGGCCGTACGCGTGCAAGTGACGCAAAAGCACGCCATCGACTTAGAGTGCGCCAAAACCAACACCTGGAACGACCGCCAACGCGTGGACCAAGCCAGCCCCGCTTACGACCGTGCCATCCCGATTGAGGTGGGTCATGTGGTGTTTTTTGTCACCGATCTGGCGGCCACCTCGGCCTTTTACCAAGAGCATCTGGGCTTTGTGGTGTCTGACCGCTACCCAGGTCGCGGCTGCTTTTTGCGTTGCGCGCCGCAGGGCGGCCACCACAATTTATTCTTGCTGCAATTGCCGCAACCCCGCGCTGGCTTGAACCATGTGGCCTTCACCGTGCGCGATGTGCACGAGGTGTTTGGCGGCGGCTTGCACATGTCGCGCTGTGGTTGGGACACCGAACTCGGCCCTGGGCGTCACCCCATTTCGTCGGCCATCTTCTGGTACTTTGTCAGCCCCGCCGGTGCGTTGGTGGAGTACTACACCGACGAAGACGAGCTGACCGAAGCCTGGCAGCCACGCGAGTTCACGCCCGGCCCGACCGTGTTTGCCGAATGGGCCATCAAGGGGGGCATTGACGGCCACACCCGACGCCAAAAAGATGCCGAAGCGCCCAGCGGACGCTTCATGACCGACAAACCCCGTTGACCTTGTTTCAAATTCCCCTTTCACTTGGAGAGATGTGATGCGCGCACTACCCCCGTTGTCCAACGAAACCCACCAACACCGTTCGGCGCCGCCCACGGCCTATGAAAACTTGCTGGGCGACTCGCTGGAGCGTGCGTTCGCCCAAGGCATTCACGAGCTCGAGCCCTTGGTGGCGTACTTGAACACGGCAGGCCCATCCGGCCCCGATGGGCAGCCTTGGACGACCACGTCGTTCGAGCTAGAAATGGCCCGTCTGGGCGCTTAAAGCAGGAGCACTTGATGAACACCTCTGTCATGCATTTCCAAGCCGACCCCACCGAAGCCGTGTTGGCTGAAGGTCTGAAAGACCTGTGGTACCCCGTATGCCCCAGCACTTTTGTGAAAGAAAGCCCCGTCTCAATGCGCCGCTTGGGCTACAAGATCGTGCTGTGGCGCGACCAAGCAGGCAAGGTCCACGCCCTGGAAGACCACTGCCCGCACCGTGGCGCGCCCCTCTCGCTGGGCGTGATCTTGGGTGACCGCATCGCCTGCCCGTACCACGGCGTGGAAGTGCGCTGCGACGGCACCGTGACCCGGGTGCCCGGCAGCCCTGGATGCAAACTGGAAGGCTCACGCCAAACACGCAGCTTTCACACCGCCGAATCCAACGGCGCCATCTTTTTGTTCAATGCAACTGACCCCAAACTCGATGCACCGCCCCCCCTGCGTTTGCCCGAGCAGCTGAGCTCGCCCGAGTGGTCCACCTTCATTTGCTACACCGAGTGGGGTTGCGACTACCGCTACGTGATGGAAAACGTGATCGACCCGATGCATGGTGCTTACTTGCACAAGCAATCGCACACCATGGCCGATGGCGAGTTGACGGCGGATTTCCAAATTCGCCCCACCGATGAGGGATTCTTCTTCGAGAAGAAAGGCCAGCGCAATGTGAACTTCGACTGGACCGAATGGATGGCCAACGACGCGCACTGGATGCGCTTGGAAATTCCATACCCCAAGACCGGCGGTCCGGGTGGGAGCTTCACCATCATTGGCAGCTATGTGCCCATCACCCGCGAAGCCGCAGGCATCTTCTTTTGGCGTTGCCGCAAGGTGTCGGGCTGGCAGCGCAATGTGTGGCGCTTCTTGTACAAAAACCGTCTGGAAGCACGCCACTGGCAGGTGCTAGAGCAAGACCGTGTGGCGATGGAACACATGGAGCCCGATGCCAACCAGCGCGAGCACCTGTACCAACACGACATGGGCATCGTGCGCCTGCGACGCACCCTGAAAACCCTGGCCCAGCGACAACTGGACAAAGCCGCCGCTCCAAAAGCCTGAGGAAAAACAGGCAACGCTGCTGCGCGTGCTCGGTTGCAGGAGCACGCACATGGTGCTGGATCTCTAGAGAAATGCGCCCATGGCGCTGTGCCACAACACAGCCTGTGGTGAGGCATGCATCCATTTATCTATAATTGGATTAATTTTTGATAGATCTGGACATCACATGACCTCGATAAAAAGTTCAGCCAAACACGCAACCGATCCATCGAAGAAGGTAGCGGTCGTCATGCTGCCACTCAGCACCCGCAATAGCCCATCAATTTTCAACTTGGTGAACAAGGGTTTGTGGGACCAAACCACGCAAGTGCGCGAAGGACTGCCTGCTGCGTATGTGGCCGAAATGAGTGATGCATTGGCCATGCCGCGTGCGAGTTACCTGGACAACCTTCATCTGCCCCGCAGCACCATCGAAGCGCGCATCAAGAACAAAACCCTCTTGACCAGCTCAGAAGGCAGCGCCGTCTTGCGCTCAGCCAAAGCATTGGCCAGAGCCGAAGAGATTTTTGAGGACCGTGCAGCAGCAGCCACATGGTTCAAACGAGAAATTCGCGCACTGGGCGGCGTCACCCCTGTGTCCCTGATGGACACAGACAGCGGTTTTGAACTGGTGATGAAAACCTTGGGCCGCATTGAGCAAGGTGTTGTTGCCTGATGGCCAGCAACACCACAACGTTATGGCGAATAGCCAAACACACCCGCGACTTCGCTGCCGATGATTTAACAGGTGGCGGAGCCGCGACAACGGGAGGACGCTGGAACAGTGAAGGCGCCCCCGTTGTGTATGCAAGCAGTTCTATTTCGCTGTGCACACTGGAAACCTTGGCTCACTTGGGGGACGACATCAACTGTCGAAATCGTTTTCTTGTCGCCATCGATATCCCCACGCAGTTGTGGAAAAAGCGCAAGTTACTGGCCGCCGAAAACCTGCCAGTCACATGGATGGCCGAGCCACCTGGCATGGACTCCATTCAACTCGCAGACAGGTGGTTGAAGCACGGCGGCGAGTTATTGCTGCTGGTGCCTTCTGTGATCGTGCATGAAGAATTCAATGTGCTGATCAACCCCAAGCACAAGGACGCCCATCTCATCACGGCCAAGGTCGTGAGGCCCTTCATATACGACCCACGCTTGGGCTAGCGTCAAACCCCAGCGAACGACCCACCGTCGAGCAACACGTTCTGGCCGTTGATGTAGCCCGCGTGCACGCTGCACAAAAACGCGCAGGTGGCGCCCAGCTCGCTGGGTTGGCCCAAGCGATGCGCGGGGTGTTTCGCCAAACGTGTGCTGCGCACGTCTTCAACACTGCGGCCTTCGCGCTGCGCTTGGGCCGCAAAGTTGCCCGCCAGTCGCGCCGTGTCAAAGGTGCCAGGCAACAGGTTGTTGATGGTGACGCCTCGCGCCACGGTGGAGCGCGCCAAGCCTGAGACAAATCCCGTCAAGCCACTGCGCGCACCATTGGACAGCCCCAAGCCATCGACCGGCGCTTTGACGGCACTGGAGGTGATGTTGAGGATGCGGCCAAAGCCGCGCGCCATCATGCCGTCGACCGTGGCTTTGATGAGTTCGATCGGGGCCAACATGTTGGCGTCCAAGGCACCGATCCATGCATCGCGGTCCCAGTGTCGAAAGTCGCCCGGAGGCGGCCCGCCTGCATTGGTGACCACGATGTCGAAGGCCGGATGCGCCGCCAAAATGCGGGCCCGTCCATCCGCGGTGGTCACATCAGCCATCACCCAATGCACGGCCCCTGCACCCAGCGCCGTCAAGGCCAGGGCGGCTTCACGCAGCGGTGCTTCGGTGCGGGCGACGATGACCACCTCCACCCCTTCGCGCACCAAGGCTTGCGCACACGCAAACCCCAGGCCCGCACTGGCACCACACACCAAGGCTTTTTTTCCGGCTATTCCTAAATCCATGCGCGTTGCTTTCTGTCAGTCGGCTTCGATGTGGCGGCTTTGAATGACGCGCCGCCAGGTGAGGGTTTCCTGACGAATGTGCGCAGCAAATTCGTCCGGGGTTTGGATGGCTTGCATCAAGCCCTGCGCCAGCAATTGCTCGCGCACAGAGGGGCGACTCAAAATATCGGCGGCGTCTTTGGCCAGTTGCGCCAGCACCTCAGGCGGTGTGCCACTGGGTGCCAACAAGCCGTACCAAGAGGTGACCACCACGCCCGAGACGCCTTGCTCGGCCAAGGTCGCAATGTCAGGTGCCACCGGGGTGCGCACGGCATCGGTCACGCCCAAGGCCACCAGCTTGCCGCTGCGGATGTAGGGCAAGGTGGCGGGCAGGTTGCTGAACATCAAAGGCACGCTGCCGCCCAGCACATCGTTGAGCGCTGGGCCAGTGCCTTTGTAGGGCACATGCAACCAATCAGCGCCCGTTTGTTGTTTGAACAGCTCGCCCGCCAGGTGCAGACCACTGCCCACGCCAGGCGATGCATACGACAAGCTGTTGGGTTTGGCCTGCGTCAAGGCCAACAGGTCTTTGAGGTTTTTCACCGCCACACCCGGACCGGCCACCAACACATTGGGCGCTTTGGCCAGCATGGTGATGGGGGCAAAGTCCTTCTCGATCTGGAACGGAAAGTTGCGCATCAAGGTGGGGTTGATGGTGAGGTTGCCCGCCGGCACCACCAGCAAGGTGTGGCCATCGGGCTTGGCGCGTTTGACTTTGTCGATGCCTAAATTGCCT
Source organism: uncultured Burkholderiales bacterium (assembly GCA_903892175.1). Lineage (GTDB taxonomy): Bacteria > Pseudomonadota > Gammaproteobacteria > Burkholderiales > Burkholderiaceae_C > Limnohabitans. The sequence continues at coordinate 14,240 of CAITHK010000258.1, read as the reverse complement.
GCCGCACCCGCTAAGTTCTCCACCACCGCCGGCTGGTTGTAGCGCTTTTGCAGGCCATCGGCCAGCATGCGCGCCAAGGTGTCCACCGGTCCACCGGGCGGGAACGGGGCCACCACGGTGAAGCGATCTTGCGCCAAGACTTTTTCTGCGCCAAACGCAGGCTGCGCTTGGCTAGGCAAACACGCAGACAGCAAGACCAGCGCCAACAGGCATGCTTTGCGCTGGGGCCATAGACGCCCAAAAAACAGCTTGCACATGGTCGGACCGATCACGCCCCAGCCCAAGGCAGGGGGTTCTCGTTGAGGCCCCAGTAAAAACTTTTCTGGCTGGTGTATTCCAAAATCCCCAAGCGCCCTTTCTCGCGGCCTGTGCCACTGAGCTTGACGCCACCAAACGGCGTGCTGACGGAGAACAGCTTGTAGGTGTTGATCCACACCGTGCCGGTTTTCAAGGCGCTGCCAATGCGCCAAGCGGCTTTGTAGTCACGCGTCCAAATGCCAGAGGCCAAGCCATAGACGTTGTCGTTGCACTGGGCCAGCAAGTCGGCCTCGTCGTGCCACGGCAGCAAGGCCAACACGGGGCCAAAAATTTCTTCCTGGCACATCTGTGCGGTGTTGGGCAGCCCTTCAATCACGGTAGGCAGGTAAAAACTGCCACGGTCAAACAAGCCGCCTTCGGGCCGCTTGCCGCCAAACAACACACGACCGCCCTCTTGCACGCCCAGCGCCACATAGCGCTCGACCGATGCGCGGTGCCCCAGGTTGACCAAGGGACCCATTTGGGTGCGCTCATCGGCCGGGTCGCCCACGCGCAAGGCTTGCACGCCCGCGAGCAAACGGCGTTTGAATTCGTCGTACACGCTGGCATGCACAAAGGCCCGCGAACCCGCAATGCACGACTCGCCCGAAGAGCTGAAGATGCCAAACAGCACCCCTGCCACGGCGTGGTCCAGGTCGGCATCGGCACACACGATGGTGGGCGACTTGCCGCCCAACTCCAGCGAGGTGGGCATGAGTTTTTCAGCCGCCAAGCGCTGAATGCCCAAGCCCACGCTGGTGCCCCCGGTGAAGGCAATGCGTTGGATGAGCGGGTGCTTGACCAGTGCATCGCCCACCACCGAGCCCTTGCCAGGCAAGACGCTGATGATGCCGTCGGGCACCCCGGCTTGCTGCGCAATCTTGGCCAACTCGATGGCCATGCGTGGCGTGATCTCGGCAGGCTTGAACACCATGGCGCAACCCGCCGCCAACGCGGGCGCCATTTTTTGGGCTTCGCTGGCGATGGGCGAGTTCCACGGCGTGATGGCGCCCACCACGCCCAGGGGCTCGTGCACGCTCATGGTCAGGTAGTCGCCACGTGCGGGTGTGAGGGTGTCTTCCCAGGTTTCGCAAGCCGCGGCAAAGAACTGAAAGGTGCCTGCGGCACTGGCCACCAAGGCACGGGTCTCGCTGATGGGCTTGCCGTTGTCCAGCCGTTGCAACTGCGCCAGCTCTTCGCCACGGGCGCGGATGCCAGCGGCGATGCGGTGCAAGATGCCTGCACGTTCATGGCGTTTTAAGTTGGCCCATGACGGTTGCAGGCGTGCGCGCTCGGCGGCTTGCACCGCCTCGTCCACATCGGCCACGGTGGCGGCATGCAAGCGCGCCACAGTGCTGCCGTCGGCAGGGTATTCGGTGGTGTACTCGGGGCCCGAGGCGTCGCGCCAGCGGCCCGCGATGAAGGTCTGAAGGAGCTGTGTCATGGCGTGCTCACAACGTGACCGCAGCGCTGCGGTTGTGCAAAAAGCGCAGCGCCGACAACACGGTCAGCGCCGAGGTTTTGGGGTTGTCCGCCAAGGGCTTGCCGCGCAGGGTGAGGTGCATCTCGCCAAAGGCGCCACGGGCCACGATGTCGTGGATGTTCTCAGTCACGCTGGGGTCGGCGATCAAGCGCACCTGGGTGGCGTCCAGCCCCAAGCCGGCCAAAGACACGGTGGCGGCCACGTTGGCGTTTTTGGGGTAGAGCCGCGCGGCTTCGCGCGCACTGGCTTGCAAGATGACAGCGGGCTCCGTCAAGGTGTCGAGGTTCACCACCTGTTCGGCCGGTGTGCCGCGCCAGCCGCTGGGCGGTTTGCGCCCGGTGTAGGTCACGTCCGTCAAGCCCCCCAAGCGCGCCGCCGCAATGGCGTCGATGCCGCCAATGGCACCCGACAGCAAATGCACCTGGGTCTGGCCTTGCTCGGCCGCCTGGGCCAGTTGTTCGGGCAAGCCCGCCTCAGACAACGCGCCCACCGACAACACCGCGCATTCCATGCCACGCGCCAGCGCAGGCACCACGTGTTGGGTCAAGGCGGTGTGGCCCGCGCACTCCAGCACCAAGCGGCTGTGGGCGGGCACTTGGTCGCTGACTTGCACTGCGTGTCCCAACTCGGCTTGCAGTGCGGCCACACGCGCTGGCGACACCACGATGTGTGCGATGCGGGTGTGGGCCGAGCCACTCAAGCGTTGAAAAATCGAACGGCCAATGGCACCAAAGCCCACCAGGGTCACCTCTTGCATGGCACGTGACATGGCTCAGTCCTTTTTCAAAATAGGGCCCGCGAACTTGACCGCAAAAGCGCCCCAGCGGTTCATGTCGACCTCGACCACCACCGTGCCCGGCGTGGCAAACGCTTGTTGCAGCACGGCCTGGGTTTGCGCGGGCTCCGACAAGGCCAGGTGCGTGACCTTCAAGCTGGCACAGAACTGGGCAAAGTCGGGTGTGTGCAAATCGACGTAGCAATGGCGGCTGCCATAGAGGTCGTCTTGGATGTTGCGAATCACCCCGTAGCGGCTGTCGTTCATGAGCAGGACTACCAGATTGGTTTTTTCTTGCACAGCACAGGCCAGCTCGCCCACGTTGAGCATGAAGCCCCCATCCCCCACCAAGGCCACGGTTTTGCGACCCAACTGGTGCTCGGCGTCGGCAATGGCAGTGCCAATGGCCATGGCCAGACCTTGACCAATGCCCCCGCCCAGCGCGTGCACACCGGCACGCGGGTGGTCGAGCACGGGGGCCCGGTTGCCCCACATGGTGTTGGACAAGGTGATGTCACGCACCCACCACAAGGCTTTGCCAGCCTGTGTGGCGACGGCGTTTTTCAGCGTGACATAGGTACCCAAGGTGGCGTCCACCAAACCAGCCGCTTCTTGGCGCGCTTGCTGCACGTCTTTGCGCAAGGCGGGGTCGATCTGCATCTGGCCTTGCAGCGCATCGGCCAAGGCATGCAAGGTATGCGCGGCGTCGCCTTGCACAAAGTAGTCGCTGGTGTAGCCACGGTTGTGAGCCAAGGCGTTGGCGTCGATGCGGTAGAGCTTGGACGGCAGCTTGAGCTGGTAGCGCAAGGTTTCATTGCTGCGCAGCCGCGAGCCCACCACCAGCATGGCGTCGCAGCTTTGGTAGAGCGTCTCAGCAGGTTTTTGCAGGTTGTACGACCCCAAAGAGGCCGGGTGGTCTTCGGCCAAGATGCCGCGCCCCTGCACCGAGGTGACCACGCCCCACCCCATCTTGACCAAGCGTTCCACCGCCGGGCCCGCGGCACGGGCACCGCCACCCAGCCACAAGAGCGGACGCTTGGCGCTGCGCAAGCGCTCGGCCAAGGCCTGCACCTGCGACGCAGGGGCCACCACCGGCGGCACAGGCAGTGGCGCGATTTCGCCCGGCACGTCCATCAACAGGCCTTGCACATCGATGGGAATTTCAATGCTGACCGGACCACAAGGGGGGGTGAAGGCCAGACGCACGGCTTCGCGCAAAGTGGCCAAAGCGGTCTCAGGGTTGCGGATGCGAAACGCCGCTTTGCCCACCGCTTGCAGCATGGCCACTTGGGCCGGGGCTTCGTGGATGTAGCCCAGGTCGCGGTCGAGGTAGGGCGACTCGATTTGACCCGTCAGGTGCAACAAGGGTGTGCCTGCCGTGAGGGCTTCGATCAAGGCACCTGCCGCATTGCCCGCGCCCGTTCCGGTGCTGGTGACGCACACGCCCAGCTTGCCTGTAACGCGCGCATAGGCATCGGCCATGTTGCAGGCGCCGGCTTCACCGCGGGCCGACACAAAGCGAATGTTTTGCCGCCGGTGAAAGGCGTCCAAGATCGGCATGTTGTGGATCGAGATCACACCGAATGCTGCTTTCACGCCGCACTGCTCTAAGAATCGGGCGGTCAACTCGCCGACGGTGATCTGCGGTGTGGGGATGGGGCTGGTCATGTGGAACTTGGTTTTTGAAAGTGGCTGATGCGCTCGGTCAATTGAGCCGCCGCAGATTGAACGTGGGACACCAACACCTGGGCAAGCTCCGGGTCGACTTGCTGGGCCGGCACGGTGATGCTGATGGCAGCCACCACCTGGTGCTGGTGGTTGAACACGGGCGCTGCGATGGTGGAGATGCCATTCTCAAAACCACCCTGACTCAGACCATAGCCATTGGCACGGTCGGTGTCGATCAGGGTTTTGAGTTGCGCCAAGGTGGTTGGCGTTTTGTCGGTGTAGGTGGGCAGCGGTGTTTCGGGGTAGAGCTTTTTCAGGGCGGCCATGTCGAGGTCGGACAACAGCAAGCGGCCCAAGACTGTGGCGTGGGCCGGCAAACGCGCACCCACTTGGATGGAGTGGAACAAGGCACTGCGCCCTGCCGCCTTCACCACAAACACCACATCGCGGCCATCGCGCACCACCAGGTGGGCGGAGTAGCCCGAGCTGTCGCGCAGTTGTTCGATGACGGGACGACCGTACTCGGTGAGCTCCATCGAAGCCAAAAACTCAAAGCCCAGACGCAACACCCCAATGCTGAGTTTGTAACTGGCTGAGTCGCCCACGCGTTCGACAAACCCCGATCGCTCCAAGGTATGCAAAATGCGAAACACCGAGGCACGAGGCAGGCCCATGCTGCGGGCCAAATCGGCCCCGGTGAGCGTGGGCGTGGTGCGGTTGAACTGCCCCAACAACTCCAAGCCGCGTTGCAAAGCGGGCACCAGGTATTTGTCGTCAGAGGTGGCGGTCATGGTGCGGTCTTCATGGCGACAAGACCAAGCACGGCGTTGACAGCGTCAGCACCTTCCAGGGCGCAGGCATGCCCCACATCGCCCAAGTCATGCCACGGCACACCCAAACGCGCCGCCAAGTCTTGGCAACCCGCCATAGGCGTGATGCCATCGGCACGGCCACTGGCAATGGTCAAAGGGGCGGAGCCATGCTGCAAGTCGGTGGCGACATCGCCCTGCGACAACATGTGGGTGGCCTGGGTGTAGCCCGCCGGATGCACCTGGGCCATGATGTGTTGCACAAAAGCCAGTTGCTCGGGAGTGGCCTGGGGCGACAACATGGCGACGCCGCGTTTGCTGGCCATGCCCTGGGGACCCAAGGTGTTGAGCGCGTGCAAGCGGTCGTCACGTTTTTGAATGCGCAGTGCAGCGTCGGCCAGGCCATAGCCTTGTGCGGGTGCCAGCAACACCAGACGCGACACGCGTGCGGGCTGCACGGCGGCAGCGCTGGCCGCCATCAAAGCACCCAAGGAGTGACCTACCAAGGTGATGGGATGGGTGGCGCCCAAGGCGTCCAGCCAGGCCCACACGCGTGCGGCGTAGTCACGGGGCAAGGGCTCAGCCGGAGCAACGGGTGTTGAAGCGCCGTAGCCTGGGGCTTCCCAGGCCAGCAAGCCAAAGGCTGGCGAGGGCACAGCGGCCAAACCATCCGACTTGGCGTCTGCCGCAAGATGAAGCAGGGACTTTGCCGCTGTTTCAAGCTGCATCAACCAACTGCCAGAGCCCGAGCCAATGCCGTGCAACAGCACATGCGTGGTCTGGACCAGCGGCGCTCCCGCATGGCGGTACTGCACCGTGCCCAAGGCGGTGTCGACGTGTTGCAAGGCATGGGCTTGCAAGCGACGTTGGAGATCGGAGGCGGCAGTCATGGGGCCGCTTGTCAGCGCTTGACTTTGGAGAGCGGGTGCTCGGGCGGGTAGGTGGGCGTGATGGGTTTGGGGGTGCCCAGCATCACGCACATGAGCGCGTCTTCGTCGCCGATGTTGACTTCTTCGCGGTACACGCCTGGGGGCACAGAAATGAGGTCACGCTCGTGCAGGATGGACTCCCAGCGCTGACCGTCTTTTTCGCAGACGATTTTCATCTTGCCGCGCAGGACAAAGAACACTTCTTCCACGTCGTAGTGGATGTGTGAAGGGCCAATGCCACCGGCTGGGATGACCATGGTGGAGAAGGTGAAGTGGGCCGAGGGCACGGTGTTGTTGTCGCTGGCCACGCCGGTGGCGCCGGTGCCCATGTAGCGCATTTGGGCGCGGCGGTAACGCGGGTCCACCTTGGCCTGGAACGCCAGCGCATCCCAGTCGTAGCGGCGGGTGGCAAAGCGCGCCACGCGAGACTCTAACCAGGCGCCAAAGTCTTGGCCAGGGGCTGGCATCAAGCTGCGCTGAATATCGGCCTCTGGGGGAATGAGGGCGTCCATCAAACCGCGTTCGTTGAACACGGGTTGGTTGGCGGCTGGGGTGGTGGTCATGAAAAGGTCCTCTTTGGAGATCAGGGTTAATTCATCACAAAGCCGCCATTGACGGGCAAGACTTGCCCCGTCACATAGCCGCTGCTGCGCGATAACAAAAACAACACGCTGGCGGTCACGTCGTCAGGCATTTGGGCACGCGTGATGGCGCGTCCTTGGGCGTAGTACTGGTGGCGAGCTTCGGGGACGTACTCGGTGGCTTCGACCAAGGTCAGGCCAGGTGCCACAGCGTTGACGGTGATGCCCTGGGGCCCCAGCTCGCGCGCCATGGAGCGCGTCATGGCCATCACCGCACCTTTGCTGGACACATAGGCCATCAGGCGCGGGGCGCCCCACAAAGCGGTGTCCGACGCGAGGTTGACCACACGGCCACTGCCACTGGCGGCCAGATGGGGCGTGGCCGCCACGGTGGCCAACCAAGGGCCGCGCACGTTGACCGCCATCACCTGGTCCCAGGTGTCGACACTCAACTCGTCCATGTTTTTGCCACCCGAGTTGGTGATGGCGGCGTTGTTGACCAAGCCCTCCAAGCCCCCCCAGTGGACAGCGGCGGCGTCGACCCCGGCCTTGACAGCGGCGGGGTCTGACATGTCCATGGGCACGTAGTGGGTGGCGTCACCCAGCTCTGCGGCCAAGGCCATGCCGCGCTCGTGCAACACATCGCTGATGACCACACGGGCACCGGCAAGCACCAAGGCGCGCACAAAGGCTTCGCCCAAGCCACGGGCACTGCCGGTGACCAGCACGCGACGGCCCGTGAGCAAAATTTCGGCGGTCTGCGCGCTCATGCGGTGCGTCTTTCTGCGCTGGGCAAGTAGTGCAGCACGCGCTGTTCGGCCAGCACCACCGCGTAATAAGCCACGATGCCAATGACAGTGAGCGCGCCAATGATGACGAACACACCGGCCGTGTTGCCTTGGCCTTCAAAGAAGACCAACAAATAACCCAAGCCCATGTTGCCGCCTACCAGCTCACCCACGACCACGCCAATGACGGCCAGGGTGCTGGCAATGCGCAAACCCGAGAACAAGGCAGGCATGGTGGTGGGGTATTCGACCATGCGAAACACCTGCAAGCGGGTGGCTGAGAAGGAACGTGCCAGGTTGATCATGTCGTAGTCCATGGTGCGCATGGCCGACAAGACGTTGATGAGAACGGGGAAAAACACAATCAGCACCGCCACCAAAATTTTGGGGTACATGGTGTAGCCCAACCACATCACAAACAGCGGGGCAAAGGCCACCTTGGGTGCAATTTGCAAAGCCAGCAAGTACGGTGACAACACAGCTTCGACACGCGGTGACAGGCCCAAGGCATAGCCAATCAAAGCCCCCATGAGCGAGCCCAGCACAAAACCAATCACCACTTCCGCTGCGGTGATGCCAGCGTGCCACAGCAATTGCTCTGCCCCCCAAATGCGCGCCGCCTCTGTGCACACCGTTCTGAACCGAGGCAGCACGAATTCGGGCACACCCAAGGTACCCGGCCCCCACTCCCAGGCGGCAAGAAACAATACCAACACCATCAAGCTGAGGCTGGTGGTGACCAGGCGGTCGCGTTGGGCGCTCATGAAGGTTTACTTTCCGGCCACGAACTGGTTGGTGTACAGGTCTTTCAAGGGCGCAGCTTTGGGCACCACGCCGTTGTCGACATAAAACTTTTGCAACTCGCCCAAGCGCGCTTCGTCCATTTGACCGGGCACTTTTTGCTTGGCGTACACGTATTGGTTGTACATCTCAAAGGCCTTCAAGATGGACGCCTCTTTGCCTTTGTGCGCTGGCACATGGGCCACGTAGACGTCTGTGGCAGCCTTGGGGTCGGCCATGATGTCTTTCATGCCTTTGAGCGTGGCGCGCACCAGCTTTTGAATCAGCTGTGGGTTCTTTTGAATCGTCTCGTCAGAGGCCAAGATGGCTTGTGCCATGCTTTTGAAGTACACGTCGGCGGGCAAAATGTCGACCTGCGCACCGGCCTCCATGGCGCTCACGGTCCAGTCCGGCACACCGGCCATGCCCACTGCTTTTTTGGCCGAGAACTGTTGCCACACCCCAGCAGGACCCGCCGCTTGGATGTTGACGTCGTTCTTGGTCAGCCCCACTTTGCTGAGCATGCCCAGCAAGGCGTAATACGTGGTGTCGGTGTATGCCAGCACGGTCACGGTTTTGCCTTTGAGTTCGCGCGGGCTTTCAATTTTTTCGTCTTTGTGCGTCACCAGCTGCGTGAGCGAGCCCGCCCCCAACACGGCCACGGCCTTGACTGGAATACCTTGGGCGCGCGCGATGATGGGCGTGTCGCCAATCGCGCCGCCAATCACCGCGTTGCCTGCGCCCACTTGCTTGGCCACGTCGACCCCACCCCGGCCGGTGACGAATTTCACATCCAAGCCTTCTGCGGCGTAATAACCTTTGGCTTGCGCAATCATCCAGGGACCAAACGCAGGCAAGGTGCTGGGGGCCGGCAAGAGGTAAGTGATTTCTTGCATGGCTTGGGCTTTGGCCATCAGCGGCAAAGCCATCGCGGTCGAAGCTGCCAGCGCCAATGCCAGTCGGCGGCCCGAGAATGAGGGAGAGGTACGGCTCATGCAAGAACTCCTATAGGTTGAGGAAAGATGCGTTGAAAAAGGGGTCAGTGAACTTGCGTGTTGGCGTCGAGTTTGAGCAAGTCCATGAGCATGGCCACGTAGCGACCCACCCGATCGTCTTTGCGACGCTGCATGGGGTTGTCACGCTCGGGAATGTCCACCGTGATTTGCTCGACGATGGTGCCGGGACGCTCGCTCATGACCAGGATGCGGTCGGACAAAGCCACCGCCTCGGCCAGGTCATGGGTGATGAACAACACGGTTTTGCCCTGCTGCGACACGGTGCGGGCCAAGTCTTGCTGCAAGATCATTTTGGTTTGCGCGTCGAGTGCCGAAAACGGCTCGTCCATCAACAACACCAGCGGGTCGACCGCCAAGGTGCGGGCCATGGCAGCGCGTTGGCGCATGCCCCCCGAGAGCTGATGCGGGTAGTAAGCGCCAAAACCCGTGAGGTGACATTGCGCCAGCAACCGGGCCGACACCTCATGACGCTGCGCCAAAGCCACGCCACGCAACTCCAAGCCAAATTCAATGTTTTGCGCAATCGTGCGCCAAGGCATGAGCAAATCTTTTTGCAGCATGAAGGCCACATGCTTGTTGGGACCGTTGACCACCTCACCCGCCACTTTGACCACGCCAGCGCTGGGTTTGGCCAGACCCGAGCCCATGTTGAGCAAGGTGCTCTTGCCGCAGCCCGAAGGACCGATGATGGAGACCACCTCGCCAGGGGCAACGGCAAAAGAGACGTCGCGAGCTGCCAAGACTTCAGAGGCCGTCCCTGGGACGCCAAAACGCTTGTCGACGCCGATGAATTCAATGGCAGCCGTGGCGGCCTGTGCTGTGCTCATCCAGATCTCCTGCATACCTTGAATTTGTTTCTTTAATGAAACGTTGATTCATCAAAGAAATATTATTGACCCCGACTCTCTAGGCGTCAAGCAAGACCTAACAAATTTAAAGGTTATTGGGCGGGTATGGCGGACCGCGGGAGCAACAACCAGTCAATCAGCAACTGGGCGCAGGCCTGGGGCTGCTCCATGGTGGCCATGTGCCCCGCGAGCGGGATGGTTTTGACCTGGGGACGCGCCGGAATGAGGCAAGCAATTTCCTCGTGTTGCACGGGCGGCGACCAACTGTCTTGTTCCCCACAAGCCACCAAGGTGGGAATATCGATCCTGGCCAACACATCTTGGGTATCGGGGCGGTTGAGCAGGGCGTGGATTTGGTTGGCAAACACATCGGCGGACTTGCGCGCCAGCATGGCCACAATGGATTCGATCAACGCGCTGTCGGCCAGTCGCTCTGGCGCCACCATGCCTTGCACCCACACCTGCGCCATGGCGCGCACGCCTTGGGTGCGGGCAATGTCGAGCAAGGCTTGGCGTTTGCGCGCTTCCTCCTCCCCCACTGCGCCGGGGACTTTGGCTTTGTAGCCCGTGTCGAGCAAGGCCAAGTGGGTCACACGATGCGGGGCACGCCGCATCACCTCCAGCGCAACACGCCCACCCATGGAGTGACCAGCCAACGCAAATGTTGGCGGGGCTTTTGCCAACAGCTGTTCGGCCATGAGATCCAATCCATCAGACAAGCCGTGGTCCACGACGTGGCAATCGGCATGGTCAGACAGGGCGGACAACACAGGCGCCCAGACGGCGCCATCGCACATCAGTCCGGGAACCAAAAGCAAAGCTGGAGGAGTTGTGGGGTACAAAGTTTTTGTCATGTGTCAACAGGGGTCCTGGCGCTCAATGACTCAATGCGCGCCCACGGCTTTGAACATGATTTCGCCAATTTGATGGAAGTATTTTTCTGCCAACGGGGTGGGAATCAGGAATTTTTTGCGACGGTTGGTCCCTTGGTGAACCATCTCGACCAAACCCGCGTTGACCAACTGTGTGAGTTTGCGGTGAATCGTCGCTGGCGAAGCCAACGCATTCAACCGCATGGCATCCATGACCTTCATCGGCAAGCCCGCACTATTTTTGAGGGCAATGATTTCTAGTAATTTTTTAGATTCCAAATCAATCCCGGACATCACACCTGTTTCATCTTGCAGCAGCTCATAAAGGTTCAAGAAAGTCAGGTAGACGTTTTTCATATTAGCTAGTCCCTTGACGTCAAAAATAATATTAATTTTAACAACATTTTCAACAAGGCTAAAACCAACACAGTTCCGAGCCATTTGCCGACAGCCATCACCGATGCCGCTAACCAGAAATTGTCTGTTTTGCCATTCCAGTAAAACCACCCCTGGATCAGGCATGAACTGAGGATGGCAAACAACAAAGACACTTTGAGCAGCATGCCGTTGCTCAGCCCCTTCAGGTTCAGATCCATGTTGAGCCACCTCACCGACATGTAGCGCGCCAGCAAAGGGGTTCCAGCAGCCAAAAAACTGGTGCCAATGGCAAACAGGTGGTCGCCATTGAAGTAATAAAGGTAATTCAGGCACAGCGCACCCAACAAGATGCCCAGAGCGCCCAACTCAAAAAACAACAGAACCAAAATAAACCGGATGCCACCGGGGATGTAAATCCAATGCACCCGGTCTAAGAACAGCAGATCGTCAAACAAGAGTCTGTTGAGCTCAAACGAGCCCCAATAGAGTGCGCCACTGATGGCCACAAGGCCGAGCTTGTAACTAAAGGGTAAGTCTTTGAGTACGCCTGATTTCATCCCTGAATCTTTTGGTTGAATATCTAGGCCAGCTCACGACTTGAGGAAGCGCTAAACATCGGGAAGTCGCACACTGGTGCGATCCTGATGTCTGACAGATAAACTTCTAATCTCTAGAAGTTTATATCTTATTACAAATTTGACAGTATCTTGGGCCATCGCCCACCAACGCAATGGCGCCACCGTGACAAACAGGTTCAGTCAGCCCGATTGCCCACGCATCTGAACCGTCAAATTGCGGACTTGCTACCGCGCCGTTGGAAGCCTACTGAAGTCAGTTAATTTTAATTGTCTGTTCGCTAACGTTAACGCACATTCAATGCTTTTAATTCCATATATATTTTCTCAATTGTTATTGCGATTGATGGCTTATCTATTTACATTGGTTCTTTTGATGAAATCAGTTATTAACTCAATGGTGATTTTTCAATTAAGGAAAAATACGAGGTATACCTGCACCAATCATCCGTGCCGTTAATCCTCGACCGAATTGCGGTTCGTTTCGGTCCAAGCAAGAGTGCGTTGAAAATGGGCCAATTGATCCAGCTCAGCGACGAGACGCTGAATGACCGAGTAAGTATGTCGGCGATTCCTTTGCCTTACGTTCTTGCGCAATAGCGGATTCTTGGAAAAAAGCGCCGGAGGCACGCACTACTGGGACTATTTTCTCATTGCAAATAATGAAGGGGCTAAATGAAGCGTCACCAAGTGGCTTCTGCGGTTTTTTGCATGAATTCCTGCCACGCCTCTTCAAAAAGGAGGCCCGTCATTGCGCGACAGTATTGTCTTGACGCGCGACATATTGCACGTCAAAATGATGCCAAATACTGTCTCGCAATGTCGCACCTGTGCGTTATTACCCAGCGACTAAGCGAATGAAAGGCTAATCGATGTCACGCACGACACCTATCGAAGAACTCCAGCTGATCGAGTCTATCGTTGCAGCTCACCCGAACGGGATCGGCATCTCGGACATTGAAGCGGAGATGGTACGCCGCCAAAACGCCAAGCTCAACCGTCGCACACTGCAACGTCGACTGAAAAAACTCATTGAAATGAAGCGCTTGAGCGCCGAGGGTGAGAGCATCGCCTTGGTCTATAAGACTGCATCAAAGAGGGTTGTTACGCTCAAAGGCGTTGCAGCCTCAGCCTCTGCTGGGGGGATTGAGGCTGAACTGTACGTTTCAATTTCTCCTGAAGGCGCGCGCATTCGAGACCAAGTTAGGGTGCCGCTGATGCACCGACGCCCTGTCGGTTATCAGCGTGAATTTCTAGAGGCCTACCAGCCTGGCCAAACTTTCTACCTCTCGGAGTCGCTGCGAAGCCAGTTGCACGACATGGGCCGCACAGCGGCCAACGAACGTCCAGCTGGCACTTACGCCCGTGACATCCTGAGCCGCTTGCTGGTTGATTTGTCGTGGGCCTCATCCAAACTAGAAGGTAACACCTACAGTCGACTAGATACTCAAAATCTGATTGAGCTGGGGCAGATAGCTCAAGGAAAAGATGCGATTGAAACGCAGATGATCCTGAACCACAAAGCTGCCATCGAGATGCTGATTGAGGATGCGGATGAGGTTGGCTTTGATTCCTTCACTTTCAAAAACATCCACGCAGTGCTGTCACAGGACTTGATACGAGACCCGCAAGCAAGTGGCCGTTTGCGTCGGCGGACGGTCGAGATCTCCGGAACCGTGTTTCACCCAGCAGCTTTGCCGCAAGTCATCGAAGATTGTTTTGAACAATTGCTGAACAAGGCGGCAGCAATCCCAGATCCATTTGAGCAGGCTTTTTTTCTGATGGTGCAGTTACCTTACTTACAGCCGTTTGAGGATGTTAATAAACGTGTCTCTCGTATCGGTGCCAATATCCCGTTGATTAAAAGCAACCTTTGCCCCTTGTCTTTCATTGATGTTCCAGAACGTGCCTACGTCGAGGGAACCTTGGGCGTATACGAACTCAACGAAGTTGATTTGTTACGTGATGTGTTTGTTTGGGCATATGAACGCTCTTGTCAGCGTTACTTAGCGATCACACAAACCATGGTCGAGCCCGATCCGCTCAAAATTAAGTACCGTGAGGCGCTAATCCAAGCGGTTCAATTGGTGGTCAAAGGGCTGCTGCGACCTCAGCCCGACGTGATTGCCCAAGTCGCGCGTGATGCTGTCAATGAGGCCGATCGCGATGCGTTCATTCAAATGCTAACTGACGCGTTACGCCAGTTACATGAAGGTAGCATCGCCCGTTATAGACTGCGTCGCTCTGAATACCTAGCTTGGCATGAACTGGTAAATCCTGCGCTTTAAAGTTACGCGCACGCATTGACCTTGTGAACGGCACTGCCCCACGCCGGCGCATTCAAGTAAGACCATATTTTCTTTGCTTTCTTGTCAAGACGTGGTCGTACTTTTCTAACATGCGAAGCGATGCCAACGTTCTCAGCAATGCCTTAATCTCTG
>CAITHK010000257.1 GCA_903892175.1 uncultured Burkholderiales bacterium | reverse complement strand
GTCAGCGAATTCAAAGCCTTGCAAACACACAATGGCCGCTTTGAAACGCGCCGCCAGAGTCAATCGCTGTCGTGGATGTGGGAGCGCATCGACGCCGGTTTGAAACACACCTTCCGGTCGCAGCCGCGCGTGCAAGCGCTGTTGCCCGAACTCAGCCAACAAGTGGCGGCGGGGCAGTTGGCTGCTTCGACCGCTGCCAGACAACTGCTCGGCGCTTACCAAGCGCAGGGCTGAAACCCATCTTCCTTCAAAGAGAGTGCAACCATGCAAGACATCCTGGAACAACTGGAACAAAAACGTGCTGCGGCGCGTTTGGGCGGCGGCCAAAAGCGCATCGATGCGCAACACGCCAAAGGCAAGCTGACAGCGCGTGAGCGCATCGAGGTGCTGCTCGACGAAGGCACCTTCGAAGAGTGGGACATGTTTGTCGAACACCGTTGCACAGACTTCGGCATGGAAGGCAACAAAATTCCGGGCGACGGTGTGGTCACAGGCTACGGCATGATCAACGGACGTTTGGTGTTTGTGTTCAGCCAAGACTTCACCGTTTACGGTGGCGCTTTGTCGGAAACACATGCCGAAAAGATTTGCAAGATCATGGACCAGGCCATGAAAGTGGGCGCGCCTGTGATTGGCTTGAACGATTCGGGCGGAGCCCGTATTCAAGAGGGTGTCGCGTCATTGGGTGGGTATGCCGATGTGTTTCAGCGCAACGTCATGGCCAGTGGGGTGGTGCCCCAGATCAGCATGATCATGGGGCCGTCGGCCGGGGGTGCGGTGTATTCACCTGCGTTGACCGACTTCATCTTCATGGTCAAAGACAGCTCTTACATGTTTGTCACGGGCCCCGAAGTGGTCAAGACGGTGACGCATGAAGAGGTGACGGCCGAAGAGCTGGGGGGCGCGTTGACCCACACCACCAAGAGCGGTGTGGCCGACATGGCGTTTGAAAACGACGTCGAAGCCTTGTTGATGCTGCGTCGTCTCTACAACTACTTGCCCCTCAACAACAAAGAAAAAGCGCCTGTGCGCCACAACGGGGACCCGACCGATCGTCTGGACGTGAGCTTGGACACCTTGGTGCCTGAGAACCCCAACAAGCCCTATGACATGAAAGAGCTGATCGTCAAAACCGTGGACGATGGCGACTTCTTTGAGTTGCAACCCGATTACGCCAAAAACATCTTGATCGGCTTTGCCCGCATGGCCGGTCAAACCGTGGGCATCGTGGCCAACCAACCTTTGGTGTTGGCCGGTTGTTTGGACATCAAGAGCTCGATCAAAGCCGCGCGCTTTGTGCGTTTTTGCGATGCTTTCAACATTCCTGTGATCACCTTTGTGGACGTGCCCGGTTTCATGCCCGGAACCAGCCAAGAGTTTGGCGGCATCATCAAACACGGTGCCAAGCTGTTGTATGCCTACGCCGAGTGCACCGTGCCCAAGATCACTGTGATCACGCGCAAGGCCTATGGCGGTGCGTATGACGTGATGGCGTCCAAGCACCTGCGCGGTGACGTGAACTTTGCGTGGCCTAATGCCGAGATTGCGGTGATGGGCGCCAAGGGCGCGGTGGAAATCATTTTCCGCGAAGACAAAGGCGACCCTGAAAAACTGGCGGCCAAAGAAGCCGAGTACAAGGCCCGTTTTGCCAACCCGTTTGTGGCGGGCGCACGAGGCTTCATTGACGACGTGATTCAGCCGCATGAAACCCGCAAGCGGATTTGCCGCTCGTTGGTGATGCTCAAAGACAAGCAGATCGACAACCCATGGCGCAAGCACGGAAACATTCCGCTTTGAGTGCTAGGCGGTGCAGCAAGTTTTTCTTTTTGACAGCCCAATCGCTGTCACTCAAGCACCACGCAGCACTGCATTGAACTTACAGCATTGAATAGATACCCGAATAAGGATACATACATGTTTACCAAAATTTTGATTGCCAACCGAGGTGAGATCGCTTGCCGCGTGATCGCGACTGCCCACAAAATGGGTATACAAACCGTGGCCGTTTACTCCGAAGCCGACAAAGAAGCACGTCACGTGCAACTGGCCGACGAAGCGGTGTTGATTGGTCCGGCGGCCTCGCGTGAGTCGTACCTGGTGGCCGACAAAATCATTGCCGCTGCCAAAGCCACTGGTGCACAGGCCATCCACCCCGGCTATGGGTTCTTGAGCGAAAACGCCGAGTTCTCTAAGCGCTGCGAAGACGAGGGCATTGCCTTCATTGGCCCGCGCCATTTTTCGATTGCGGCGATGGGTGACAAGATTGAGTCGAAAAAATTGGCAGGCTCTGCGGGGGTGAACTGCATCCCCGGTGTCAACGATGCGATCGAGTCGCCCGAAAAAGCGGTCGAAATTGCCCGAGGCATTGGCTACCCCGTGATGATCAAAGCCTCTGCAGGGGGCGGGGGCAAGGGCTTGCGCGTGGCCTTCAACGACAAAGAAGCCTTCGAGGGCTTCACGTCTTGCCGTAACGAAGCGCGCAACAGCTTTGGTGATGACCGCGTGTTCATCGAGAAATTTGTCGAAGAGCCGCGCCACATCGAAATCCAGGTGCTGGGCGACAGCCACGGCAATGTGGTGTATTTGAACGAGCGTGAGTGCTCGATCCAGCGCCGTCACCAAAAGGTGATCGAGGAGGCACCATCGCCTTTCATCAGCGACGCCACCCGCCAAGCGATGGGCGAGCAGGCGGTGCAGTTGGCCAAGGCGGTGAAGTACCAAAGCGCGGGCACGGTGGAGTTTGTGGTCGGCAAAGACCAGAGTTTTTACTTCCTCGAAATGAACACCCGCCTGCAGGTGGAGCATCCCGTGACGGAAGCCATCACGGGCTTGGATTTGGTGGAGTTGATGATTCGCGTGGCTGCGGGCGAGAAGTTGCCGATCACGCAAGCTGATGTGAAACGCAATGGCTGGGCCATGGAATGCCGCATCAATGCCGAAGACCCGTTCCGCAATTTCTTGCCATCGACCGGGCGCTTGGTGCGTTTTCAAACGCCCGCGCAAACCATGTTCCAAGGCAATACCGACCATTTGTTTGGCGTGCGCGTGGACACCGGTGTGCAAGACGGTGGCGAGATTCCGATGTTTTATGACTCGATGATCGCCAAGCTCATCGTGCATGGCAAAGACCGCAACGAAGCGATTGCCAAGATGCGTGAAGCCTTGAACGGCTTTGTCATCCGTGGCATCAGCTCCAACATTCCGTTTCAGGCCGCTTTGCTGGCGCACCCCCGGTTTGTTTCGGGTGACTTCAACACCGGCTTCATTGCCGAGCAATACGGCCAGGGTTTCCGCGCCGAAGACGTGCCGCATGACGACCCCGACTTCTTGGTGGCGCTGGCCGCTTTTGTTCGCCGCAAATCACGCGAACGTGCGGCCAACCTCAGCGGGCAGTTGCCGGGCTACGACGTCAAGATTGGCCAGGACTACACCGTGGTGGTGTTGGGCGCGCAGGGTCAAAACAGCCACAAGGCCGTGCATGTGGACGAGTTCCGCGGTCAAAGCGGTTTGGCCAACATCCAGGTGGGGGGTAAGACCTACGCCATCGAAAGTCACTCGCGCTTGAACGATGTGCGCATCTCGGGCACGGTCAACGGCCAGCCGTTCACGGCGCAAGTGGAGCGAGGCACGGTGAAGAACCCCTTGGTGCTGCAAGTGCAACACAACGGCACCCGCATCGACGCCTTGGTGATGTCACCCCGCATGGCCGAGTTGCACCAACTCATGCCCTACAAAGCACCGCCCGATTTGAGCCGTTATGTGCTCTCACCCATGCCGGGTCTGCTGGTGGATGTGCCGGTCAAACCCGGTCAGAAAGTTCAAGCCGGTGAGCGCGTGGCCGTGATCGAAGCCATGAAGATGGAGAACGTGTTGTTTGCTACCCAAGACGGCGTGGTCAAAAGCGTGGTGGCCAGCAAAGGTGAGTCCCTCACGGTGGACCAGATGATCGTGGAGTTTGAGTGAGCCATAAGTAAGCGCCATCACGTACAAAAATCATGCACAAAAGTTGTTGCATGTGACATTTTGAATGCCTAAACATGTTGCATGTAACAAATCGAGATGACCATGACCGCAGTCAATATTCGTGTTCAGAAGTATCGCGAAAGCTTGCGCCAAGCAGGGCTTCGTCCTGTGCAACTTTGGGTGCCCGACACGCGCAGCCCAGATTTTGCCCAAGAGTGCGTACGCCAGTCTCGTTTGATCAACGAAGCTGAACAAGTTCAGGCAGACGATGTGAATGTTTGGCTGGACCATGCGGCAAAAGACGTGCAGGGCTGGACAGCCTGATGCCACGTGGTGATTTGGTCGCTGTTGCTTTGCAAGGTGATTTCGGTAAGCCTCGGTCAGCTTTGATTTTACAAAGCGATTGGTTTGAAGAGCATCCCACCGTGACGCTGCTGCCTGTGACCAGCACCCTATTGGATGCACCTTTGCTGCGTGTCACGCTAGAGCCCAGTACACGCAACGGGCTGCAAAAAACCTCTCAAGTCATGGTGGACAAAGTCATGACTGTGCGGCGCGAAAAAATGGGCCCCTTGCTCGGGCGTGTAGAGCCCGAGCGCATGCTGGAGATTGAGCGTTGTTTGGCCATATTTTTGGGGGTTGCTAAATGAGTTCTGTCAGCATGCGATGGTGGCGTTCGCTGGCGGGTTTAGCGCGCTGGCTTGTTCTGTCTGTCGTGATGCCTGTGGCATTGGCGGTCACAGCCTCTCAGCCAAGCCATGAAGTTTTGGTGACAGCCCAAATCAAAGAGCAGACGGATGGGCTCGAATCCGGCCTACGTGAAAAAACTCAAGCGAGCGTCGAGTATCAAACTTGGCTCAAGAAAATTTTTTAAAGAAAGACTGATCGGATGACTGCCAACCAACGCCCCTTCAAAGTGCTGGGCATCCAGCAAATCGCCATTGGTGGCCCCGACAAAGGCCGCTTGCAAAAACTCTGGGTTGACATGTTTGGCCTGGAGGTGACGGGCACTTTCAAAAGCGAACGCGAGAACGTGGACGAAGACATTTGTGCCATGGGCTCCGGTCCGTTCAAGGTGGAAGTGGATTTGATGCAGCCCTTGGATCCCGACAAAAAGCCAGCGGTGCACACCACACCGTTGAACCATGTGGGCTTGTGGATCGACAAGCTGCCTGAAGCGGTGGAGTGGCTGAGTGCGCAAGGCGTACGTTTTGCGCCGGGTGGTATTCGCCAAGGGGCGGCGGGGTTTGACATCACCTTCCTTCACCCCAAAGCCAACGACGAATTTCCCATTGGCGGGGAGGGCGTGCTGATTGAGTTGGTGCAAGCGCCGCCTGAGGTGGTGAGCGCCTTCAGTAAACTGGCCGCTTCTTGAACTGAAGGGCCCTGCATGGCGGTGTTGACGTGTTTTGACGATTGTTCAGAGTTTGTAAATCTCAGGCGTGACATCCACGCCCACCCCGAGCTGGGGTACGACGAACACCGCACCAGTGCCATCGTGGCCGAGCGTTTGCGCGCTTGGGGTCTGGACGTGCACACCGGCATCGCCCACACTGGCGTGGTGGGCGTGTTGCGGGGTCGCGAAGGGCCACACGCCATTGGCCTGCGCGCCGACTTGGACGCGCTGCCGCTGCAAGAAGACAACCACTTTCCCCACCGCTCGCAACACGACGGACGCATGCACGCGTGCGGACACGATGGCCACACCACCATGCTGCTGGCCGCCGCTTGGCAGTTGTCGCAGCGCCGTGACTTTGCTGGGACGGTGAACTTCATTTTTCAGCCTGCCGAAGAAATGGGCAAGGCGGGCGCCAAGAAGATGATTGACGAAGGCTTGTTCGAGCGCTTCCCCTGCGAGGCGGTGTTTGCCTTGCACAACTTTTCTTTGGGCGCCAAGGCCGGATCGTTTGCACTCAACCACGGTGCACTGATGGCGTCGAGCAACACCTGGCGCGTCACCTTGCGCGGGCGTGGCACCCATGCCTCCATGCCGCACACCGGCACCGACCCGGTGGCGGCCACCATCAATTTGGCGCAGCAGCTGCAAACCTTGGTGCCACGCGTGATCGACTCGCGCGAGCGGGTGCTGCTGGCGGTCACGCAAATTCAAGGCTCTGGCGCGCCCAATGTGATTCCTGATGTGGCTTGGGTGGGCGGCACGGTGCGCACCTTCTCAGACCACGCCTTGGACCTGTTGGAGGCCGCGCTGCGTCGCACCGCAGAGCACACGGCGCTGGCCCACGGCTGCCAAGCCGAGGTGAGCTTTGTGCGTGCCTCGCCTCCCGTGGTGAACCATCCCTTTGAAGCGCAGTTTGCCGCCGAGGTGATGCGCGAGATTGTGGGCGATGCGCAGGTCAATGACGCCTTCGAGCCCGTGTTGACCGCCGAGGACTTTGCCCACATGCTGCGTGCCAAGCCCGGTTGCTACGCCTTCATTGGCAACGGCGACGGTGGCCATCGCATGCCTGACCACGGGCCGGGCGCGTGTGTGATTCACAACACCTCGTTTGACTTCAACGACGCCATCATCCCGGTGGGGGCGAGTTATTTTGTGCGCTTGGTGGAGCGTTGGTTGGCACGCCCCTGAGTGGCTTGCTGTGGGGTGTTGCAAGGCCTGTGAGTGCCTGCGACACAACCGAGATCCGTTTTTATTTTATGCAACAAGGATGTTCATGTCTTCTACACGCACACTTCGCCGCCTGACTCTGGCGTTGGCATTGAGCGCTTGCTCTGTGGGTTCTGCTTGGGCGCAACGCGTGGTGCACTTGGTGGTGCCTTTTGGACCCGGTGCGGTGCAAGACACGCTGGCGCGCACCTTCAACAACGAATTGGGCCAATCCCTTGGAGCCACGGTGCTGGTGGAAAACCGCGCGGGTGCAGGCGGCACCTTGGGCACAGCCCAAGTGGCCCATGCAGCGGCGGACGGCAACACCTTGGTGTTGGCTGCAGCCAGCCACAACCTGGCTGGGCATTTGTATGCCAAGTTGCCCTACGACCCCGTGAAAGACTTTGTGGGCGTTGCCTTGTTGGGCTACTCGGGTTATGTGGTAGCAGCGCCTGCCAATATGGGCGTCAACACGTTGGCCGAGTACTTGCGCGCACTCAAAGCCAAGCCTGAACAATTCAACTACGCCTCGGCGGGCAATGGCAGCGCCACGCATTTGGGCATGGCCTCATTCTTGGCCAAAGCCGGGGCCAGCATGCAGCACATTCCGATGAAGTCCACCGGGGACGCTGTGAATGAAGTGTTGGCAGGCCGCGTGCAGGGCGTGACCTCGGCCACGATTGGCGTGGCGGGTTTTCGTCAAGATCCGCGCATCAAATTGTTGGCTTACACCGGCAGCCAACGCTCCAAGTTCATGCCCGAGTTGCCCACTGTGGCCGAGGCGGGTTTGCCGGGTTTCAAGTTCGATTCATGGTTTGGCTTGTTGGCCCCTGCGGGCACACCCAAGGCGGAGGTGGACCGCATCAACGCGGCCATGGCCAAAGTGCTGGCTGATCCGGTGGTGCAAGAGCGGTTCACCAAACTGGGGGTTGAGCCCGCTGCCATGTCGTCGGACGAGTTTGCACGTGTGTTGCGTGCCGACTGGGACACGGCTGGGCAAATTGTGAAAGCCTCGGGCGCTCGCATCGACTGAGAAGAGGCGGCACAAGCACTTGTGTGAAGGCGTGAAACGGCCCCGGCAGGCGCCGTTCAGCTGTGAGCGCGTGCTTTGGCCTTGGTCAGTGCGGCTTCGATGATGGCGCGTTTGCGGTCCACTTCAGGCGCACTGCCTGCGCCCTCGGCACCGTGGGTGTGGGCGGGCAAATCGGCGAGTTTTTTGAGCGCTTTGGCTTGCAGTCGCAGCGCGTTTTCTTGTGCCTCGCGGCCACCGCGTTGCTGGTGCCAGTGGTAGCGTTCTCGGGCTTGGTTTGCTTGCTCGGCTGACCAAGCGGCCCAACCCGTGCGGGCGGGGTCAACGGGTTCGAGTTGGATGCAGTCCACAGGACACACCGGAATACACAGTTCGCAGCCTGTGCAATAGGCTTGGATGACGGTGTGCATGCGCTTGTTGGCGCCCAAGATGGCATCGGTGGGGCAAGCCGCAATGCACAGCGTGCAGCCAATGCACCAATCCTCGTCGATGATGGCCATTTGGCGTGGGCCTTCCACGCCGTGTCCAGCGCTCAATGGAAGCACCGCCTGGCCAAGGATGGCAGCCAAGCGTTGCACACCTTCTTGGCCTCCGGGAGGGCATTGGTTGATGCCGGCCTCGCCCAGGGCCATGGCTTGGGCGTAGCTGCGGCAGTCGGGGTAGCCGCAGCGCGTGCACTGCGTTTGCGGCAAAGCGTCGTTGAGACGCTCAACCAGACTCACTTGTTAGCGCGCACAGCTTTCTTGGCTGCGGGCTTGGCTGCAACAGACTTGGTGGCCGTGCGGGCGGGCACTTTCTTCACGGCCACTGGGGCCGTTGGGCTGGCCTTGGCAGCGGCCTTTTTGGCCGCAGGGCGCGCAGCTTTGGGCTTGGCGACAGCACTGGCTTTGACGGCCGCTTTGGGCACAGCCGCATTTTGATGCTCCAAGATGAAGCCCTTGACATGCGGATACACCACGTCGCGCCAACGGCGCCCGCTGAAGATGCCGTAGTGGCCTGCACCTGGCACTTCCAAATGGTGCTGCTCTTGGCGCACGATGCCTGTGCACAAGTCGTGCGCAGCCACGGTTTGGCCTGAGCCTGAGATGTCGTCCAACTCTCCCTCGACCGTCAGCAGTGCTGTGCCTCGGATGTCTTGGGGGCGAACCAATTCCAGTTGCCCTTGATCAGACTTGACGTACCAAGTGCCGCGCACCAGTTTGAACATCGTCGCCTATGGGGTAATCCTGAAAAAGGCAATTTTGGATTTACTGAGCCAGGGTTGGTTTAATCTTCACTACAGTTTGCTCCCCAAATATCGAGGCGCTGCCCCTGTGCAACGAGCAATAGAG
>CAITHK010000256.1 GCA_903892175.1 uncultured Burkholderiales bacterium | reverse complement strand
TTGATTTGATTGAGCGTCATGGGCTACGAATTTTCAATGGTCCTGTCGCTCGCAAGCAAAGCTGGGTGATCACTCCCAAACCGCTGGGCAAGTTAACTACGGATCCACTGGCAGGCATCGCAACTTGGTGGCAACTGCAAGACCGGTTTGCTTGGCATGGCGCAGCGCTCAGGTTATTGGATCCTTTTGCAAGCGAGAGGTCACAACCAGAAAGCTTGACTAGTACGATTGCTGTTCATGGGCCATTTTCTGAGAACTTTGCATGTGTACATCTCGATGATTGGCCGCATGGTCCCATCATGCTGACGCCGTCACAGGCCAAACTTTTTGAAGCATTGTGGAAACACCGCCAACAGGCCCAGTCGGCGGAGGTCATCATGATGGCTGCAGGGTTAGACAGTGACAGACCAGTTGATCTTTTCAAAATCAAGGCGACCAATCGGGGTGATCCTGTTTATGAGGGGCCGCTGCAAGCTTATGAACAACTTGTGATTCGGCAGAGAAGGTTGGGTTTGTATCAACTGAAGGCTATTTGGTCAGACGTTGATGGCAATTAACCTATCTGGCTCATAACCGCTGCTGTTAGCGCTCATAGCGCGACAGTATTTGCTGACGCCCGAGACATTGCGCGACACATTGATGGTCCATACTGCCGCGCAATGTCGCACTCCGATCATGAGCGCACAATGATTGAGTTTTGCCTCGCTCTTGAAGGGCGTGGACGCAGCTGATTGTTGATCCTTATTTCACCTGTCTTGTACGCAACGGCAGTAGCGACAGTTTGTGCTTTCACGTGGAAACTTAAGTTTCCCGATCGGTGTATTTATTGAAATCACCCTATTCAACAGACATATATTTCCTGATCGGGATATTCGGTTGCATATTCACGGAAATTGCCTCATAATTTACCGAACGGGAAATTAATAATGCTATGACTACGATCAAATCTCCTCAAGAGCTTGGCGATGCTCTTCGTCATGCACGTAAACGGCTTGGACTCACGCAGCCTCGATTGGCGTTGGTCGCAGGTGTTGGCGTGAGGTTCATCGTCGAACTAGAGGCCGGAAAACCTACGGTTCGGCTGGAAACTGTCATGCGTGTGATTGAGGCACTTGGTGGTGTGATCAGCTTGGATGGTTTGCCATCTTCTGCAAATGAGGTCTCTGCACATGAGTCATAAATTAAATGTCTGGTTATTTACCAAGCAAGTTGGCACATTGGGGTTGGTCAATGGACGGCTGAACTTTGAGTACACGCAGGATTGGTTGCACGAACCCAATGCAACGGTTTTATCTTGCTCGTTGCCGCTACAAAAAGAGCCCTTTGATGATCACGTCACCCGCCCATTTTTTGCTGGACTGCTGCCCGAGGGGAAAATGCGCCAATTGATTGCTCAGCAGTTGCATGTGTCAGGGCAAAATGAATTTGCGTTGTTGGACCATCTTGGTGGGGAGTGCGCGGGAGCTGTGACATTTCTGGAACAGGGAAAGGCCCTACCTCAACCTCCACAAGATGATGATGTTCAGTGGCTAACTGACGAGGAGCTCGTGGCTGTTTTGGATGAATTGCCACATCGTCCCATGCTGGCAGGCAAAGATGGCTTGCGACTTTCGCTCGCAGGAGCTCAGGATAAATTGCCAGTCGTTTTTGATGGCACGCGCATTGGTTTACCGCTCATCGGAACGCCTAGCTCCCACATCTTGAAACCCGCCATACAAGCGGTCGAGGCAAGTGTCATCAATGAAGGGTTCTGCATGGCGTTGGCAGAGGC
Source organism: uncultured Burkholderiales bacterium (assembly GCA_903892175.1). Classification (GTDB taxonomy): domain Bacteria; phylum Pseudomonadota; class Gammaproteobacteria; order Burkholderiales; family Burkholderiaceae_C; genus Limnohabitans. The sequence continues at coordinate 3,372 of CAITHK010000256.1, read as the reverse complement.
CATGCAGCTCAAACCCGCTAGCGCGTTGATCCGCAAAGTGGGTGATCGCGAGTTTTTGTTGGTTGAGCGATACGACCGAATGATTGATTTTGACGGGCATAGGCAACGCCTTCATCAAGAGGATTTCTGCCAAGCTCTCGGGGTGGTTCCTGAGATGAAATATCAAAACGAAGGTGGTCCAAACTTGGCTCAATGTTTTGGTCTTGTGCGACGAGTCACTAGACCCAGTGCACCGCATGTGCTGAGACTACTCGACTACGTCATCTTCAATGCTTTGATCGGTAACCATGATGCGCATGGAAAAAATTTTTCACTGCTGTACGCCGCGAAAGTGCCTGTCTTATCGCCGTTTTATGACACACTTTCAATCGCTGTTTACCCAAAATTATCCTTGAAGATGGCGATGAAAATTGGTACCAAGTACAAATTTACCGAGGTGTATGCAAGGCATTGGATGCAATTTGCAAAAGAAGCAGGGCTTGCTAAACCTCAGGCTAAAAAACGTATTTTGGAACTGGCGAAATCGCTACCTGTAAAAGCTCGGCAGCTTCAAGCTGATGCCGTGAGGGGGTTTTCCCAACATAAGCTGGTAGAACAAATCATCGTCCTTATTGAGCAACGATGCGCACTCACCATTCAACGCTTAAATGCTCCTGAAGAACAAGGCGAGGATCTGGTTGAATAGCTCCGTTGAAGATCGACTGCGCTGCTGCGAATATACAGTTTCGGCATGGACTGGTGCATTCTGAGCCTAATGTTGTCCGCAAGCTCTGACTCATCAACGGCGAAGTGACTCACGCCAATTCAAACTCTTGAATCAGTCAGCGGCCACTTTTCTGATTGCGTTAGCTAACCAGTTGGGCAATGCTGGGCATGACAGTCGCAATGCGTCCCATTCATGGCCAGGGAATTTTTGCTTGAGAACTTTCAACGCCACGGCTGCATGTTCGGACCCCAACCAGGCAAGCGCACGAATTGCTTTTCCAGCAGCGCGTTTACCCAAGAGCATTTGCACTCGGTTGCCTTTCTTGAGCGTGACAACTCGATTGCCCAGCATAAGTTTGCGCGCAGCGCCAGAAGTCAGATAGATGTCTTGCGTTGGCATCTGAGTTGTCAGTCCTAGGTTGTGAGCCTCAGCCGATCCGCTTGCAACGATGGTTTCACCACTGATTGCCTCTATCCACTTCAGAATCGACTCACTTGTTGGACGTCGCGTGCCAAAGCGGTTCAGAACTGGTGGGCAATAGGCGCCTCGTCCGACTCGGAGAAGTTTTCCATTGCGAGTCAACCGGCTGAATGTTTGATCGATGGCCGCGCGTGAGCCTAGGTGCAGAAACTCTTTGGGCGCGAGTAAACCTCCCTCGGGGAGGGACCGCGCTTGCGAAAGAATGCACTGGGTCAGTGGTGTCATGAACGGACGCTGTTTGTCAGAAATTTACTCCAACTTCTTCCCCAAAATTGAAAGGAAGGATGTTTGAAATATTGGACGAAATTCATGTCTGAGCGGTGTTTTCTTAAATTATTTCAAACAAACAGGCCCGTTGACTGTCAGGCCGAGGAATAAAGAACTGGAGATATCGCCAAAGTTCTTTATTCAGTTCCTTATCAGTTCTTTGTTGATTTCTTGAAATAGCAGCGTTGTCCCTCTACTCATTGAAAGGAGTACCAATGCTGCTAACAACACCAGCGCGCTCGGCAATCGATCCATTGCGTGTCATTGCCCCAGAGCCATCTATCCCCCAGCGGTTGATCCTTACCGAGGCCGACTTGGCTTCGCGTTGGGCCATGAGCCCCAAAACTTTGCAACGTTGGCGTATGGAAGGTCGCGGCCCCCACTACCTGAAGCTGGGCAAGCGAGTGAGCTATCCCCTGAACGCCGTGATCGCCTTTGAGAACTGCGTCCAGCACGTCTCAACCTCCCAGCGAGCGCTCACCTGAGGACAAAACCATGAACCACCTCCAATTGCAACAGGCGTCATTGCCTGACCTCTCCGAGAACCAGATCAGTCGTCTGCCTAAAGACCAGCTCGCCCATTTCAACAACGCAGTACAGCAGCTGCACGAATGGACGTTGCAGATGCGCGGCCTTATCAACCGAGGCATGGAGCTTCGGTATGCCGACCAAATGAAAGAAGCGTCCAACCTCGACGAGGTTGATTCGGCCAAGTTCCGCATAGATGACGGCGACTTGCAGATCGAAGTCTCTCAACCCAAGGAGATCGTGTGGGACCAGGCGCATTTGTCTCAGATCGCTGAGCGCATGGTTGTCGCAGGTGACCGAGTTCAGGACTTTATGCAGGTGCAGTTTTCTGTATCCGAAGAGGACTACGCCAAGTGGCACCCGATGTTGCGTGCGGCGTTTCAGCCCGCGCGTAAAGAGCTCGTCACTGAGCCCACTTTCCAAATCCGCTGGGTTGGCGAAGTCCAACTTTGAACCAAACAAACATCACAGGAATTTCATTCATGACTCACGATACCTATCACCCAACGACTCACAACCCAACCTACAGCGCGCCCACATCTTGGAGCGATTTCAACGATGCCGATGCGCAGCAAGGTGAATTCAACCTGATGGCTAAAGGCACGCAAGCCATGGTGCGCATGGCTATCAAACCTGGTGGCTACGACGATCTGGCGCAAGGCTGGACTGGGGGTTATGCAACAGCGTCCGATGAAACCGGTGCGGTTTTTCTTTCATGCGAGTTTGTGGTGCTCACAGGGCCCTTTGCTAAGCGAAAAATTTGGAGCAATGTGGGCTTGCACTCGCAAAAAGGGCCCACTTGGGGGCAGATGGGTCGCAGCTTCATCAAGGCTGTGCTCAACAGCGCGCGCAACATCCACCCTGATGACAACTCACCCGAGGCGCAGCGTGCGCGCCAAATTCGAGGTTTCAGTGAACTCGATGGTGCTGAGTTCGCAGCTCGCATCGGCATCGAAAAAGATGGCAAGGGCGAGCTGCGCAACATCATTCGCTTGGTGATCGAGCCGGATCACAAGGACTATGAGAATCTGATGGCCATCAAGCTGCAGCGAGACGGTAGTTCTGGCGGCGGATCAAGCGGCAACTCAGGAGGTGGCATCGGCGGTGCGCCTGCCATGGCAGCACCGACACCGAATATGCCTGCACCTCAAAACGGGGCCACTTACGCGCCTCGATCAGGCAATGCGCAGGGGCGACCCACATGGGCTCAGTGATGGTGAGCACTCATGAAATGCTGGGTATGTGCAAGACAGGCTCGCGGGTTGGGTCACGCAGATGTTCGCTTCAAGGTGGGGCATGCAAGGCGTTATCCGCTCGACTGGGTGTTTTGCTCCATGCGTTGCCAGTCTTGTTTTCATCGGCTGTACACAGCAGGTGTTCGCATGCTGGAT
>CAITHK010000255.1 GCA_903892175.1 uncultured Burkholderiales bacterium | reverse complement strand
GTTCACTTGAGTCGGCAAACCACGACCCAGTTGGATCGGTTGCGAGTACACCGGTTGCAACAAGGCATGTGACAAATCAAAGGTGTCTTTGGTCTCCGTTTGGGTCAATACATCGCCCGATTGGTGAATCATGGCCGGGTTGGCGCTGGCACTCGCATAGGTGGCACGCACCCGTCTTTGAGTATCTAACCAGGTGATGCTGGAGAGTTCTGGGCTTTGCTCCAGCAAGGACTTGACTTCGGCTGTGAATTGGCGAGTTTGCGTTTGTCCGTTGGCCACATCGCGGGCAATCCGCATGATTTGCTCTTGTCTTTCCAACAATCGCAAGCGCAAACGTTGTTGGGCGTACTCGACATCACGGCGCACGATTTCTTGTTCGCGATCGAGTTCTTCGTATTTCAAATACCAAAGCGCGGTGGTGATGGCGAGCAAAAACAGCACCACAGCCACCAAAGGCCCAATCAAGGCGAAACGGTCTTGCTTGCTTGGACTTTGCTGACGCCACCAAAGCTTCCAGCGCGCTGCCAAGGGGTGGAATGGTTGAAGGATGGGCTGTTTGAACATGGGCTTTGAGTTTAGCGGTGCCGAGTGAGAAACCCGATTGATATTTCACATTAAGAAATCAATCATCGCTATTTGAAATTTTATTTTTTTATGCAACAATTCGTTACAGTCGACCAACAACACATGCCTTATATAGGAGACAAGCATGTCAGCACAACCCAACGACCTGCGCACATTTGCCGCGAATGATGCAGACACCCAAGAGACACGTGAATGGATGGATGCGCTGTCCGCCGTGATCAATGCGGAGGGGCCGGAACGTGCACATTTTTTGTTGGAGCAGTTGCTTGAGCATGCCCGCGAGAGCAGCATTGACATGCCGTTCTCTGCCAACACTGGCTACGTCAACACCATCGAGCCCAGCCAAGAGGCACATTGCCCGGGCAACATCGAAATCGAAGAACGCTTGCGCGCTTACATGCGCTGGAACGCCATGGCCATGGTGGTCAAAGCCAACCGCCATAACCCAGAAGACGGTGGTGACCTAGGGGGCCACATTGGTTCGTTTGCCTCGTTGGCCCATATGTTTGGCGCAGGCTTTAACCACTTTTGGCACGCAGAAAACGAAAACCATGGCGGTGATTGCCTGTATATCCAAGGCCACGTGTCGCCCGGCGTGTACGCCCGAGCCTATTTAGAAGGTCGTCTGAGCGAAGAGCAATTGCTCAATTTCCGTCAAGAGGTGGACGGCAAAGGTTTGTCGAGCTACCCGCACCCCAAGCTCATGCCCGAGTTTTGGCAATTCCCCACTGTCTCCATGGGCCTCGGGCCTTTGATGGCGATTTACCAAGCCCGCTTTTTGAAGTACCTGCACGCGCGCGGCATTGCCAACACCGAAAACCGCAAGGTCTGGGTGTTTTGTGGCGACGGTGAAATGGACGAAGTCGAGTCACTGGGCGCCATCGGTTTGGCCGCCCGCGAAAACCTGGACAACCTGATCTTCGTGGTGAACTGCAACTTGCAGCGCCTTGATGGCCCGGTGCGAGGTAACGGCAAGATCGTGCAAGAGCTCGAAGGCGAGTTCCGCGGCTCTGGCTGGAACGTGATCAAACTGTTGTGGGGCAGCGAGTGGGACCCTCTCTTGGCCCGCGACAAAGATGGTGCCTTGCGCAAGCTGATGATGGAAACCTTGGATGGCGACTACCAAGCGTTCAAGGCCAATGACGGTGCTTACGTTCGCAAACATTTCTTTGGCCGCGATCCCCGCACCCTCGAGATGGTGTCGCACATGAGTGACGACGAAATTTGGAATTTGAAGCGTGGCGGCCACGACCCCCAAAAGGTCTACGCGGCTTACCACCAAGCGGTGAACCACAAAGGTCAACCCACGGTGCTGTTGATCAAAACTGTCAAAGGTTTTGGCATGGGCAAAGCGGGCGAGGGCAAGAACAACGTTCACCAAACCAAAAAGCTCACGGACGACGACATCAAGTACATGCGCGACCGCTTCAACATTCCGGTCCCAGACAGCGAGTTGTCCAAAATTCCGTTCTACAAGCCCGCGGACGACACGCCCGAAATGCGTTACCTGCACGAGCGCCGCAAGGCCTTGGGTGGTTATTTGCCACACCGTCGCACCAAAGCCGAAGAAAGCTTCACGGTGCCGTCGTTGGACGTTTTCAAATCGGTGATGGACCCCACTGCCGAAGGCCGTGAAATCTCGACCACCCAGGCCTATGTGCGCTTTCTCACCCAGTTGCTGCGTGACCAAGCCCTGGGCCCACGCGTGGTGCCAATTTTGGTGGACGAAGCCCGCACCTTTGGCATGGAAGGCTTGTTCCGTCAAATCGGTATCTACAACCCTGCCGGTCAGCAGTACACCCCAGTC
>CAITHK010000254.1 GCA_903892175.1 uncultured Burkholderiales bacterium | reverse complement strand
GTAACTGCTTGGTAACTTTTGACCTTGGGCGAATTTTAGCCGTGGCACTTTCACCCCGCTTACCCCTGTTCGACCGGCACGCCGGTGCCCACGGACCCCTCAGGCGACGCGGCAAATTTTGAGCATATTGGTGCCGCCCGGCGCGCCCATGGGCTCACCGCAGGTGATGGCGTACACGTCGCCCGGGGCAACAATGCCCAGTGCCTTGAGCTGCTGTTCCGCGTCGCGCAAGGCGTTGTCGCGGTCGGCCACTGCGCCCATCAGCAGGGGGCGCACATTGCGGTACAGCGTCATCTTGCGCTGGCTCACCACTTTGGGCGTGATGGCGTAAATCGGCACCTGGATCAGGTGGCGGCTCATCCACAGCGCAGTCGATCCGCTGTCGCTCATGGCCACAATGGCTTTGGCACCCATGTGGTGGGCGGTGAACAGCGCACCCATGGCAATGGCCTGGTCAATCCGGGCAAAGGTCTTGCCAATAAAGTCGGCGTCGAGCTTGGAGTCCTCGCCGCTTTCGGCGGCCAGGCAAATTTGCGCCATTTCCTTGACGGTTTCCAGCGGGTATTTGCCTGCCGCAGTTTCTGCCGACAGCATGACGGCGTCGGTGCCGTCCAGCACCGCGTTGGCCACGTCGCTCACTTCGGCGCGGGTGGGCACCGGGTTGGTGATCATGGACTCCATCATCTGCGTGGCAGTAATCACCACCTTGTCGTGCTCACGGGCCAGCTTGATCATGCGCTTTTGAAGCGCAGGCACTGCAGCGTTGCCCACTTCGACCGCCAGGTCTCCGCGCGCGACCATGATGCCGTCGCTGGCCAGCAGAATTTCCAAGAGCTTGGGGATGGCCTCGGCGCGCTCGATTTTGGCGATCAGACCCGGCTTGTGGTTGAAGGGCGCTGCGGCCACATTGCACAACTGGCGTGCCATTTCCATGTCGGTGGCGTTTTTGGGAAAGCTCACGGCCACATAGTCCGCCTGAAAACTCATGGCGGTGCGGATGTCGTCCATGTCTTTGGCCGTCAGCGCAGGCGCAGTCAAGCCGCCACCTTGTTTGTTGATGCCTTTGTTGTTGGACAGCTCGCCACCGAGCTTGACGGTGGTGTGCACCTGCTGACCCACCACCGCGTCCACCGTGATCACAATCAAACCGTCATTGAGCAAAAGCACGTCACCGGCCTTCACTTCCTCGGGCAAGGCTTTGTAGTCCAGACCGACAGCGTTGATATCACCGAGCTCGGTGCGCGCTGCGTCGAGCACAAACTTCTGGCCGTGCTCCAAAAACACCTTGCCTTCGGCAAACTTGCCGACGCGAATCTTGGGGCCCTGCAAGTCGGCCATGATGGCCACTTCACGCCCTGCGCGCTGGGCGGCTTCGCGCACCAGGCGAGCGCGGTCGATGTGGTCTTGTGCTTTGCCGTGGCTGAAGTTCAGTCGCACCACGTCCACCCCGGCGCGGATCAGCGCCTCGAGCATCTCCGGATCGCTGGAGGCGGGGCCAAGGGTTGCAACAATTTTGGTGGCGCGACGGGTCATGCGTTTGTCTCCTGAATCTGCTCTTGTAGGGGGAGCGGTCATTCTCACACGCTACACGCGGTGAAAGTTACAACTCTGCGTCAGCCGCCAGCGCGCGCTCAATCACGCCCCCACCCAGGCACACCTCGCCGTCGTACAGCACGGCCGACTGGCCGGGCGTGACGGCCCACTGCGCTTGCGCAAAACGCAGGGCAAATGCCGATAGGGCCTGTGCCGGCGACAAGGCAACAAGCGCACAGGCACTGTCGCTTTGGCGGTACCGGGTTTTGGCCGCGAGATGGGGGCTGGCTGCGGGTACATGGCCGGCCACCCAGCTGGCGTCCAAAGCGCTCAGCGTGTGCGACAGCAGCCACGGATGGTCATGCCCTTGCACTACCCACAAGGTGTTGGTCTGCAAGTCCTTGCGCGCGACAAACCAGGGTGCGTGTTCTCCCCCACCCTTTTGTGCACCGCGCGCCTTGAGGCCGCCAATGCCCAAGCCCTGGCGCTGTCCCAGGGTGTAAAAGGACAGGCCCACATGCTGGCCGATAGTTTGGCCCTTGGGATTCTTGATGGGGCCGGGCTCCATGGCGATGTAGCGGTTCAAAAACTCGCGGAAGGGCCTCTCGCCAATAAAGCAAATGCCGGTCGAGTCTTTTTTCTTGGCATTGGGCAGGCC
>CAITHK010000253.1 GCA_903892175.1 uncultured Burkholderiales bacterium | reverse complement strand
TGCTGCGACAAAGGGCCTTGCAAGACACGGCCCTGGTCATCCACCACGCCCACTTGTTTGCTCCACAAGGCCAAGCGTCCGGTGGCATAGGTGAACGCAGTGCCTGCTTGGCCTAAACCCTCGGCCACCAGCTTGGCAGGTGTTTCGTCATCGGCCGCCAGCAGCACCTGAAACGGCGCACCGTGTTTGATTTGCGCGTAGAACTTGCCCGTGGCACCAAACGCCAGCAAGGCGGTGTGCCCCGTGTCTTGCGTAAATGCTTGTGCAATTTTTTGCATCGGGGCGGCGAAGTTGGCCGCCACAGCCACGTTCACTTCGCCTGCATGCACAAGCGCCAGAGACCCATACAGAAAAACTGCCGAGACGGCACGTTGCCACAAGCGCATCACATCATCTCCGGCGTCACCAAGCGAACACTTGGAAAGTAACTTTGGTAGCGCTGCGCATCTCGGGTGAGTACGGGCAGTCGGGCCACCGCTGCATGCGCGCCAATGAAAAAATCAGCCAGCACATTGCTTTTTTGTCCACCACGGCGACGGTACTGCACAAACGCTTTGCCTGCTAAAAACAAGGCGGGCTTGGGAACTTCGACCACGGGCAACACCATGCCGGCCAGCACCCGATCCAAGGCTTCGACGCTTGAAAACGTCAACGACAACTCGGCATAGATGATCGGGTTGATGATCAAGCGGTGAATTTGCGACTGCGCACGCAACTGAGCGATGGACCAGTCCACCCAATCTGGGTCGTTTTGCAACAGGTCGACCAAAACGTTGGTATCGACCAGCATTCAGGCGTCGCCGCGCAACAGAGCCATCAGATCTTGGGTGCGCCAAGCCACATCGGCTTTGCCGCGAGCCGCTTCGAAACGGTCAAGCTTACGCTTGCTTTTTTGCGGAGCTTTGTGCAACACCACCTCCCCGTCGCGGTTGACGGCGAAGTCAACCAAACTGCCAGGCTGCAAATTCAGCGCGTCGCGGATTTGCTTAGGGATGGTGACTTGGCCTTTGACGGTCAGGGTGGTGGACATAGGAGCTGCTCCAAGGTGTTACCCAAGTTTACAGGGTAATACTTTAGGGCCCTGCTCACAAACCAAGGGCAGCACCGCAAAAGCTCCCAAGCCAGCCTAGACCAAACTCACTCAGTCTTGGCACCCGCCTCGTACCAACGCTTGATCACGCCGCGCTCTTCTTCGGTGATGCCGGTTGCGTTGTTCATGGGCATGACACGCAGCACCACGGCTTGCTGGTAAATGTTGAGGGCGTGCTGTTTGACGCCTTCGGCGCTGTCAAAACGCACGTTTTTCATTTGCACTTGTTCGCCATGGCACATGTAGCAGCGTTGCGCCAACACTTGGCTGACTTGTGCAAAGGTCACAGGGCTTGCAGACGCTTTACTGGCGTTGGCCGTGGGTGCTGGACGCAACCACACAATCACGCCCAACAGCACCACCACACCGGCGATGGCGAAGGGCAAAGGGTTGCTGGCTCGGCCCAAGTGGTAACCGTGACGCTGTACAAAGAACTGCCGAATCAGAGCACCCGCCAACATCATCAGCACCAACACCACCCAGTGGTATTCGTGGGTGTACAAGAAGCTGTAGTGGTTGCTCAACATGGCAAAGATCACGGGCAGCGTGAAGTAGGTGTTGTGCACGCTGCGTTGCTTGCCGCGCTTGCCATGCATGGCCAATTCTTTGGGGTCCATCGCCACGCCTGAGGTCATGGCAGCCACCACCTTGCGTTGGCCGGGGATGATCCAAAAGAACACGTTGGCACTCATGGCCGTGGCAATCATGGCCCCCACCAACAAGAAGGCCGCACGGCCTGCAAACAAGTGGCACGCGGCCCAGGCTGCAAACGCCACCACCCCCATCATGATCGCGCCCACTATGCGCTCGCCGTTTTCGCGAAAACCAAACACACGGCTGACCGCGTCGTAGATCAACCAGAACACCACCAAGAAACTCAAGGCGGCGGTGATGGCTTGTGCTGGCGACCAATCCATCAAGGACTTGTCGATCAAGAAAGTACCGGCATTCCAGAGGTATAGCACGGTGAACAGCGAAAAGCCGGTCAACCACGTGGTGTAGGCCTCCCAATAAAACCAATGCAGCTTGGTGTGGATTTTTTTAGGCGCCACCATGTACTTTTGGGGGTTGTAAAAACCACCCCCGTGCACCGCCCACATGGCACCGTCCACGCCTTTTTCCAACAAATCGGGCGAGTTGGGCTTGATCAGGTTGTTGTCGAGAAAAACAAAATAAAACGAAGAGCCAATCCAAGCGATGGCGGTGATCACATGCACCCAGCGCAGCAGCAGGTTGGCCCAATCGAGTAAGTACGAATCCATGTCACACCCGTCCATTGGCTAGAAGAGATCATTCACCACCGCGGGCACTGTGAATGAAGCAAGGGTCGCGAACAAGGGGCCTGCATGTGCGCCACATGCTCTGCCCTGCTCCGCTGCGACAGGTGGCACGAAGTGTATACAGTTTTTGTCACCAAGCCAAGCGGGCGAGACCTTTTTGATCACCCCTAGCCAGGCGGTGTCAAGCCGCAGGGGCCACCGACGCGCCCTGAATGTTGTGGCGTTTGAGGGCGTCGGCCACAAAGCCGCTTTGCTTCATGTCTTCCACATAGGCGCGCAACACAGCCACGGCTTCGGGGCTGCGGCTCTTGGGCAAGCCCATGGCCTGCTGAATCACCATGAAGCGACCGGGCAACAAGCGCGTGCCGGGCACACGCAGCGCATCGGCTTCGAGTTGCTGTTTGACGCCTGCGGCCACCTCACAACCCTGGGCCAAAAAGGTATCCACCACCGTGGGCGAGGTGGGCGCACGCACGATGGTGGCGTGTTTCAGCTCACGCGTGAGGTACAGGTCATACGCACTGCCCTTGCCCACCACCACGCGCACACCCGCGTTGTCCACTTGGTCGTTGCTGTTGATGGCTGAGGCCTCGGGCACCATGTAGCTGCCTTCGATCAACACATAGGGGGCGGTGAAGTGGATGCCTGCACCCCGCACCGGATCGACCGCAAAGAAACCAAAGTCGGCTTGCTCATGGGTCACAGCATCGACCGACTTGCCAGCGGCGTCAAACACCACAAGTTCAAGGGGAAGACCCAGGAGCTTGGCAAAGCCACGCGCCAAGTCAATGGACACCCCAAAGGGCTGGCCGTCTGCGCCCGCATTGGCCAGGATGGGATTGCCTAAGTTGATGGAGGCGCGCAAGACGCCGGTGGGTGCAAATTCAGCAAGCAAAGCGGGGCTGTAGGACATGGTGGGGATGGCAGTGAAAGAAGGAAGTCAGGCAGCGCTCAACGCGCCACCAAGTCGGTGAACAACCCGGCGCCCGCATTGGCACACAAGTCAATGGTGGTGGACTGCTCCAAGGTCTCGGAAAACCAAGCGGCAATGGAAGCTTCACGCTGGCCGATGTACTGCGGCTCGCCCTCTGCGTCGAGCACCATGGTGAGGTCGTGACCGGGGATGAGCAGCGTACCGGGCTTGGCGCGCCAGCAGTCCCAAATGAGGTTCAAGGTGCTGATGCTGTCGGCCATGTCGTCGCTGTCGGCCACGCTGCGCGACAACAACTCGGCACGGTTCTTCGCCGCGTCGCCCGTGAACACAATCGGCACCTCGTTGCCGTTCAACACAAAGATCAAATGGCCGGGGGTGTGGCCCGGAGCTGCCAAAGCTTCAAAGCCCGCCAAAAAGGCGTCGCCCGCTTGGATGCGCTGGACGCGTGGCGACTGGCACAACTCGCGCACATACAACTCGGGCAAGGGGTTGAAGCCTGCCGGTTCGCTGGCCGCCCAGGTGAGCTCGGCGTCCCCAATCCACACGGTGGCGTTGGGGAACAATGTGAAGTTAACCGCATGGTCGTAGTGCGCGTGGGTCAACACCACATCGGTCACGTCTTGCGCGCGTACACCGTGCGCTTGCAGTTGTTTGGCCAAAGGCTTGCGCACGCCAAAGGCCCCCACATCCAACAAGATCACGCGGCCTTCGCCACGCAACAAGGTGATGGTGCTCCAGCCCAAGCCACCGTGGCACACGGCGCGGCCTGGAAAGCCTTGAATTAACACATCGACTTGGTACATCTGTCGCTCCTACATAGGCTCGGGGGGTCACTCGGGCTTGATGCCCGCGTCTTTGATCAGCTTGCCATACAAGGCCAAGTCCGATTTGACCAGGCGCGCAAACTCGGCTGGCGAGCTGGCAATGATCTCGTTGCCGCCCTCGTCCACGAGACGACGCCCAGCTTCGATGGACTTGCTGGCTTTGACAATCTCTTGGTGCAAGCGCGCAATGATGGCGGGGTCGGTTTTAGCAGGTGCAAACACGCCCTGAAACTGGGTGATGTTGAAGCCCGTGAACCCCAGCTCGTTGAGTGTGGGCAACTGCGGCAGGCTGGCCGCACGCTTGGGGCCGGACACCGCAAACGCACGCAGCTTGCCCGCTTTGACCATCGGACCTGCGGTAACCACAGGCTCGAAGGTGAAGGTGAGTTGCCCACCCAACAAGTCGGCCAGCGCGGGTGCTGCGCCTTTGTAGGGCACGTGGGTCAACTGGGTGCCCGTCATCTGGCTCAGCAACTCGCCCGCCAAGTGACCACCACCACCAATGCCGGTGGAGCCGTAGCTCACCTCATTCGGTTTGGCTTTGGCCAGCGCCACCAAGTCGCGCATGCTTTGAATGGGCGACGCGGCAGGCACCGCCACGGCGTATTGGTAGCTGGTGATTTGGCTAACAGGGGCCAGGTCATTGACCGCGTCATAAGGCACCTTGGCATAGAGCACAGGGTTGACCACGATGGGGCCACTGGCGGTGAGCAACAAGGTGTAGCCGTCTGGCGCGGCCTTGGCCACCAAGTCGGTGCCCAGCATGCCGTTGGCACCGGGCTTGTTGTCGATGATCACCGTCTGGCCTAAGCTCTCGGACATGCGTTGGCCAATCACACGTGCTGTGATGTCGGCCGCACCTCCTGCCACATAGGGCACGACCAAGCGAATGGGTTTGTTGGGGTAGTCAGATTGCGCGTGCGCTGCACCCATCAAGGCGAGCCACGATGCCAACACAGCAACGAAGCGTTTCATGTTTGTCATTTTCTGAGTGTTTGTTTTCAGGCGGATGACTCAAGGGGCCACAGCAGCGTACTGGTAGAGCAAGGCCAGCACCGCCGGATCCAGCACCACACCCTCGCGGCGTTGACGTTCCATTTTGGCCAACTCAATTTGGCCGGGGACCAGCACGGGCTTGTCAGCCTCGACCGGTGGGCTGTCGTGCAAGATGGCGGCAAAGTCGCTCATGCGCTGGGCCAGCCACTCGCTGGACCCCAAGCGCTGGGTGTCGATCAGGATGAAGAAGTGGCCCAAATTCTGAGGCTCATCGGGCGCATCGACCCACGACTTCACATGCGTCAAGTAGGCGGCGTTGGAGAGCAGCCCTGCAAACAAATCGACCAGCAACGCCAGCCCATATCCCTTGTGGCCGCCCACGGGCTGCAAAAAGCCGTCCAGCGCGGCCTTGGGGTTGGTGGTGGCACGGCCTTCTTTGTCGGTGGCCCAGGTGTCAGGAATCGACTCGCCACGTTTGAAGGCATTGCGAATCTTGGCACGTGCCACCACGCTCATGGCCATGTCGAGCAAGAAGGGTTGACCACCGGGGTTTGGCACGCCAAAACCGATCGGGCTGTTGCCCAAACGCGCGTCGCTGCCGCCCCAAGGCGCAATCGTGGTGGTGGCGTTGCTGCCAATGATGCTGGCAAAGCCCGCTTCAGCGGCAATCAACGAATACGGTGAAATGGGACCAAAGTGGTTGCTGCCACGCGCAAACGCAATGCCCACGCCGCATTCGCGGGCGACTTGCATGGCCGCGTTGAGAGAGCGCATGCCCACCACCGGGCCCACACCGTTGTCGCCATCCACCCGCACCATGGCAGGGGCCACCCGCTCGACGGTGATGCGGGGTTCGGCCTTGATGCCTTTGAGCAGCAAACGCTCGCCATACGACTCCACGCGACTCAAACCGTGGGTGGACAGACCACACAAATCGGCCATCACCAACACGCGGGCCACGTCTTGGGCGTCGGCCAGGGGCAGGCCCAGACCTTGGAAGGCACGCGTGCCGAGGGTGGTGAGTTCTGCTTCGTGCAGCGGCTGCGGGGTTTTGCTTGGCTCGATCATGGAGACACCTTTGTTGCGTTGCCGCGCATTATGGGTGCCCAGAGACACGGGGCCTCAGCTTTGCTGTAACAACTGCGCCACCACAGCCACGGCAATCACTTCAGGCTCTTTGCCGGTGATGCCTTCGACCCCGATGGGGCAAGTCACCCGCGCCAGCTCGTCGGCACTAAAGCCCCGTGCTTCCAAGCGGTGACGGAAAGTGGCCCACTTGGTTTTGCTGCCAATGAGGCCAATGAAGCCTATGTCGCCCAAGACGCGTTGACGCTTCAAGCAGGCCGCCACCACATCCAGGTCTTCAGCGTGGCTGAAACTCATGATGAGCACGGCAGAGTTGGGGGCCAAATCGGCTACCGCAGCGTGCACCGGATCGGAGTGCTCTGTCACCACATTCAGGGGCACTTGGGCGGGGAAAATTTCGTCTCGGCTGTCGATCCAGCGCACCGCAAACGGCAAATTCCCCAACACATGAATCAGGGCACGCCCTACGTGCCCCCCACCAAACAAGGCCAGCGGTTGACAGTTGGCGAGCAAGCGCTGCTGGAGCGCGGGGGCATCGGCGGCAGACATAGGCTCAAAACGCAGATGCACCACTCCGCCACAACACTGGCCCAGTGCCGGCCCCAGGGCGTAGCGCAAAGTGAGGGCTTGGTCTTCGTGGGTGGCTGGTGCTGGGGCTGAATTTTCCGATGCCGCGCTTGAAGATGGAGCACAAGCCGCTCCTGTGCGCTGGCTCAGCAAGGCGCGTGCTTCGTCGATGGCCTGAAACTCCAGGTGTCCACCGCCAATGGTGTTGACCAAGGTGTGCGGAAAAACCGCCATCCAAGCACCCACATCACGCGGACCCGAGCCCTCGACGCTGTGCACCGTCACCAGCACGCCGTCGGCGTGCTGGAGTTGGGTCAAGAGTTCAGCGGTGTGTCGCGGCACAAGCTCAGTGTGCAGCGGCTTTGGCGCGTTCGCAGGCCATCAAGATGCGCTCGGGCGTGGCCGGTGCGTTCATGTGCACCACGGTTTTGTGGTCGGCACTGGCGCTCACCGCATCGCGCAAGGCAAAGTAAGTGGACAGGGCCAACATCAGCGGCGGCTCGCCCACGGCTTTGCTGTTGAACGGTGTGGGTTTGACATTGCTGCCGTCGAACAAGGTGATGTTCAGGTGCTCAGGAATGTCACCCGCGACCGGGATTTTGTAGGTGCTGGGCCCATGGGTGAGCAGCTTGCCTTTTTTGTCCCAAATGCACTCTTCCATCGTGAGCCAGCCCATGCCTTGCACGTAACCACCTTCGATTTGGCCTTTGTCAATGGCCGGGTTGATGCTCTTGCCCGCGTCGTGCACGATGTCCACGGCCTTGAGCCACCACTCGCCGGTGCGGGTGTCGATCTCGACCTCGGTCACCGCAGCGCCGTAGCAGTAGTAGTAGAAAGCACGGCCATTCAAGGTGGTGAAGTCGTAGGCAATTTCGGGGGTCATGTAAAAGCCCGTCACCGACAAGCCCACGCGGTCGAGCCAGGCTTGCTTGGCCAATGCAGCCCAAGCCACCGACTTGCCCCCGCCATGGGCCTGGCTGTCGGCAAAGGTCACGCCCGAGGCGTCGCAGCCGAGCATGCGGGCCGCCACGGGCTTCAAACGCTCACGCATTTGCGCGGTGGCGTTCATGATGGCGGCACCGTTGATGTCGGCACCACTAGAGGCCGAGGTGGCCGATGCATTGGGCACCTTCTGGGTGTCGGTGCCCGTGACGCGCACGTACTGCAAGGACACGCCCAAACCGTCGGCGCACACCTGGGCCATCTTGGTATTGAGGCCTTGGCC
This sequence comes from uncultured Burkholderiales bacterium, assembly GCA_903892175.1. Classification (GTDB taxonomy): domain Bacteria; phylum Pseudomonadota; class Gammaproteobacteria; order Burkholderiales; family Burkholderiaceae_C; genus Limnohabitans. The sequence goes on along the minus strand of CAITHK010000253.1, from coordinate 1,159 downwards.
CATTTCCGTGCCACCGTGGTTGACGCTGATGGAGCCGTCCATGTAGATGTTGAGCAAGGCACCGCCTTGGTTGAGCATGGTGGCGGTGAAGCTGATGCCAAACTTCAAGGGCACCAAGGCCAAGCCGCGCTTGCGCTTGGTGTGGGCTTGGTTGAAGGCGTTCACGCTGGCACGGCGCTCGCGGTACTTGGACTCAGCTTCGACCTGGTTGACCACTTGGTCGCCCACCCAGTCTTCGATCAACTGGTTGTACTGCGTGGTCATGGTGGCAGGGTTGCCCGAGATGGCCGGGTCTTGGTACATGTTGAGCTTGCGCACATCCAACGGGTCTTTGCCCAAGGTGTTGGCAATTTGCTCAATCACGGTCTCAATGCCAAACATGCCCTGTGGGCCACCAAAACCACGGAAGGCGGTGGCGCTTTGGGTGTTGGTTTTGCAACGGTGGCTGATGAGTTGCAGGTTGGGAATGTAGTAACAGTTGTCGATGTGCAAGCAGGCCCGGTCGTTCACCGGACCCGAGTAGTCGGTGCTGTAGCCGCAGCGTGACAGCAAGGCAATGTCAGCACCCAAGATGCGGCCGTCGTTGTCAAAGCCCACCTCGTAGTCAATCCGAAAGTCGTGCCGCTTGCCGGTGATGGTCATGTCGTCGTCGCGGTTGACGCGCAACTTGACGGGCTTTTGCAGCAAATGGGCAGCGAGTGCTGCGCTTTGACTGAAGATGCTGGCATTGCCTTCTTTGCCACCAAATGCACCGCCCATGCGACGGCAAATCACTTCTACGTCGTTGGTGGTGAGGTTCAGCGCGGCAGCGGCTTCGCGTTGGTTGCCATCGGGGTGTTGGGTTGACGAGTACAGGATGAGCTGGCCGTCTTCACGGGGCACCGCGTAGGTGATGTGGCCTTCGAGGTAGAACTGTTCTTGTTGACCGGTTTCGGTGCTGCCTTTGAGCTGGTGCGGTGCCTTGGCAATCGCATCCGCCGCGTTGCCACGGGTGATGCCTTTGGGGGGCATGACAAACGCTTGCGCGGCCATGGCCTCGTCGATGGTCAAGATGGGCGTGAGTTCTTTCACCTGCACCTTGGCTTTTTTGGCGGCTTCGCGGGCGTACAGCATGTCGCGCGCCACCACCACAGCCACGGCTTGGCCAATGAACTCGACC
>CAITHK010000252.1 GCA_903892175.1 uncultured Burkholderiales bacterium | reverse complement strand
TCCTGCAGCACTTGTGTGGACAGTACGCCCAGGCCTTGCTCGTAGAGTTCTTTCAACAGGTCGAGTGCTGCGCGCTGTTTGCCAGGGACATCGCTGGCTTGCGCTTGATCGGCATAGAGGGCGGCGTTAGCCGCGCCCCTGCCACACCACCTGGCATGCGGGTCCGCACCAGGCGGTTCGAGAAGTTGAGGTCATGTGAGTCTGGGTATTCCAAGTTCATCGAAGTATTTGACGGTGAGGACGCGATTCAAACCCGTTTCGCTATGACCCCACCAGTGCCCGGCCCCACCTGCGATTTGCGCCGCAAGCTCATGATTTGCCCCGAGCGCCCGGAGCCGACTGTAAACAGTGGTTCCGATACGCCAGTGCTTGAGCTGGATGGCGCGGAGTCGGTGTCGCGTCCATGAGTCTAAATCTTTGAACGTCTGAGGGGTTTGCGCGAGGCGGAAGTAAGACTTCCACCCTGGCAAATACTCCTTCATTTGCTCTGCGATCTGAACCATGCCTTTGCCACCAACCCGACGTGTGATGAGCCGTATGCGTTGTTTGAACGTTTCGAGCGCCTTGGGTGCAACAGCAATCTTCACCGTGCCCTTGGTCCACCGCCGTAGGCAGTAACCAAGGAACTTGCGGCCAAAGACAGGTCCCACTTCGGTTTTCTTCTCGTTCACCACCAGATGAAGCTTTGCGTATAACTTTCTCAGCGATGCCAGCACCCGCTCGCCAGCCTTCTGACTGCGCACGTAAACGTTGCAGTCATCGGCATAACGCGCAAAGCGATGTCCCCGCCGTTGCAGGTCTTGGTCCACTTCGTCCAACAGCACATTAGCGAGGAGTGGCGAGAGTGGTCCACCTTGCGGCGTTCCCTCCGACCTTTCCATAACTGCACCACCCACCATAATCCCTGCTTGCAAGTATTGTCGAATCAGCCGTAGAACGGCCTTGTCGGCAATGCGTTTGGCAAGCCTGTCCATGAGGATGTCGTGGTTGACCCGATCAAAGAACTTCTCCAAGTCAACATCGACCACAACCTGGAAGCCTTCCTGCACATACTGCCGCGCTTGCAGCACAGCATCATGCGCACTCCGGCTAGGGCGGAAGCCGTAGCTGAATTTAGAGAATGTCGGGTCAATCATTGGCTGCAGAACTTGTAGCAAAGCCTGCTGAATCAGCCGATCCAGAACCGTCGGAATACCTAATTCCCGCATCCCACCCGTCGGCTTCGGAATTTCAACGCGGCGCACGGCTTGAGGCCGATATGTCCCGTTTAAAAGCTCTTGCCGAATTCGTGACCAGTGAGTTTTAAGATATTCTGGGGCTTCTTCAACCGTCAATCCATCAACGCCTGCACTACCCTTATTGGCTTTGACGCGTTTCCACGCCGCTGCCATGTTCTCACGCGATAGGGCCTGCGTTAGCAAACCTTCTCGCCCTAAGCCTTCCTGTTGTTGACACGCCGGACGTGCTTCATCACGAGCCAGATTGACGCGGGTTTCACCCGCTCCAATTGTGTCCCGCCCTGGTTTCCCAGGCTTCTGATGCGATGCATTTCCAAGTGTCATACCCTCCAGCTTTCCTTCTCGTTCGGCCCTTGACTGGTTGCCCAGCTACTACGGCCTCTGCTGACTTCTCGTCCCGGCTTACGCCGTCGCCCTTTCAGGCGTGAAACGAGATCTCCCCAGGTAAGAACGCGATCCTTCCCCGCACAACCGCCAGATCTACGCAATTTCACATTGACCACAAAAGCTTTGCAGTGACGTGCCTGCTCGCCTTGATCCATCGCGCCTCGTATCTGGTTCTTGTTCATCGGCTCACGGTTTCTTTCCACGCTTCCTTCCCACGCTCGGTCGCCCTTGCGCAGTTGCGCTTCCATTCGCTCGCTGTGGCCAGCTTACGGGAGGACTTGCACCTCCGAGATCGCGCCCATGCTGGGCGCACACATCCTCACCGGCCTGAAGGCGCGATGATTCCTCCTGCGAGACGCTCATGCCCGAGCGCGAGAATGTTTCTTGCGGCGTTCACGTCGCGGTCATGAACCGTTTCGCAAACCTCGCAAGTCCACTCTCTTATTCCAAGTCCTGCTCTACCTTTCGGACTGCTGGCAGATCGAGATCCACAGCACGAGCAAGTTTGGGTTGTATAGGCCTCATTGACCTCTTCAAAAACGATACCGGCCTGATGGCTCTTGTATTCCAACATCGTCTTGAGTGATGACCAGCCCGCATCCAGCGTGCTCTTTGCCATCTTCGTCTTCACCAGCTTGGCGCTGGCCACGTCGCCCACGAAGATGGCGGCGTTA
>CAITHK010000251.1 GCA_903892175.1 uncultured Burkholderiales bacterium | reverse complement strand
TGCAAGTTGAGCTGGAATCGCTGCTCGGCCTCCACGTCGATCTGCTGACACCCGGCGACCTGCCGCCGAAGTTCCGAGCCAAGGTGCTCGCAGAAGCGCAACCGTTATGAGCGAGCATCGTCTTCACGATTACCTAGATCACATTCAGCAGACCGTCATCATGTGAAAAAAAAGCAAGCGCGGCCACCCGTTTTCGGTTTTTTGCAAAAAACAAAGTTTGATAAAAACCTTGACTGTCCAGGGGCTGGACACTTCAGGTTTTTATCAAACTCCAAATTACGCAAACTCCTCTGTATCCACCTCCGCCGCATTCTGCGGGTTGTAGCGATTGCCCTTGACTGTGCGCTCGTTGATGAGGCTCTCCAAGCGCTGCATCTGCTGTTCGCTCAAACGCACATCCACCGCTGCCATGTTGTCTTGCAGGTGTTGGATGTTTTGTGTGCCGGGGATGGGCACCAAATGCGGGTCTTTGTGCAGCAACCACGCCAAGGCCAATTGCGCGGGGGTGCAGCCTGCTTCTTGGGCAATTTGCACATAGGCTTGCAGCATGGGTAAGTTGCTAGCGTAGGTGTCGGGGGCAAAGCGCGGCATGGCGCGGCGTATGTCGTTGTTGGCCAAATGCGCCACGTCTTGCAGTTCGCCACATAAAAAGCCGCGTGCCACGGGGCTGAAGGCCACAAAGCTCACGCCCAGTTCTTGGCAGGCTTGCAGCACGGCTATTTCGGGGTTGCGCGTCCACAGCGAGTATTCGGTTTGCAGCGCGGCAATGGGGTGAACCGCATGGGCTTTGCGCAAGGTGCTGGCCGAGACTTCGCTCAAGCCCAGTGTGCGCACTTTGCCGGCACGCACCAAGTCGCTCATGGCGCCTACGCTGTCTTCGATGGGTACTTTTTTGTCCCAACGGTGCAGGTAGTAGAGGTCAATCACATCGGTGCCCAAGCGCTGCAAGCTGTCTTCGCAGTTTTTGCGGATGGTTTCGGGGCGGCCATCGATGACGCGCTTGACCCCATCTGCAAAACTCACGCCCGCCATGCCGCCTTTGCTGCACAGGGTGATGTGGCGGCGATGGGCTTTGAGGGCTTGACCCACCAGTGTTTCGTTGGCACCAAAACCATACAAAGCGGCGGTGTCAAACAAATTGCAACCCAAGTCGAGGGCGCGGTGAATCAAGGCCATGCCCACTTCGGGCGCAGGGGGTGCGCCATAGGCGTGGCTCAAATTCATGCAGCCCAGGCCAATGGCTGAAACTTCAAACGGGCCGATGTGTCGTTGTTGCATGGTGAAACTTTATGCGGTTTGTCGTGTCCAACTGGGCAAAGGCGCTGGGCGGTGCAACACGTCGTCGTGCAGCCAAGTGGCGCTTTTTCTGGCGCGTTCGGCCACCACGCTCAGGGGGAGTTGTTGGTAGTCGTCGTTGAAGACTTCAAAGCTGTAATCGCCTCGGTAGCCAATGCGGTCGAGGCGCAGCACCAAGTCGGCCAATTGTTCGCTGTGCACGCCTTCGCCGGGGAAGACGCGAAAGGTGCGTGCGGTGGTCATGCGTTCTTCAAAGGTGGGGGTTTCGTGCCACATGAAGTCGGAGAGTTGCACTAAGAAGATTTTTTCGGGGTCCAGGTCTTCAATGCCGTCCAGCGGTGTGTTGGCGGCGAAGATGTGGAAGGAATCGAGGCCAATGCCCAAGTTGGGGCAATCGGCACGGCAGACCACGTCCCACGAGGTGGTGAATTCGTTGATGGTGCGTCCCCACGACAAGCCTTCAAACGCCACCTTGATGCCCAAGGGCAGCGCCAGCATGGCGAGTTTTTTGAGGTCGCGGGCAATGTCGTCCAAGTCGCTGCTGGCGTGGCGTGAGGTGGAAGAACAAGCCAACAACACTTTGCTGCCGGTGGCGGCGCACATCTCCAACATGGATTTGGCAATGTCTACCTTGTAGCCGTGCAAATGGCCGCTGAGGCCTTCAAAGTCGCGCAGCACCTGAAAACCCGTGGGGCGCAACCCACTGGCTTGCACCGCTGCGACGGCAGCGGGGACGCCACCGGGGTGCGTGACCAAATCGCGTGCCATGAGCATGACTTGAGAAAAGCCCGCGTGTTTCATGGCGTCGAGTTTGGCTTCGAGCGACCCATTCATGGTGATGGTGTCCATGCCAAAACCGCTGAGCAAATTCATGGCCGACTCCTTCACGCTTGATGCACCAGCTCAAACGACACCGAGCCCAACATGGCGCGGGTGAGTGCGCCCCGGTCTTCGGGGTGGAGTTGGGTGGATTCAACAAATTCCACGCCCTGCGCTTTGAGCGCGGCCACGGCTGCGCCCACATCGCGCACGCCCAAACCAATGCGCTGCAAAGATTCGGGGGCTTCTTCGTTGTCGTCCATCCACGGATCGGGTTCGATGAGTTGCCACAAAAATTTGCCGCACGGGCTTTTCATGAGTTTGCCTTTGGGCAAGATGCCAAAGCGTTGTTCGTCGGGCACGACGGTGAAGTCAAACATGTGTTCAAAGTAGGCCAACCAGTCGGCGCTGCGGGCTGCGCCAATGTATTGCACCACGCCAAAGTAGCTCATGTCGCTCAAGGCTTTGGGGTGTTGGTCAACGGTGGGAATGGGTTTGAAGTCGATGTCGTAAATCGAGAACTCTTGCCAACGGTCCACAAAATAAAAGCGGCTGCCGCCTGGCCCGTGAATGGCGGGAATGTGCAATTCCATGGCTTGCGCATGGCTGGGCACGGTCCACGCACCCAGGTCGATGCAGCGGGTATGCGCTTTGAGCGCGTCTTGCACCCGAAACGCCACGGCAGAAATGACGGGCTGGCCGTCGGTGGTGGCGCTGACCCGCGCATCGTCGGGGCTGGCGTTGACCACCAAGTTCATGCCGCCTTGGCGATACAGCGTGACCTCGCGCGAGCGATGGCGTGCCACGGGTTTGAAACCCATGTTTTCTAAGACCTGCCCCAAGGCTTGGGGACGGCTGGTGGCGTATTCGATGAATTCGATGCCATCCAAGCCCAAACGGTTGGGCATGTCAGGAACGGCTTCGCGGTGGGTGGGATGCAAGGTCATGCAGAACTCCGTGATGTTTTACCAAGTGTATTAAAGCTGAGGTGCTTGCAAGGCTTTGGCTATCGATTCAACCACTTTTAAGTTCTCCAAACCATCGCGTGCGCTGACGATGGGTTGCGCCTCGCCACGGATGACTTGCAGAAAATGCGCCAATTGACGCACCAGCGGGTCGTCGCGTTGCACGTCTAAGCGGCTGCTCTCAAAGGGTTTGAACCACGAGCGCTCTGCCGCATTGGCATAGGTTTTGAGGCGCAGCGTGGGAACGGCCAAACTGCCGTGGGTGCCTGCGATGAGGTAGCAGTCTTCGTCGTCGTAGCTGCTGTAGGCTTTGTTTTCTTGGCTGGTTTGCTCCCAACTGCGGGCGCTGGCCGCGCAGTCGGACAGCATGAACGTACCCAAAGCGCCATTGGCAAAGCGGAAATTGATGGCAGCGGTGTCTTCCACCGCATGGCCGCGCACGGCGTTGGACGACATGGCTTGCACTTGCACCACATCGCCACACAACATGCGCAAGTTGTGAATTTCGTGAATCAGGTTGATGAGGATGGGCCCGCCACCGGCTTGTTTGCGCCAAGGGGCTTCGTCAAAATACGAGTCGGGTTTGTAAAACAGCGCTGTGCCAACGATGCTGACCAAACGGCCTAAACGACCAGAATCGACCTCGGCCTTGGCTTGCGCCATGAGGGGGCTGTGAGCGCGGTGGTGGCCAATGAGCACTTTGGCCTGCCCTGCCCCTTTGTGCGGTACTTGGGTGGCATCGACCAAGGCTTGCGCTTCTTGCACCGTGGTGGCAATAGGTTTTTCAACCAACACGGCCACGCCTTGGGCAATGCACGCCAAAGCCTGCTCGACATGCAAGGCGTTGGGGGTGGCCAAAATCACGCCGTCTAAGCTGTGTTGCGCATCTGTGGCGTGTGGCAAAGCTGCGCTGTGCAACAACTCTTGCAAGGTGGCAAAACACGGCACATTCAAGCTGTGCGCCATCTGTTGCGCCGCAGGGCTGGGGTCAACCACGGCGCTCAAGACGCAATTGGGGTTGGCTTGAATGACGCGCACATGTTCGCGCCCGATGACGCCTAAGCCTGCAACGGCAATGTGCAGGGGCTGCATTTACACCGTGGCAGCGGCTGCTTGGGTGGTGTGTGCGCCGCCCAAGAACAAACGCTCCATTTGCGGATCGGCCAAAATTTCTGCCGCCGATTTGTGCAACACCAAACGACCCGATTCCAAGGCAATGGCATCGTCCGAGTACTTGAGGGCGCTCTTGACGTTTTGCTCCACCATCAGCACGGTGGTGCCTTGGTCGGCCAGTTTGCGCAAGAGTTTGAACACGTCTTGCACCAC
>CAITHK010000250.1 GCA_903892175.1 uncultured Burkholderiales bacterium | reverse complement strand
GGCCCTTAATAAACGATTTTGGAGTAATCGCCCTTACCCTCTCAATGATCTCCTGTTCCCGCAGGGTAAACACCCGCTGGAACTTCATATCTGTGTCGATATAGAGGCTGGAGTTGAGCACAATGCCTCTGATCTGGCTGGCGAGCCACTGGGCAAACCCGGCACGCATGTGCGTGCCGTGCAGCAACTGCAACGCATGCGCGGTCAAACGGTGGTGTTTCAAACGGCAGTTGCCATCGTGTGCGAAGCTTCCGGTTTTGAACAGTGCGAACTCGCTCAGGTCAAGGTTGAGTTTCGCCACTTGAGTGATGCCGAAATTGAAGCTTATTTGCTGGCCGAGCAGCCTTATGACTGCGCAGGCAGTGCCAAAAGCGAAGGTTTGGGCATCAGCTTGCTAGAGGCGATTCACAACGATGACCCGACCGCCTTGGTAGGCTTGCCGCTGATCCGAACCGCCCGCATGCTGCGAGCGGCGGGCCTGGAACTGTGATGTCAGCGCGACCCACATGCGGCTCCTTGTTCTTGGTGCCAACACCTCTTGATTTTGGCTGCGACAGCCAAGCGGCCCTCAGCGATGTGCTGCCTCAGGCGACCCTGCAAATGGCAAGTCAGACGAACCACTGGATCACAGAAAACGCCAAAAGCACCCGTGCTTTTTTGAAGCGCGTCGACGCTGTGATGCCCTTGGCCTTGCCTGTGCAGCAACTCACCATCACTGAACTTCCTCGGGAAGTCCATAAAAAAGGCGACCATGCTGGCCAGTTTGATGCCAAGCCACTTCTCAAAGCAGCCCTGACAGGACAAGACATCGCCTTGGTCAGTGAAGCCGGCATGCCTGCCGTGGCTGACCCAGGTTCATCCGTCGTTCGAGCCGCTCATGAACTCGGCGTGCGCGTGGTGCCCTTGATCGGCCCAGTGTCCTTGTTGTTGGCCCTGGCAGCCAGTGGGTTGAACGGGCAAAACTTTGCTTTTGTGGGCTATCTGCCCCAAGAAGCCACCGCGCGCACCCAACGCATGCGGGAGCTCGAAGCACAGGCGCTTAAAACAGGACAGACCCAGCTTTTCATTGAGACGCCATACCGCAATCAAGCCCTCTGGGATGCTTTGCTTCGGGGCTTACAAAGCAGCACCCGTTTGGCCCGCGCCAGCGGTTTGACACTGCCAAGCATGGAGGTCCGTTGCCAAAGTGTTCAAGTTTGGCGAAACGACCCCAAGGCCATCTCGGGTCAGCCCACCGTGTTTGCCATCGGCAAATGACAAAGGCTCCGACAAGGAGCCTTTTTGTCCGGTGCGTGCGACCACTCAGCGCAATGGTTGGACCCGTTGCAGCGCATGCACCGCACCCTCGCCAATGGCAGCACCAAAGCGCTTGGCCAAACGCTCAGCCACGTTGTCGTGGCGGGTGTAATCGATGATGTCTTCAGCTTTGACAATCTCACGCGCCACGTAATCCAAATTCCCCAGGCCATCGGCCAGGCCTAGGTCAACCGCTTGTTGACCACTCCAAAACAAACCACTGAACAACTCAGGCGTTTCTTTCAAGCGCTTGCCTCGCCCCTCACGCACTACCTGAATGAACTGCTGGTGGATTTGATCCAACAACGTTTGAGCATGCGCACGTTGAGGTTTGGTTTGTGGACTAAAAGGATCCAAGAACCCCTTGTTCTCGCCTGCCGTCATCAATCGGCGCTCCACACCCAGCTTATCCATCAACCCTGTGAAGCCAAACCCGTCCATCAAAACGCCAATGCTGCCCACGATGCTGGCCTTGTCGACGTAAATTTCGTCGGCCGCAACTGCGATGTAGTACGCCGCCGAGGCGCACGACTCCTCCACCACCGCATAAACCGGTTTGTTGTGTTTTTTCTTCAGGCGATGGATTTCGTCGTTGATGATGCCTGCTTGGACAGGGCTTCCCCCTGGAGAATTAACCAGCAACACCACCGCTTGCGAGCCCTCATCCTCAAAGGCCGTTCGCAATGCCGTGACGATCCACTCTGCGCTGGCATCAGCCCCATCGGCAATTTCACCTTTGATCTCGACCACCGCAGTGTGCGGTTGACTCGGATTCGTGCCGCCCATGCCACCTTTGTGCAGACCGGTCCAAAACAGCGCCACTGCAAACAGCAGCCAGGCAAAGCGGAAAAAGATGCGCCAACGCCGTGCAGCACGTTGCTCAGCCAAAGTGGCAAAAGCCAAGCGTTCCAAGGCTTCCCGCTCCCAAGTCGACTTTGGACTGTTGGGTTCTGGGGCTTGCTCAGTGAAATAAGGGTCAGACATGACGGTTTCTTTGCGAAAAATAAATCAGAACTCAGAACAAAAATTCGAAGGGCTTGAGGTTGTAGGCAGTATGCCAGTGCACCACGCCACTGGATTCTGTGAGGTCAATTTTCACCAACCCACCTCGGCAAGGGCCGCCTGCACATGCGCCCGTGTCAGGGGCATACGCAGCACCATGTGTGGCACACAGCAACCACTGACCCGCGTCATCGAACAATCGGTTAGGTTGAAAATCCATCTCCATCGCCACATGGCTGCAGCGGTTGAGGTAGGCATGCACACTCCCTTGAAATCGCACGGCGAAGGCTCGGCACGTTTGACCTGCATAGACCACGTCAAAAGGCACTGCGAGGCCGCCCTCCACCAAATCCACGCTTGAGCAAATCGCCACCTGCGCTGGCATGTGTGAATCAGGCATGGGACAACAACCAATCGTGCAACTTCCCCACCGAATGCGCCACAAAAAGCGGATTCAAAGGTTCGAATTGATCGTGGGCATGGGCCCCATAGCTCACGCCCACACTGGCGCATCCTGCGTTGAGCGCCATTTGCAAATCATGGGTGGTGTCACCAACCATCAAGGTGCGCTCAGGCTCGACGCCGAATTCACGCATCAACTCATGCAGCATGAGAGGGTGCGGTTTGCCCGCTGTCTCATCGGCTGTGCGAGAGCCATCAAAAACGCCTTTCAACTCTGAAGAGTGCAAGGCCTCATCCAAACCGCGTCGGCTTTTACCCGTGGCGACCGTCAACCAATGATGCCTTGCACGCAGCGCCTCCAACATGGGCAGCACGCCCTCGAACAAGGCAATGTCATCCATGTGCTGCATGTAATGGAAGCGGTATCGCGCATTGAGCAAGGGGTACGCAGACTCAGGCACGTCCGGTGCGGCATGCGCCAGCGCTGGCATCAAGGCCATGCCAATCACATACGAGGCGGCCTCGTCACTCGGCATGACCCCGCCCACATCCACCACCGCGCGTTGAATGCACCGGGTGATGATTTGGGTGGAATCAAACAACGTGCCATCCCAATCGAAAGCAATCAAATCAAATTGACGGGGTCGCAAAGTCATGGCTCTCAGAAATCTTCAGGTTGAGATGTAATGCGCGGTTGAATGCAATCCACGAAGTGTTGCAACTCCGGCGGCAGCGGCGCTAGCAAAGTGATGGGGCGCGCACTTTGCGGATGTTGAAACTTGAGCTGCCACGCATGCAAAAACATGCGCTTGAGCCCAAGCTTTTGCAATTGTTTGTTTTGTTCAAAGTCGCCGTATTTGTCATCTCCGGCAATCGGGTGGCCTTGGCTGGCCAAGTGCACGCGAATTTGATGGGTGCGCCCAGTTTTGATGGTCACTTCCAGCAAGGAGTAAGGGCCCACCGTTCGCGCCACCCGGACCAAGGTGACAGAGCGCATGCCGTTGGGGTCATCCTTGCCCACCACTTTGACTCGGCGCTCTCCCTCGCCATCGCCTTTTTCCACAATGTATTTGTGCAAAGGTGAGTCAATGACTTTTTTATTCGATGGCCACAGCCCGAGGACCAGGGCCAAATAAGTCTTGCCCGTCTCGCGATCGCGAAATTGATCTTGCAGATGCTTGAGTGCGCTGCGCTTCTTAGCCACCAACAAAACGCCAGAGGTCTCGCGGTCCAAGCGATGCACCAACTCCAAATTCAAACTCGCAGGCCGGGCCCGACGCAACTGCTCAATCACGCCAAAGCTAACCCCGCTGCCGCCGTGCACGGCCACACCCGCTGGCTTGTCGATGGCGATCAAGGCCTCGTCCTCCATCAGCACCGGGAACTCGCGTGCCGGCGCTGGGTTCTCAGCCTTGGCCGCGACTTGCGCAGAAATACGCACCGGAGGCAGACGCACCAAGTCCCCAGCCACCACCCGCTGGTCCGCCGTGGCACGGCCTTTGTTCACCCGAACCTCACCCGAACGAATGATGCGGTAGACATGTGTTTTAGGCACGCCCTTGAGGTGACGCATCAAAAAATTGTCCAATCGCTGACCCGCCGAGTCTTCGTCAACAGCGAGGGTTTTCACCGAGGGGGCTTGGGCAGCGGTGGCTGCCTCTATAATGTTGTTCACCAGCGTATTGTTCTAAGTGCTTGATTTAACTGAGATTAGAGCACGGACCAACAAACGCGGTGAGGTCGATGCCCCTTTTGTGCCTGCGATGCAGACCCAGTACCCAAGAGACTGGATGGCCCGCACCCCAAAAGATGAGCCGATGCTCAGAAAACACTGAAACGGAATACCCCAAGTTGCTGAAGCTAAAAAAGCTTCAACAACGGATCACAGCGAGAAGCAAGCCTCATGGTTTTGGTAATGATGATGTTGGAACTCTGCACGCAATGGCTTTGGCCATGGCAAGCGCGCTGCGTTGCCCGCATTGCCATGGCCCTCAGGTCAAGCCCGGCCCCACGTGCACCCACCATACCCATGGCGCACGCACAACCCGGCACACGACTCGCCCCCATCCACGCGCCCACCCACCGTCGCCAGCGTTAATACGCAAATGGCTTCGGTTTCAGCGGCAATTCCCTTCGTTTTCTGACGTTTGTTCCGGCATCGTTGGCCCGTCATGGGCCTGTGATGATTTGACAACGTGAAGGAATGCATCATGAAACGGATGCTGATCAATGCAACCCAGGCTGAAGAGCGTCGCCTGGCCATCGTCGATGGACAAAAACTGCTCGATTACGAAATCGAGATTGAAGGGCGCGAACAACGCAAAGGCAACATCTACAAAGCCATCGTGACACGCGTCGAGCCGTCTCTCGAAGCTTGCTTCGTGGATTACGGCGAAGACCGCCACGGCTTCTTGCCATTCAAAGAAATTTCCAAACAGTATTTCGCCCAAGGCGTCTCTGTCAGTCAAGCGCGCATCCAAGACGTGATCCGCGAAGGCCAAGAGCTGCTGGTTCAGGTTGAAAAAGAAGAACGTGGCAACAAGGGCGCAGCCCTCACCACCTTCGTCTCGCTGGCTGGCCGCTATGTGGTGCTGATGCCCAACAACCCACGTGGTGGCGGTGTGAGCCGTCGCATCGAAGGCGATGACCGTGCTGAACTCAAAGAGGCCATGGACCAGTTGGAATACCCCAACGGCATGTCCATCATTGCCCGCACCGCCGGCATTGGCCGCACTGCGCCTGAGTTGCAATGGGACTTGAACTACCTGCTCAAGTTATGGACTGCCATCGATGGCGCCAGCAAAACCAAAGGCGCTTTCCTGATTTATCAGGAATCTAGCTTGGTGATTCGCGCCATCCGCGACTACTTCAACAACGACATCGGTGACATCCTGATCGACACCGACGACATCTACGACCAAGCGCAGCAGTTCATGGCCCACGTCATGCCCGAGCATGCCGCCCGTGTGAAGCGCTACAGCGACGACACCCCATTGTTCAGCCGCTTCCAGATCGAACACCAAATCGAATCGGCCTACGCCCGCACGGTCACCCTGCCCTCAGGCGGCGCGATTGTGATTGACCACACCGAGGCCTTGGTCTCGGTCGACGTCAACTCTGCACGCTCCATCAAAGGGGGTGACATCGAAGAAACCGCCACCCGCACCAACCTGGAGGCCGCTGACGAAGTGGCCCGCCAGATGCGCTTGCGCGACTTGGGCGGCCTGATCGTCATCGACTTCATCGACATGGACGAGTCACGCAACCGCCGTGACGTGGAAAATCGCCTGCGCGATGCCTTGCGTCAAGACCGTGCCCGTGTGCAATTTGGCACCATCAGCAAGTTTGGTTTGATGGAAATGAGCCGTCAGCGACTGCGCCCGGCTCTGTCCGAAGGTGCCTCGATCCCTTGCCCACGCTGCGGTGGTTCAGGCCATGTGCGTGACACGGAAAGCTCGGCACTGCAAATTCTGCGGATCATCCAAGAAGAGTCGATGAAAGACAACACGGCCGCGGTTTACGCCCAAGTGCCGGTGGAAGTCGCGTCTTTCTTGTTGAACGAAAAACGCACAGAGATCGCCAAGATCGAGTTGCAACAGCGCCTCAACGTGCTGCTGGTCCCCAACAAGTCATTGGAAACGCCCAACTACAAGTTGGAACGCCTCAAGCACGACGACCCGCGCCTCGATCGCATCGAGCCCAGCTACAAAATGGTCGAAGTGGTGGAGGACCCCACCGCCGTGACCCGTCGCTCACAAGAGCCCACCAACAAGCAAACGCCGGTCATCAAAGGCGTGTTGCCCGATGCGCCCGCCCCGGTGGTGGAACCCAAGCCCCCTGCAGCCCCCAAAGTTGCGGCAGCTGCACCGTCCCCCAAAGCAACGCCCCCAGTGGCTCCAGCCGAAAAGGGATTCTTTGGCTGGATCAAAGGTTTGTTCGGTGGCAGCGATGCCGCGCCAGCAGCTCAACCCATTGAGACCAAGCCTGAGGAAAAGAAAGACGGACGACGCGATGGCCGTGGCCCACGCGGCGAAGGTCGTGGTGAAGGCCGCACTGAAGGCCGAGGCGAAGGTCGCGGACGCGGCGGCCGTGGGGGTCGTGGCGGCGATCGTGCAGAGCGCGGCGAAGGCCGTGGTGAACGCACCGAACGCGTTGAAGGTCGCCCCGAAGGACGTGCTGAGGGCCGCAACACAGAGCGCGGCGAAGCACGCACGGGTGAGCGCCAAGAGCGCAATGGCGAACGCACGGACAACCGCAGCGAACGCGGTGGTGAGCGTGCGGAGCGCAGCGAGCGTGGTGAGCGTGGTGAAGGCCGAGGCCCGCGCCAGGAGCGTAACCGTGGCAGCCGTACCAGTGCGGATGGCCAAAACAGCCGCCCAATCGAAGCTAACGCTGCCCTAGACGACAGCCCCGAAGCGCAAGCTGAGATGCGTGCCAAGGCACGCACCGAGCGCATGGCCCGTGAAGAGCGTTCAGGCGAACCACAAGCAAGCGGCGATGCGCCGCGCAGCGAAGGCCGCCGCGAACGCAGCCCACGTGGCGAAAATCGCCGGGGTGAGCGTCCTGCTCGGTTGGACGAACAAGCCGATGCACAAGGCACACTGCCGTTGACGGAGCAAGATGCGCAACTGGCGCCTGCAGCACCACAAGCCAGCGAGGACAACGGTGGCGAACGTCCACGCCGTTCGCGTGACCGCTATGGCCGCGACCGTCGTGAACGTGGCGACCGCGCCCCGCGTGAAGAAGGTCTGGCTGCCGAAGGTCAGGACGCACAAACTC
Source organism: uncultured Burkholderiales bacterium (assembly GCA_903892175.1). Lineage (GTDB taxonomy): Bacteria > Pseudomonadota > Gammaproteobacteria > Burkholderiales > Burkholderiaceae_C > Limnohabitans. The sequence continues at coordinate 7,232 of CAITHK010000250.1, read as the reverse complement.
AGCCAGCACAGCGCGACTTTGCGCCGCAACAACAAGCAAACCGTGCGCCAGAGCCCAGCAACCACATGTCAGCACCTGCTGCCATGCCCCAGGAGGCATCTACCCCGGCAGCCTCCTCTGCGTCGCGTGGCATGCCTCGCGTGCAACCTTTCACCCTGGTGTTGACGGACTTGGAAGCGATTGCCCAACACAGTGGCTTGCAGTGGGTCAACTCCGACGCCGAGCGGGTTGCAGCGGTTCAAGCAGCCATTGCTGCAGAGCCCAAACCTGTCCATATTCCACGCGAGCGTTCAGCGCCGGTGGTGTTGGATGAAGGTCCTTTGGTGCTGGTGGAGACCCGCAAAGACCTGTGAGGTCTTTGTGAAAAGCCGCTGAATTAAGCGGCTGCCACCTCAGCGGCGCGTTTCCAGTACATCTGGGCACGCGCCGTTTCTTCTTTGTGCTCAGCCAATTGCGCCAACGTGCGCCACGCTTGGCGCTGCAACTCGGCATCGGTGAGTTGAGGTGCCGCCAACTCCAGCATCTGCTGCGCTTTGCCCCACAAGGAATGCTGCCAGCACACCATGCCGGACAAATACTGAAGCTCCACCCAGCGGGGGTAGACCTGACGTGCACGGTCGATGCTGGCCAACCATTCAGCATCGGCAGGCATGCGCCCCAAAGCGTGTGACAACAACTGCACCACGCGCTGGCGGATCGCGGGCGTGCAGCTGTCGGCCTGCTGCACCATGCGGTTCCAAAGAGGTGTGAGCCACGGCATCACCGACTCGGCTTGGCCACTCAAATACAACATGCGTTGCGCCGCATGCAACACCACCTCAGGCAAGGCTTGCTCATGGGGCTCCAAGGCGTCCCACGCACGCTGCAACTGAGTGTTGTCATGCGCATCATTCAGGCTGGCGATGGCCAATTCACGCACCAAGCTGTTGGCCGCTGTAGCGGTAAATGCGCCATGCTTGGTCAGCAGACGTGCCGTGTCCAAGGCCAAAGCATATTGGCGGTTCAAACGCGTGGCTTTCAAACGCATGCGCAAACTGAGTGTGCGCCGAGCCGTGCCCAGCGGCAGGCTGTCCAGCCAGTGCAAGGCTTGGGGTGCGTCGCGGTCGCTGAGCGACCAACGGGCAGCACCCAATTTGGCGGCGTCCAAAGCCTCGCGCATGGCCTCGCCGGGATGCTGCTCGGCCAGCGCAAGCGCCGATTGAAAATGCGTGTCTCGGGTTTCACGATCACGCAATGCCTGAGCACTCTCGGCCGCCATCAAATGTGCCAAAGCCCGCAATTGTTGGGCGTGGCGTGGCGCCGGGTCGGCCAATGTGCGGGTAGTTGCGAGCAACTCTTCGAGTTGAAGCACCTGCTGGGCTGACTTGACTGCACGCAGGTAACGGCCCGACATCCATTGCGTCAACGCATCCAAGAACGCCGCATGCATGGCGCGCTCCTTTTGCTGCAAGCGCCAGCGACGGGCTTGATGCGGCAGATCGAGCAAAGCCGACAAAGCACGCCAAGCCAAATGCACGGTGATGAACACCAACACCAGCACAGCCAAGGCCAAGTTCAAGGACACATCCAATCGGTAGGGCGCCCAAAACACGGTCACAGTGCTTTGGTTGCCGCCCGCCAGCAAAGCCGAGGCCACCGCCACTCCAAACAACGCCACCAACCAAAGTGCGGCTCTCATCTCAACGCCCCGCCGCAGCCGTGGTGAGCGCAGCCAAGCTGTCGTCCACTCTAGGCAGTTCCGTTTGCTTGGCTTGCGTCAAGACATCGCGCGCCAATGCCAAAGTGGTTTGGCCTTGGCGACTTTGGGTGTCAAAGTATTGCGTTACATCACGGATCACCAGATTCAAATCCGAACGCACCACGTCAAAGTGACGCGCCAACAAACCCAAGCGCACGTTCAAGATGCGCAACTTCAGGTTTTCACGCACAAAGTAACTTTGGTCCGGCGCCAACAAACTGGCCTCCGGACGGTCCACGCGGCTGATCCGGATCAAACCCCGCACGTCATCCCAGATGCCAGCCAGTGTGTACTCCCACCAACTCGCGCTGATGGCGCTGGCCCAGCTGTTTTCAGGCTTGGCCAGCACCGGCTTGTTGACTGCGGCAACGCCCACCGCATTGAGCAAGGGCAGGTTGTCCACAGCGTTGACCAGTTCATCGAGCTTGATCAACAAACTGGGTGTGTCCGTCACTGCCGTGGCTTTGATGCGTTCGATGTCGCGCGTGAGCGCCCGCAACACCGGAGCAAGTCGGGGCTGAGCCACCTTGGTCAAACGCTGTTCGGCCGACTTCAACGCGGCCAACAAAGGTTGCACACTGCCCGTGAGTTGCGACTGCTGTTGGGCCAAGCGCAGCGCAGACTCGATATCCACCACCAAGTTCTCATCGCGTGAACGCGACAAGCTCTGCATCAACTCCTCGAGTTGGCTGCGTTGCAAAGACACTTCGCTGAGCTTGGCATCCGTCACCGCCAGGCGTGCAGCCGTCTCGCGCGCCAACTCTTCTGCTTGCTTGGCACTCAAGCGGGCTTGCACCGCTTGGCTGCCACTGTCCGCACTTTGACGCGCCAATTGTTCTTGTATGCCCGTCAGCTTGAGCCACATGGTGCCAGTCCCCACTGCGCCAATCAATGCCAGCACACCGATGCTGCGGGTGATCCACAGCGCGCTTGAATTTGCCGACACAGGCAAACCCAGCTCAGCCTCGTGAACAGGCTTGGGGGGGGAGGAATTCAGGGGAGTTTCAACATGCTCAGGCTTCATGCCAACGATTCTAATGAGGCCAACACATCGGCCAGCACGGGCCGCGCCACCAGCACTTGACCAAAACCCAAGGCCTGTGCGGCCAGGCCAATGCGAGCATGGGTCACGATACAGCGCGAGCGCGACCAGTCGAGCGCAGGCAAATTGAGTCGGAGGTGGGCCACGGCCTGCGAGCTGCTCAAACACCACACGCTGCCATCGGTTACCGCAAGCGCCGCCTGGCTGCGCTGTGCTTCAGTCCAAACTGGGGCTTGGCGTTGGTAAGCCACCACAAAGTGCACAGGCACCTGAACACCCTGGAGTTGCTGCGCCAGCCAATCGCGGCCAAAGCCATTGGCATTGGCATCGGCGTCAATTGTCAGAACTTGGTGGCCCAGGTCACGACCCCGCACAATCAACACCGGCAGGCCAGGTGCCACCCGCGCGTGAACCTCTTGCCATAGCGCTTCCGAGTCGAATTGTCCCCCCTGGTCATTGGGACAGTCGATCAACTCAGGCGGCACACCCGCTTTGAGCAGCGCTTTTTGAGTGCCTGGGCCCGTGGCCCAGCATCGGGTGTGCACGTCGCGCCATGCGTAGGCCTCAGGCTGGCGCGCAAAAAAGTAACGCACAGCAGGCGCACTGACAAACATCACGGCCTGCCATTTTGCCCACTGTGACCAGGCCTGGTCGATCGGCTGAACATCAGGTTCAGCTGCAATGTCAATCAGCGCAATCGCCTGCGCGTCGTAACCCGCGCGTTGCAAGGCCGCAACCCAGACAGGTGCGTCGCTGGCAGGACGGGTGATCAAGACACGCACAGCTCCCGCCTCTTACATCAAGCCGCGCCCTGGGCTTGCAGCTGGGCGGCCACCGACTCTCCCAGCTCACGCGCCAACGACTGTGCGTCGGGGTCTGCGCGGTCAAGCGCCAATGAGCCTTCGGCACGCAACAACACGGGTTCGCCCAGCGGGTCTCCCCAGGCGGCTTGCAGGTGCAACACCCCCTCACGCCACATCGCATGAGCGGCCAACGGCATAGAACAGCTCCCCCCCATGGTGCGGCTCACAGCACGTTCAGCCGTCACGCCCAACCAGGTGGTCAGATCGGCCAGTGGCGCCAAAGCTTGGGTCACTTCGGGATGGGCGCTGCGCACCTCGATGCCCAAAGCGCCTTGTCCGGCAGCTGGCAGCATCTCGGTGGTGTCAAAAATATGGCGAATGCGCTCACCCAAACCCAGCCGCTTCAAGCCCGCCGCGGCCAACACAATGCCGTCATACTGACCCTCGTCCAATTTGCGCAACCGGGTGTCCAAATTGCCACGCAATGGCTCAATCTTCAAATCAGGGCGCAAAGCTCGCAACAACACCGTGCGACGCAAACTGGAGGTACCCACCACCGCGCCCTGCGGCAACTCGTTGAGGCTGGCAAAGCGCGACGACACCCAGGCATCTCGTGGGTCTTCACGGGTCATCACACAGGCCAAATCAAAGCCCTCGGGCAAATCCATCGGCACATCTTTGAGCGAATGAACAGCCAAATTGGCACGGCCTTCTTCCAGCGCCACCTCAAGTTCTTTGACAAACAAACCTTTGCCCCCCACCTTGCTGAGGGAACGGTCCAAAATTTGGTCACCTTGCGTGGTCATGCCCAGCAAAGTCACGCTGTGACCCAACTGTTCCAGCAAATCTTTGACATGGTGTGCTTGCCACATGGCCAAACGGCTTTCGCGGGTGGCAATGATGAGGGAGGTTTTGGAAAATGACACGTTGGACAAAGCTGCAAACTCGCTGTGAGTGAAATTTAAAAAGTCTTGGCACAAATGGTAGCAGGCGCCTCTCAATACAAGCTGTCTGGGGCCCGGCATGGCGGGACCGATAAAATCCTGCCCATGTCTTCCCAAAACCAACTCGATACAAAGTCCCAGGCCTGGTCGGCGCTGTTTTCTGAACCCATGAGCGAGTTGGTCAAACGCTACACCGCCAGCGTGTTCTTTGACAAACGCCTGTGGCAAGCCGACATCACCGGCAGTTTGGCCCATGCGGACATGCTGGCCCACCAAGGCATCATCGCTGCGCAAGACTTGGCGGACATTCAGCGCGGCATGGCACAAATCTGGTCTGACATTGAGACGGGTCAATTCGAATGGAAGCTCGACCTTGAAGACGTGCACCTCAACATTGAGGCACGCCTGACCCAACTGGTGGGCGACGCCGGCAAACGCCTGCACACTGGGCGCAGTCGTAACGACCAAGTGGCCACCGATGTGCGCCTGTGGCTGCGTGGGGAAACCGACTTGATCATCGACTTGCTCAACGAGCTGCAAAAGTCATTGGTCGCGGTGGCCGAGAAAAATGTCGACGTCATCATGCCCGGCTTCACCCACTTGCAAGTGGCCCAACCCGTGAGCTTTGCCCACCACCTGTTGGCCTATGTGGAAATGTTTGCGCGTGACGCCGAACGCTTTGTTGACGTACGCCGACGCACCAACCGTTTGCCCCTGGGCTCGGCCGCACTGGCTGGCACCACCTACCCGCTGGACCGTGAGCGCGTGGCCCGCACCTTGGGCATGGTGGACGCCACTGGCGAGGCTCAAGTCTCACAAAACAGCCTAGACGGCGTGAGCGACCGTGACTTTGCCATTGAATTCACCGCCGCCGCCGCGCTATGCATGGTGCACATCAGCCGCCTGAGTGAGGAGCTTATTTTGTGGATGAGTCAAAACTTTGGCTTCATCCAAATCGCTGACCGCTTCACCACGGGCAGCTCCATCATGCCGCAGAAGAAAAACCCCGACGTGCCCGAACTCGCCCGTGGCAAAACCGGGCGTGTGGTCGGTCATTTGATGGGCTTGATCACCTTGATGAAAGGCCAGCCACTGGCCTACAACAAAGACAACCAAGAAGACAAAGAGCCTTTGTTTGACACGGTGGACACCCTCAAAGACACCTTGCGCATCTTCAGCGACATGGTAGGCGGCCAAATCAACCCAGCCACCGGAGTGAAAGAAGGCGGCATCACCGTCAACCCCTATGCCATGGAGGCCGCAGCCAAAAAAGGCTACGCCACCGCCACCGACTTGGCCGATTACTTGGTGAAAAAAGGTCTGCCCTTCCGTGACGCCCACGAAACCGTGGCTCACGCGGTCAAAGCCGCCACCAGCCACAACTGCGATCTGTCGGAACTGCCACTCGATGTGCTGCAAAGCTTTCACGCCTCGATCGAAAAAGACGTGTACGACTGCTTGAGCCTGCACGGCTCCCTCAACGCACGCAACACCCTGGGCGGTACCGCCCCCGTGCAGGTGCGGGCGCAAATTGCGCGCCATCATCAGCGCCTTGCCTGATGTCAGGCGACAAAGCTCAGCGAGGCGCTCTGCACGCCATTGCATGCTTTGAAGCCATCAAGGGTGTGGCTGCATGCGCTGTGTTGATTGGCGTGCTGGACCTGCTTCACCACGATGTCCGCGCTTTGGCGATGGCCTTGATTGGCCGCTTTGGCCTTGACCCCCATGCGCACTACCCCTCCGTGCTGCTGCACTATGCCGAGTTGTTGCCCCATGCCGATGTCCAGATGCTGGTCGTCCTCGGATTGGCCTATATTGCACTGCGTTTTGTGGAAGCCGCAGGGCTTTGGCTTGGCAAAGCATGGGGCGAGTATTTGGGGGCCTTGTCGGGCGGCATCTACATTCCGTTTGAAGTGATTCACCTCATCCATGAACCGTCTCCGCTCAACGTAGGTGTGGTGCTGCTCAATGGGCTGATCGTGGGTTACTTGACCCATGTGTTGTGGCAACGTCACCAAACACGAACGGCTTTGTGAGTGACAACCAACGGAGCCAAGCCAACGATCTTCACCGCTTTGACTGCGAGATCCCGTCAGCTGCCGTCTAGGTGCTGTTTTTTTTCTCAACGTCTTCCAAATGTGCTCGGTGAGATAACGACGCATGGTCCCATTTGAACAAGTCAGGGTGCTTTTGCATGACCATTCGGATGACTTGACTCGACTCCATGGCGGTCAATCCGTAAGCTTTCATCAATGAATCACGGGTCACGAAACCATGTTGCGTGGCAACCTCGACGATCATCTGAAAACTTTTTTGGAATTCGTTGTCATTCATGGTCAACGGTATTTGAAAAGGTTTGAGCAGTAGCTTTAGTCTGTGATTAATTTTAGAATATTTTTTGATAAGTATTTCATATTTTCATCAAAATTGAGATTGGCTTGCATGACAAAGCGCTCATCAAGACCGCCTCAACCGCTCGAAAAAATTTCAATCCCCCTGTCCCATGCATCACAAGCCTGGAGGCGACTGACCGCTAGGATCTTATTTTTTAGAATTCGGAGACCTCCATGCCTGTGATCACCAACATCGAAGACCTGCGCGTTTTGGCCGAAAAGCGTGTGCCCCGCATGTTCTACGACTACGCCGACTCCGGCAGTTGGACCGAAGGCACCTACCGAGCCAACGAAAGTGATTTCCAAAAAATC
>CAITHK010000249.1 GCA_903892175.1 uncultured Burkholderiales bacterium | reverse complement strand
GTACTCGAGTCGCGTGACCTTCATGCGCTGGCGCACTTCTTCGGTCGAGCGCGAGAGCCGTTGGCTGTTGGACTCGATGTCGGCAATAACGCTCGACACTTCGGCTTGGTTGCGGTTGAGTTCCAACTCCTTGTTGCGCGGCATATAGCCTTCTTTCACCAGGTCTTGGATGCCCGACAACTCTTCTTGCACCAAACTCAGCTGGGTGCGTCGCTCGCTTAGCATGCGCTGGCTGCCCAACAGCAAGGCCTCTTGCCCGGCCAAACTTTCGGCCAAAGCCGCCAAGCTGGCTTGCAAGGACGAGCGTCTGGACGCAAACAGTTGTTCTTGAATCAGCTGGTGTTGTGCCACCAGCGCGTCGCCGCGTGCGCTGTGCAGGTCTGGGTGCCAGGTGATCTTGGACAGGCCTTGTTGCTCCGCCAGCAAACGGCTTTCTGCGGCACGCAGGGCTTGGTAGTGCTGACGCACCGATTCCAAATTGGCACGCACCACGGCTTGTTCCAAGGTCATCAGCACTTGGCCTTCTTTGACCGCGTCTCCCTCGCGCACCAACACCTCTTTGACAATGCCGCCTTGCAAATGCTGAATCGCTTTGCGTTTGGTGTCCAAAGTCACCAAGCCTTGCGCGGGCACACCTTCGTCAATCGGCGCCCAGATGGCCCAAGCCAAGACAACCGCCAAACCAATCACCAATGACCACAAACCGTAGTGGGTGACCGAGCGGGTTTGGCTCATCGAGGCGAGTTCTTGCGAAGGAGAGGGGGGGGGCGAGTGGGGTGGCGTGTGCATGGTGTTCAATTCAAGGTCTGGCCGTTCATGCCGCAGAGGTGGGTGTGCTGGTGGGGCGCATGCGCGCCAACACCTCGGCGGTGGGGCCAAATTGGGCCACCCGGCCGGCTTGCATCACAAGCAAAAGATCTGAGATGTCGAGGATGGGTTGTCGGTGCGTGATCAGCACCACGGTTTTGCCCTCGGCTTTGAGTTGCGTCACCGCTTGCAACAAACCTTGCTCCCCGGGGTCGTCCAGGTTGGCATTGGGTTCGTCCAGCACCACCAAGGTGGGGTTGCCGTACAAGGCACGTGCCAGGGCCAAGCGCTGGCGTTGACCCGCAGACAGCAGGTGACCCGCTTCACCGGCGGGTGTGTCATAGCCTTTGGCAAAACTCAGCACCATGGCGTGGATGCCTGCTGTTTTGGCCGCTGCCACCACCTGGTCGGAATCCAATTGTGCGAAGCGCGCAATGTTTTGTGCCAGCGTGCCGTCCATCAATCGCACGTCTTGCGGCAAGTAGCCCACATGCTGGCCCAAGCTTTGGCTGTTCCAGTGTTCGATGGGTGCCGAGTCCAACAGAATGTCTCCGGTGTGCTCAGGCCATTGGCCCAAGATGGCGCGGGCCAAGGTGGACTTGCCACTGGCAGACGGGCCCACCACGCACACCACGCGTCCAGCCGGAATGACCAGCGACACCTGGTTGAGGATTGGCTCTGTGCGGCCTGGCACCGTGACCGAGACGGCTTTGAATTCAATCTGACCAAAAGGTGTTTGCGACAAATGCCCGGGCTTGCGTTCAGGGTGCGCATTGAACAACTTCACCACCCGCTGCAGGGCGGCTTGTGTGGTCATGAGCATGCGCCACGAGCTGACCATCAAATCCAGCGGTTGCAGCGCACGCGTCATCAGCATATTGGCCACGATCATGGCGCCGGGGCTCAACTCGCCGCGAATCACCAGCAAAGCCCCCACGCCCAAGGACAGCGATTGCTGGGTGTACCGAAAGAACTTGCTCACCGCCGACAAGGTGTGGCTCACATGGTCCACATGGGCTTGCGCATGGGCTTGGTCTTGGTAACGCTGCCACCAACTGGCGCGCAAACGCGTGAGCATGCCCATGGCCTCAATCGCCTCGGCGTTTCTGAATTTGCTCAATTGGTCTGCGTTGAGCTCAATGCCAGCGTCTAAGGCCCTTTTGCTTGGGGCAGCGGTCAAGCGGTGCCCCAGCCACGCCAAACCCAGCAGCACAGCGGCACAGCCCAAACCCAACCAGCCCAGCATGGGATGGAGCAAAAACAAAACGCCTAAATAAATAAAAAACCAAGGCGCATCAAAAAATGCAAACACCCCATTGCCGGTTAAAAACTGGCGAATCTGTGTCACATCGGTGAACACTTGGGTCGGATTGCTCTGTGCTTTGGCCTGTTGCGCAGCAAAACAGGCGCTGAATAAACTGGGGGATAAACTTTGGTCGAGCTTGATGCCTGTGCGCACCAACAGCCGAGCTCGCATCACCTCTACCGCGCCCACCAAGGCCAACACCGCCACAAGCAACACCGTGCTGGCCAGCAAGGTGATGTCGTTTTGGCTGATCATCACCCGGTCGTAAATTTGCAGCATGTACAAACTGGGCATCAGCATCAAGCCGTTGATCACCATGCTGAACACGCCCACCGTCACAAACTCTCGCTGTGTCTGCGACAAGGCAGTTTTCAGGGCTGTGGGCAAGGCCTTGAAGTCTTCTCGCAGCGCTTGGATGCGGTTCATCATGCGCCACCACCTGTTGTGCGTGCTTTGGCCATGGCCTGTTGCAAAGCCTCCATCACTTGGTCGCGCGGACCAAAGGCTTGCATTTGGCCTTCACGCAAGATCAGCAACTTGTCGGCCAGTGCCAAGATTTGCGGGCGGTGCGTGACCAACACCACCGACGCCCCGCGCTGTTTGGTGTGCGTGATGGCTTGCAACAAGGCTTCATCGCCTGCCTCGTCCAAACTGGCATTGGGTTCATCCAACACCACCAACACCGGGTTGCCATACAAGGCACGCGCCAAACCCACACGTTGCCGCACCCCGCCCGAGAGTTGACCGCCATCCAATCCCACGGGTGTGTCAAACCCCAGGGGCAAGCTGGCGATGTAGCGGTCCAGACCCACAGCAAGCGCTGCAGCTTGGAGTTGCGCCATGTCGGGTGTGCCAAAGCGGGTGATGTTCTCGGCCAAGGTGCCATCGAACAACTCGATGTCTTGCGGCAAGTAACCCACAAAAGGGCCCAGCTCTGTTTTGTTCCAGGTGAACACGTCCACCCCGTCCAAGCGGACCTTGCCTGCTGCGGCGGGCCACACGCCCACCAAGGAGCGGCTCAGGCACGTCTTGCCAGCCCCTGAAGGGCCCAACACCGCCAACATTTCGCCAGGGTTGAGCGTGAATTGAATGCCACGCAACAACGCGTGTTGGGTGCCAGGCGCTTGCACGGTCAAGGCTTGCACCGCAAGTGCGCCTGTGGGCGCGGGCAGCGGCATGGCAGGCAGCTCGGGCAGTGCAGGGCCTAAAAACTTGTCAAGCCGCGTCAGCGCCGCGCGGGCTTGCGCCACTTGACGCCACTGACCAATGACCTGTGTGATCGGGGCCAAGGCCCGCCCGCCCAAAATAGAGCCCATGATCATCATGCCGCCACTGGGGTCTAAGCTGCCCTTGAGGGTGAGCCAACACCCCAAGCCCAACATCAACGAGCTTTGCAAGGTTTGAATGAACTTGGAGGTGGCCGCCCCCACACCCGCATGGTCAGACGCCACGGCTTGGGCCAGCAAAAAAGCGTCTTGCTTTTCTTTCCACAGCGCATACACATCGTGTTGCATGCCCATGGCCGCCATCACATCGGTTTGGCGCATGGCGCCGGCCGCAAAGTTTTGCGCCACGCTGGAGGTGCGGTGCGCCTCTTGCAGGGGTGTGCGGGTGCCGCGATCGGTCAACCAGCCCACCCCCATCACCACGCAGGCCACACACACCGAGGCCAAACCCAACCAAGGGTTGATGGCAAACAAAATCAACATCACCATCAAGGCATAAGGCGCGTCCAGCAACGCCACCATGGCCGGTGACGCCATGAAGCTACGCAGCACCGCCACATCTTGGGTGCCAGAGGCTGCACCACCGCGAGTGCGCCGCAGCTGACTTTGAAACATGGCGTCAAACACCTGGGGCGCCACCACCTTGTCGAGCTTGGCAGACGCTTGGTGCAGCATGTCTGAGCGCACCCATTCCAACACTTCAAGCCACACATAAGCGGCGATCACCAGCAAGGTCAACATGCCCAAGGTCATGTGGCTGCGGCTGCTCACCACACGGCCATACACCTCCAGCATGTAGACCGATGGCATCAGGGCCAACAGATTGGTGAGCGCACCGAAATACAGCACACGCCGAAAGATGGGCATGGCTTGCGGCCACTGTTGTGATAGCCAAGAAGGGGAGCTGGGTGCTTGCATGGGAGGCAGGATGATAAGGGGCTGTTGCCGACACGCCCAAAGCGCTCGCTATCTAGGTGCATGAGTGCTTTTGTATATTTATTTTTAAAATTAACTATTTTAGATAAACAAAACCCAAGAGTTAATTCTTTCAATTAACAGGATTTGTTCCTTATCACTCTTTAATTATTTTTATGTTTTTGCTAGCTATAGTCGTTGGTAATTGCGTCAAATAAACGGGGATTTTCTTATGGCTATCACACAGACTTCAATTGCTTCAACTGCAGTCGGCACACCTAAAGACGGGTTTTATTACGCAGACTTAACGTTTGACAGTTCGGTTGTAGTGCCATCGCCTGCGGTGTATGTCGCGAGCTTGGCCGTCGGTAGCAGCTTGGGTGTGAAGTCGATGGTGATGGCCAAATCATCTTCAACCGCAAGCAATGCCGATCTCTTGCTCATGAGCTATGCCAATCCCATGGACAGCAGCAAAACTTTGAACACGGTTTGGATGGTTGACACCACGGTCACCACTTCAACTTCTACGGGTATCACTTACAAATACAGCTCTGGCGATGCCACGTACACAGGTAGCATCACCTTAGTCAAGAACGCTGACTCCAATGGTTTGATTGGACTCTATGTTCCCATTGACGCCAACTTGAATGGAACCATCGCATTGACGATGGACGCTACCACCCTCGTCAACTCCGCCTCATCGGCTGTGGGGTCGGCAAAGTCGGGATATTTTTATTCAGACTTCATCACGGTCGACGCCACCACACTGACCCAAGAAACTGCGTTGCTGCCAACGGGTTCCAAGTACGTGGCCAACTTGGCCGTGTCCGACACACTGGGTGTCTCCTCAATGGTGCTGGCTAAATCCTCATCAGCCAGCAAGCCAGACACCTTGC
>CAITHK010000248.1 GCA_903892175.1 uncultured Burkholderiales bacterium | reverse complement strand
CGGTTGTTGCGAATGCCCATGGTGACTTTGTTTTCAAAGTCGATGCCTTCGACCTGCTCTAAAAAGCCGTGCACAAAGTGTTGGCGCGATTGTTCGCCGTCCCCAATCACGTCCAGGCCTGCGTCTTCTTGGGCCTTGATCCACAGCAGCGTGGCGTCCGCTTTGGCTTGACGCAACGCGTCGCCTTCGGCTTGCCACTTGGGCCAGAGTTTGTTGGTTTCGGCCAACCACTCGGGTTTGGGCAGGCTACCGGCAATGGCGGTTGAAAACATGGTGAAGCTCCGTGTAGGTTGATAAAGAAAAGTTCAGTTCAGCGCGAACTCGCGCGCCAGCAGTTCGTAGGAGCGGCTTTGGGCGATTGGGTCGTGGGTCCAGGTGATGAGCACCACCTCGTCGACTTGCAAGCGCTCGGCCAAAGCACGCAGTTTGGCGGCCACCTGAGGGGCGCTGCCGACCAAGGCCTTGGCACGCATCTCGGCCAAGGCCACCTGCTCGGACGGGGTGTAGTCACGCAGCGCTTGGTCGGGCGGCAAGATGGGGCCAATGCGTCCCGAATTACGGTCCATGCGCCAGCGCGCACGGCTTTGAAACAGCGCCCAAGCCTCGTCTTCGGTGTCGGCCGCCAAGGCCCACACACACACGGTGGCTTGCGGTTTGGCCATGCCCTCTGAGGCACGGAAGTTGGCACGGTACAGCTGGAGGGCTGCTTCAGCCCCTTGCCCGTCGGTGATGAAGTAGGCAAAGGCATAAGGCAAGCTCAAATGAGCGGCCAATTGCGCGCCATAGTCCGAGCTGCCCAACATCCACACCGTGGGTGAGGTGGGGCCACTGGGGTAGGCAAAGACACCATGTCCTGGGTGGCCCGCCGGAATGGGCTGCCCACTCACCCAGGCTTGCAGCTCCAGGACCTGCTGCGGAAAGTTGTCTGAGGCATGGCGGTCTGGATTGAGCAGTTGGGCGGTGCGCCCGTCGCTGCCCGGCGCACGCCCCACGCCTAAGTCAATGCGCCCTGGCGCCAAGGCGTCGAGCACGCGAAATTGTTCAGCCACTTTCAGCGGTGCATAGTGCGGCAGCATCACACCCGCAGACCCCAGACGAATACGCGTGGTGCGCGCTGCAATGGCGGCCATCAGCACTTCAGGGGCGGTGCCCACGATGCTGGGGTGGCTGTGGTGTTCGCTGACCCAAAAGCGGTGGTAGCCCCAGGCTTCGCAAAGGCTGGCCAAAGCCAAGGTTTGACGAATGGCGGTGTCTTGGTGACGGCCTGCAGCCGCAGCGGATTGGTCGAGGACAGATAGTTTGAGCACGGGGCGTAGCTTACCCGCAGCGGCAAAGGCTGGCTGTCACTCAGGATTTAGTGGGAGGCCTGTGCCTTTTGTGCTTCTTGCAAGGCCCGCCACATGACTTTGCCGCTGCCGCTCTTGGGCAATGTCTCGACAAATTCAACTTGGGTCGGTGCTTTGTAGACCGCCATGTGCTCGCGACACCACGCAATGATGTCTTTTTCGCTCACCGTGCCTTGGTGGGTGCCGCGCAACACCACCACCGCTTTGACGGTTTCACCCCGGTAGCTGTCACGCGACGAAATGATGCAAGCCTCTTGAATGGCAGGATGTTTGAACATCAAGGCCTCCACCTCGGCGGGCCAGACCTTGAAACCCGAAGCATTGATCATGCGCTTGAGTCGGTCTGTGATGAAAAAATAACCGTCCTCGTCCACCCGCCCCAAGTCGCCCGAGCGGAAAAACCGCTTGCCATCGAGTTCAAAGAAGGCGGCAGCGGTGGCCTCGGGCTGCTTCCAGTAGCCATTGAACACTTCGGGGCCGTGGATGACGATTTCGCCGGATTGACCCTGGGGCAACTCCAGCAAGGTTTCGGGGTCGACGATGCGCGCATCGGTGCTCATGAACGGAATACCCAAGCACTGCTGTTTGGGCGCATCGGGCGGGTTGTTGTGTGAGGGGGCTGCGGTTTCAGTCAAGCCATAGCCCTCGCTGTAGCGCAGGCCATACAACTCCCACAAACGTTGCGCCACCGCTTGTGGCATGGCGGCACCGCCACCCCCAATGTGGACCAAGCTTTTCAAATTGAATTTGTCAAAGTTGGGGCTGCCCAAAAGGTCAATCACCATGGTGGGAATGTTGGTCCAATGGGTGATCTGCCAGTTGGAGATCAATCGCCCAGCCAGCTCGCGGTCCCAGCGTGGCATCAGCACCAGCGTGGCCCCCACGTAAATGCCCGCATGCATGACGCTGGTCATGCCCGTGATATGAAACATCGGCACCACCAACAAACCTACGTTTTCTTGGGTGCTGCCACTCCAAACGGCTGAGGCGATGGCGTTGTGCATGATCGTGCGGTGCGGGTGCATGCAGCCCTTGGGCAAGCCTGTGGTGCCGCTGGTGTAGGGCAACACCGCCAAGTCTTGCGGCCCGACGTCTAAGGGCCCCAAGGGGTAGACACCCGCCAGCGCTTGTTGCCAGGTGTGCACGTGGCCAGCGGCCAGTTCTGGTATTGGATGCTGGGTCAACAACCAGGCCTGCCAAGCTTGGGGCGGGGCATCGTCGCCTTGGATGTCAGCGTCAAAAGCATCGGTGAAATGGGTCACCACCATGTGTGCCAAACCTTGTCCCGGGGGCAGCTGGTTGCTGGCCTTGGCCAACTCTGCGCTCAAATCGGCGGTGGTGATGGCCACACGCGCATCGGGGTCGGTGATGTAGTGTTTGAGCTCCTCGGCACGGTTCATGGGATTGACCGGCACCACCACCGCATTGGCCCGCAAAATCGCAAAATGGGCCATCACCAGTTGTGGGCAGTTCTGCATGTCGAGCACCACCCGATCCCCTTTTTTCACCCCCAAGTGTTGCAAGTAGGCCGCCAACTTTTCGGCCTGGTCCATCAACTGCCGGTAACTCACGCGCCGACCTAAAAAAATCAGGGCTGATTTGTTTGGGTAACGACAGGCACTGATGCGCAAGTTGTCCCACAAGGACGTCTCAGGAACAGACAGGGTGTGCGGCAGGCGCGCTGGCCAAAAACGGTGATGGGCTTTCATGCCCTCAGCTTAGCTTGGCACTCCCTCCATGCACATCGGGGTAGGCCCTAGCGCGAGCGGCGGTTGATTTGCCGCATGGACATCAAAGCGTCAAAAAAACCCCGCAGCCAGTCCAAGTCGATGGGTTTTTGCAACAACTGAACACCGTCGGGCAAGCCCCCTTTAGCCTGGACTTCTTTGGCACTCATGCCCGTGATGGCCACGATCGCCAACGAAGAAAACAAGGCATGTTGGCTCAAAGTTTTTAAAAACTGAAAACCGTCCACATTGGGCATGCGCAAATCCGTCAACAAGACTTGCGGTTGCAGACTTGGCATGTCCAGCAAGGCCTCCATGGCCGAGGCATACATCACCGCATCGATGGGCAAGCCCCATTTTTCAAAATTGGCCTGCAGCATCAGGCGGGTGTTCTCATCGTCTTCGACCACCAAGACCCGCAAACAATCTTCAGCGGCGGATGAACTGGCCTGAGACAGGTTATGGCGCCGTTGGTATTCCTGAATCGATTGCAAAGAAATGCGGCGGTGTCCACCTTGAGTTTTCCACGCCCGCAAATCGTTTTTTTCCACCAAGCCTTGTACAGTCCCCACCGAGATGCCCAACACTTTGGCGGCATAACTGGTTCCACAATAGCCGTCGTAAGGCTCTTTGATGGAGAGAGTGGCCATGAAAAATCCTTATTTGCTGAAATTTGAACTTAAAGCTTATTTTAAGTTATTTTCTTTAAATTTCACGAATACTAAATAAACCATGAATAACGATAGCTTGACACGAATTTCAGGCCTCAAGGTCGGTCACTTCACGCATGCACTTCGTCCCACGGGTTGTACGGTGGTGCTGACCCCCCAGGGAGCCGTGGCCGGGGTGGATGTACGGGGTGCGGCGCCAGGCACGCGAGAAACCGACCTGTTGTCCCCTGGTAACACGGTCCAACACGTGCACGGCATTGTGCTCAGTGGGGGCAGTGCCTATGGCCTGGATGCCGCCTCAGGCGTCATGCGGTGGCTGGAAGAGCACGGTCATGGGCTGTGTGTGGGGCCGGTTCGGGTGCCCATCGTGCCCGCGGCTGTGATCTTTGACTTGATGGTGGACGATTTCTCCCAAGGTGCCTCACGCATTCGCCCTGACGCCCAAGCGGGCTACCAAGCCTGCGTCCAAGCCAGCCACCAGCCTTTGACACAGGGCAATGTGGGTGCTGGCACAGGTGCCACCTTGGGCAAAATGAATGGCCCCCACTGCGCCATGAAAGGCGGCCTGGGCAGTGCCGCCCTCACAGTCAACGGCGTCACCGTGGCGGCCTTGGTGGTCTGTAACGCCTTGGGCGATGTGGTGGATCCGCTGACGGGTCAACTGCTCGCGGGGGCCCGTCGCTCTCCAGATAGCTTGGCGCTGCTCAACATCCGCCAAGCCCAACTCGCGGGTCATGTGATGCAAAGCGTGCCCGTGGGAAGCAACACCACCATTGGCGTGGTGGCCACCGATGCGGTGCTCACCAAGCCCCAAGCCCAGCGTCTGGCACAAGTGGCCCACGATGGCTTGGCGCGCAGCATTTATCCGGTTCACACACCGCTCGACGGCGACACCCTGTTTGCCCTGGGAACCGGCACCAGCGGTCAAGCAACCGACATGATGCTGTTGAGTACGCTGGCGGCAGAGGTCACCGCCAGGGCGGTGGTGAAGGCCGTTCAAGCAGCCACCGAGTTGCGGCTGGGCTCACACTGGTGGCCCGCGATGACGCGTGTGCCCCACACGCCATAGGCCACACACACCCTATCAACCCAGCTGAGTGTCCAATGACAAAAGGCCCAATTCCTAAGAACTGAGCCTTCTGCACGAATCAGCAAAAGATTACTTCAACGCCTTAAAGCGCACACGCTTGGGCTTGGCACCTTCTTCACCCAAACGCTTTTTCTTATCGGCTTCGTACTCTTGGTAGTTGCCATCAAAGAACACCCACTGGCTGTCGCCTTCAGCGGCCAAGATGTGGGTGGCAATGCGGTCGAGAAACCAGCGGTCGTGGCTGATCACCATCACCGAACCGGCAAACTCCAGCAACGCGTCTTCCAGCGCACGCAAAGTCTCCACATCCAAGTCGTTCGAGGGTTCGTCCAGCAGCAACACGTTGCCGCCTTCGATCAAGGTCTTGGCCAAGTGCAAGCGACCACGCTCGCCGCCTGACAACATGCCGACCTTCTTTTGCTGGTCGCCACCGTTGAAGTTGAAGCGCCCGCAATACGCACGGCTGGGCATCTGGAACTTGCCCACCGTCAAGATGTCCAGACCACCCGAGATGTCTTCCCACACGGTTTTTTCATCGTTCAAGTCGTCACGTGTTTGGTCCACAAAGGCCATCTTCACGGTTTGACCCACTTTGACTTCGCCACTGTCGGGTTTCTCTTTGCCTGCGATCAGCTTGAACAAGGTGGATTTACCCGCCCCGTTCGGGCCAATGATGCCCACGATGGCACCTGCGGGCACTTGGAAACTCAGGTTGTCAATCAGCACACGGTCGCCAAAGGACTTGCTGACGCCCTTGAATTCAAACACCTCATTGCCCAAACGCTCGGCCACCGGAATGAAAATCTCTTGGGTCTCGTTGCGTTTTTGGTATTCGTAGTCGGACAGTTCTTCAAAGCGCGCCAAACGCGCCTTGCTCTTGGCTTGACGCCCTTTGGGGTTTTGGCGCGACCACTCCAACTCTTTCTTCATCGCTTTGGCGCGCGCATCTTCGGTGCGGTTTTCTTGCGCCAAACGGGCTTCTTTTTGCTCCAACCAAGTGGAGTAGTTGCCCTTGTATGGAATGCCGTGGCCGCGGTCGAGTTCCAAAATCCATTCGGCGGCGTTGTCCAAGAAATAGCGGTCGTGGGTGATGGCCACCACGGTGCCGGGGAAACGGGCCAAGAACTGCTCCAACCAGTCCACCGACTCGGCGTCCAAGTGGTTGGTCGGTTCGTCAAGCAACAACATGTCGGGCTTGGACAGCAGCAAGCGGCACAAAGCCACGCGACGCTTTTCACCGCCCGACAGCTTGCCAATGATGGCGTCCCATGGGGGCAGACGCAACGCATCGGCAGCAATGTCCAGCAAATGGTCTGAACCGTCACCGGCACCCGAAGCCGCGATGATGGCTTCAAGCTTGGCTTGCTCGGCGGCCAAGGCATCAAAGTCGGCATCTTCTTCGGCGTAGGCGGCGTACACCTCTTCCAAACGCGCTTGAGCTTGTTTGACCTCGCCCATGCCGCTCTCCACCGATTGACGCACGGTGTGCTCTAGATCGAGCTGCGGCTCTTGCGGCAGATATCCAATCTTCAAGCCAGCCATGGGAATGGCCTCGCCCTCGATTTCCTTGTCGATGCCCGCCATGATTTTGAGCAACGTGGACTTGCCCGAGCCATTCAAACCCAACACGCCAATCTTGGCACCGGGGAAAAAGCTGAGCGAGATGTCTTTCAAAATATGACGCTTGGGCGGCACGATTTTGCCGACTCGGTTCATGGAGAAAACGTACTGAGCCATGTGTTGTTCTTTCGGGGGTCGCTATTTCAATAAAGGAGTGATTATCCCCGCACTCCTGATCCGTGCCACAATACAACCCGTTGTCGCCGCCAGTTGCCACAACATCAGCACTTCTGCTGGGGCTTGTTCCAAACACCCTTGTTTGTGATCTCAACAGCTCACCTTGTAAATATTGCCGACCTTTGACTGGGTGGCCTTCGGGCCAAGCGGGTCGGTGTCATGCGCTCTGACATGGGCGCTCCATCATGAACTTTGAAGAATTGAATTTGGCTCCGGCCATCCTGAAAGCCGTAGTCGAACAGGGCTACGAAACCCCAACTCCCATCCAAGCCCAGGCCATCCCAGCCGTGCTCGCAGGCCACGACCTGTTGGCAGGTGCCCAAACCGGCACCGGCAAAACCGCTGCCTTCACCTTGCCGATGCTGCACAAGCTCACCATGAGCCGCAGCACCGAGAACAAGTTTGGCGTCTACGGTGTGCGTGCCTTGGTGCTCACCCCCACACGGGAACTGGCAGCGCAGGTGGAAGAGTCCATCCGTACCTACGGCAAATACTTGCAGCTCACCTCCACCGTCATCTTTGGCGGCGTGGGCATGAACCCGCAAGTCGCACGCATCAAAAAAGGCGTGGACATCTTGGTGGCCACACCCGGTCGCTTGCTCGACTTGCAACAACAAGGCCTGTTGGACTTGTCCACCGTGCAAATGTTGGTCCTTGACGAGGCCGACCGCATGCTGGACATGGGCTTCATCCATGACGTCAAGAAAATCTTGGCCTTGGTGCCCAAAGACAAGCAAAGCTTGTTGTTCTCGGCCACTTTCAGCGACGAGATTCGAGAGCTGGCCAGTGGTCTGCTCAAGGACCCACAAAGCATCCAGGTCACCCCCAGCAACACCACGGTACAACGCATCACGCAAGTGGTTCACCCGGTGGGTCGTGGCAAGAAAAAAGCCTTGCTGGCACACATCATCAACGAGCACAACTGGAGCCAAGTGTTGGTGTTCACACGCACCAAATTTGGCGCCAACAACGTGGCCGAGTTCTTGACCAAAAACGGCATCAGCGCCATGGCCTTGCACGGCAACAAAAGCCAAACCGCCCGCACCCAAGCGCTGGCGGGTTTCAAGAGCGGAGACATCCGCGCATTGGTGGCCACTGACATTGCTGCACGCGGCATCGACATCGACGAGTTGCCACACGTGGTGAACTACGAAATCCCCAACATCAGCGAAGACTATGTGCACCGCATTGGCCGCACCGGCCGTGCGGGCTCCAGCGGCGAAGCCGTGAGCTTGGTGTCACTGGACGAAGAAGGCTTCATGAAAGACATTGAGCACTTCACCAAACAGCAAGTCCCAGTCGTGGTGGTCGAAGGTTTTGGTCCCGAGGCCGATGAAAAAGCCGAACCCATTGCCATGGGCCGTCAAACCCTGTGGGGTGGTTTGGGCAAGCCGCCAGGCCGCGACGTGATGGCAGCCGCTGCCAAAGCCGCACGCAACGAAATGATGCAACGCATCCGCGACACCAAAGGCACTTCGGGTGCGGGTGGACGCGGTGGCGGCGGCCGTGGCCCAGCCCCTCGCGGCGAAGGCGGCGACAGCGAAGCCCGTGCCCCACGTCCCAACGGCCATGTGAGTCGTGACCGCAACGGGGACCGCCCAGTGCGTGATGGCAACCGTCCACAAGGCCAAGGCCCGCGCCCGGCTCGCCAGTTTGACAACCGTGGCCCCCGGCAAGATGCACCGCGCCCCCCACGCGACTTTGAGCCACGCATGCCGCGTGACAACGAGGCACGTCCGCCTCGTCGCGATGACGATGACTTTCAGCCCCGTGCCAACGCGCATTTGGGCACCCAAAGCGGCGTGAACGCCTTTGGCCACAAAACCCAAGGTGGCGGACAACGCCAACCCGACCCCACACGCACCAGCGTGGACCTCATGACCGAGCGCAAGCGCGGTGGCGGTGGATTTGGTGGTGGTGGCGGCCGACGCAACGGCGGCGGCGGTGGCGGCGGTCGTTCCGGCGGCGGTGGTGGTGGTGGTGGTGGTGGCCGATCAGGCGGCGGCTATGGCGGTGGCGGTGGCGGTGGCTACGGCCGCTAATTCACCCCAATCCAAGCCCCACGAACCGAGCACCACGAACCGAGCACCACCCCCGCAACCTCACGGTCTGCGGGGTTTTTTGATCACTGGCACTCCGGCACCGGTGTGGGCAAAGGCTGTTTTGCGTAAAACGCCCGCAAATTTGCCATGGTCAGATCAGACATGGCGCGGCGTGTCTCCTCCGTGTGGCTCCCGATGTGCGGTGTGAGCACCACTTGGTGCAAATTGCGCCATTCGGCAGAAACGCGGGGCTCATCCCAAAACACATCCAAGCCCGCGCCAGCAATGGTTTTGTTTTTCAAAGCCTGCAACAAGGCCTCAGGGTTAACCACCGAGCCACGTGCAATGTTGACCAAATAACCCTTGGGGCCCAGGTTTTGTAACACCGTCTCATTGACCAAGTTCAGGGTCGACGCACCCCCAGGGGTTGCCACCACCAAAAAGTCCACCTCTGACGCCAAGTCCTCGACCGACGCATGAAATCGGTACGGCAGGTCCGCTTTGGCTGAACGGCTGCAATAGTTGATCTGCATGTCAAAAGCCGCCGCCCGCTGGGCAATGGCGCGGCCGATGCGCCCCATCCCCAAAACGCCCAGACGCGAACCCGAAAGGCGACGGGTCATGCCAAACGTCCCGACCACCCAGTCCCCGTTGCGCACAAAACGGTCCGCTTGCGGAATGCGGCGCGAGACCGACAGCATCAGACCCAACGCCAAATCGGCCACATCAGCCGTCATGGTGCCCGGGGTGTGCGTCACTACCACGCCACGCTCTCTCGCTGCATCCAAGTCGATGCCGTCATAACCCACCCCACACAGCGCAATCAGCTTGACCTGGGGCAGCATGCTGAGCAAGGCTTTGTCGACCTTGGACTCGCTGCCAGTGCCCACCAATGCGGTGACCTTGCCCAGCGCCAACGGGTCGACGATGTGCGCATGGTCGTGCACGATGTAATCCTCTTGCTGCATGGCTTGCATCAAGAACGCGGGGATTTGAGAGACCTGCATGAGGTGTTGTGTCATTGTTTTTCTCCTGCCTTTTGAATAGCGCCATCGCGGGCACAGCACCGACTCTAACGCGACATTGGCTAACATCGTGCCATGAACGAAGGCATCCCTACACTTGACCTCCACGCCAGCGTGGCCACCCTGACCTTGCGCCGCCCCTCGCAGCGCAACAGCTTGACCGATGACGACCTGCACACCTTGATGGCGCATTTCGACACCGTCAACCACAACCCAGCCATTCAGGTGTTGGTTTTGCGCGCAGACACCCAGGGCCAGGCCAAACCCGTGTTCAGTGCGGGCTACAACGTGGGTGGGTTTGACAACGACGTGATGGCCCCCTTGTTTTTTGAAAAAATCCCTCAAGCCCTTGAAGCTTTGAGGCCCATCACGCTTTGCGCACTCAACGGGAGCGTGTACGGTGGTGCCACCGACTTGGTGTTGGCGTGTGACCTGCGCGTGGGCTTGCGCGGCATGTCGTGGCGCATGCCCGCTTGCGCACTGGGCTTGCATTACTACCCCAGTGGTTTGCGCCGCTACGTCAGCCGGTTTGGCTTGAACGCCAGCAAACGTGCGTTTCTTTTGGGGCAGTCCCTTGCGTTTGAAGACCTGCAACCGCTGGGCCTGTTTGAAGCCTTGGTCGACGCCGACGAGCTCGACGCTGAGGTGACCCAATGTGTCAACACCCTCACCGCCATGGCCCCGCTGGCCTTGCAGGCCACCAAACAAAGCCTCAACGAGGTGGCTGGCGGCATGTACTGCGAGCCGGTTCTCAAAGAACGGGCCCGCCAATCGGTGCACAGCGGCGACTTTGCCGAGGGCCGCGCGGCGTTTACCGAGCGGCGTGCCGCCAACTTCACCGGCCGTTGAAGGGGCGCCCATGACCACCCTCACCCACACCACCTTGCAACAGTGGATGGACCAAGAGGCACAGGTTCGCCGCCTGATGCTGCCCCATGGCGTCACGCCGCTGGACGATGTGCGGCCACGCACAGGGCTAGAACTCATCCAAGGCATGCTGCAAGGCCACACCCGCCCAACCCCTTTTTCGAAGTTGCTGGATTTTTTGCTGGTTGAAGCCAGCTCTGGCCAGGTGGCCTTTCAGGGCGCACCACAGGTTGATTTCTTCAACCCCATGGGTACCGTGCATGGGGGCTGGTTTGCCACCTTGCTCGACTCGGCCATGGGCTGCGCAGTGCACACCCTGTTGCCTGCTGGCCGGGGCTACACCACCTCGGGCCTGAGCGTGAACTTGGTCAAAGCCCTCACCCCCAAAGTGCAACGCGTGCGCGCCATCGGCAAAGTGCTACACGGCGGACGTCAGATGGCGTCAGCCCAAGCCAGCTTGGTCGGCCCCGATGGCACGCTTTACGCCCACGCCACGTGCACATGTTTGATATTTGACTTGCCAGGAGCACCCCAACCATGAGACTTCTTCACACCATGCTGCGCGTGGGCGACATGCAACGCTCGATTGCGTTTTACACCCAAGCCATGGGCATGCAGTTGCTGCGCACCACCCAACGCCCCGACCAACACTACGACCTCGCCTTTGTGGGCTATGGCGGCAACCCCGACCAAGCGGAAATCGAGTTGACCTACAACTACGGCGTCACGTCTTACGACTTGGGAACGGCCTATGGCCACATCGCGATTGGCGTGTCCGACATCCGCGCCACCTGCGACAAGATTCGCCTAGCCGGTGGCACCATCACGCGGGAACCCGGTGCCGTCAAAGGCGGCAGCACCCTGATTGCGTTTGTGCAAGACCCCGATGGCTACAAGATTGAGTTGATCGAACGCACAGACATGTGATGCGCCCAAAGCCTTGGCGCCATGACAAGAAAAAAGGGCCACGCGGCCCTTTTTGTTTGACGTGATGCGTTGACCGCGATCAGCCCTTTTTGGCGTAGGCAGAGCACCAGCCCTTGCCAGACACTTGCTTGCCGGCGAACAAGGGGCAGCCGCCAGCTGCGGCGCCAGCAGCACCTTGGAACAGGGCGCAGTTGCCGCACATCTGACCTGCTGCGTACTTGGTTTGCTTGGCTTTGTCGACTTTTGTGGCATCGGCCTTGTAGCCCAAACCTGCAGCTTGGGCATCAGATTCGGCCACCATGGCTTGCGCTTGGGCAGCAGAGGCAAAGGCAGCTACGCCGGTTGCAGCCAAAGTCTGCAACATGAAAACACGGCGGTTGGTGGGGGTCTTGATTGCGTTGTTCATAGAGATCTTCGAATAGATAACCAGAAGATGCTGGCAAAAGTTATTTTAGTGGGTATCCCGGGCCCACCCTGACTTTGGATCTTGGCTCTAGGGGTTCAGATTTGGGCGGCAGGTCGTTGCAGCAACACTTCGGCTTGCGCCAGCGCATCCAGGGTGTCCACATCCAGCACAGCCCCACGGTCTGACACCTCCAAGCGCCATGCACCGCGTTGCGCCACCACAGACCGCGCGCCTTCGTCGCCACGCAAGGCCTGCAGAGCATCGCCACAGCTGGCGTCAAACCCCACCGGATGACCTTTCTCGCCTTGGTACCAAGGCACGACCACGGGGTGCTGCCGCAGCGCCTGCGCCACAGCCAACAGTGTGGCGGGGCGCACCAAAGGCAAGTCCGCAGGCAAGATGAGCCATCCTTGTGCTCCGGCCGTGGCCGCCACGCCGCTCGCAATACTGTCGCCCATGCCGGGCTGCGCCAAATGCTGGGTGTGTTCGCGCTCCACGATGTGCCAAGGCAAACCACTGGCTTGCACGCTGCGCAACACATGGTCACGCACCCGCACGCCCGCCAGCGGTGCATTGAGCTTGTCCACCTGAGCGCCGGAAGCTTTGAAACGCTCCCCCCGACCTGCGGCCAAGAGGATCACCACCACCGACGGGGCTTTGCGGCTCACAGGCTGCACAGGGTCTCGGTGGGGGCTGCAGCGCTGGCCTGGGCGTGGGCCACGTTTTTGACCTGCACGATCTCGGCCACGATGGACACCGCAATCTCCGCCGGGGTTTGTGCCCCGATGCGTAATCCAACCGGCCCATGCAAACGCGCCAGGGCTTGCTCTGACAGGTCAAAGTGTTCAGCCAAGCGTTTTTTACGCGCTTCTTGGTTGCGGCGTGAACCCAAAGCACCGATGTAGAAAGCGTTCGAGTTCAAAGCCTCCATCAAGGCCATGTCGTCGAGTTTGGGGTCGTGGGTCAGCGCCACGATGGCGGTGTGCGCATCGGGCACCAACTGCTGCACCACATCGTCGGGCATGCCCAGTACACGGGTCACGCCCTCAATTCCG
Source organism: uncultured Burkholderiales bacterium (assembly GCA_903892175.1). GTDB lineage: Bacteria > Pseudomonadota > Gammaproteobacteria > Burkholderiales > Burkholderiaceae_C > Limnohabitans. The sequence goes on along the minus strand of CAITHK010000248.1, from coordinate 28,754 downwards.
AGCGTGGCGGCGTACTCTTCGCGGGGGTCGCACACCAACACCTCAAAGTCGAGCAAGCTGGCCATCTGCGCCACGGCCTGGCTGAGTTGACCGGCACCAATCAACAGCAAGCGCCAGCGCGGGCCAAACAAGGTGGTCAAGCTGGTGCCGTCAAATTGCAGCGTGTCGGTGCGGGCAGCGTCTCGCAGCGTCACTTGGCCGGTGGCCAAGGTCACGGTGCGCGCCACCAGCTGGTGGGCCGCTGTGCGTGCCAGCACGTCTTGAATCCATTGCACATCTGTGATGGGTTCTTGCACCAAACGCAAGGTGCCACCACAGGGCAGGCCAAAGCGTGCGGCCTCTTCTTTGCTCACACCGTAAGCCACCATCGACGGGTGGGACAAGGTGTCGTACTCACCGGCCTTGATGCGGGCGATCAAATCGTCTTCCACACATCCGCCCGACACCGAGCCACTCACCACCCCATCGTCACGCACGGCCAACAAGGCACCTGGAGGACGCGGGGCACTGCCCCAGGTCTCCACCACCGTGACCAAGGTGACGCTTCGACCCGCTTGTCGCCAAGCGAGCACATCACTCAACACGCGTAAGTCCAAACTTTCCATGGCAGTCTCATTTCTCTGAGTCAAATTTATCAACAGGGCCACAGCATAAGCCGCTTGGGTAGGATGCGCAGTGGGCCTTGCCCTCACCCAGACCTTTGATCTGTCACCTATGAAACAAATCGCCGACCTTCGCAAAAGCTATGAACGCGCCGAACTGAACGAATCAGCGTCGGCTGCCGACCCCATGCAGCTGTTTGACCTATGGCTCAACGAAGCCATTCAATCCGAGTTGCCCGAACCCAATGCCATGACCTTGGCCACCGTGGGCGGGGACTTGCGCCCCAGCACACGGGTGGTGTTGATCAAAGGCTACGACGCGCGCGGCATCGTGTGGTTCACCAACTACCAAAGCCGCAAAGGCCAACAACTCGCGGGCAACCCGTTTGCCGCCCTGCAATTCCATTGGGTCGAGTTGGAGCGCGTGGTGCGCATTGAGGGCCGGGTGGAGAAAGTCAGCGATGCCGAGAGCGACGCCTACTTCCACAGCCGCCCACTCGACTCGCGCCTGGGTGCCTGGGCCAGCCCACAAAGTCAGGTGATCGACGGGCGCGGCACGCTGGTGGCCAATGCCGCCAAATACGGGGCTCAGTTTTTGTTGCAACCGCCCCGCCCGCCGCACTGGGGCGGCTACCGCTTGGTGCCCGACCAGTGGGAGTTTTGGCAGGGCCGCAAAAGCCGCTTGCATGACCGCCTGCGCTACCGGCTCAACTCAGCCGCTGGCGTACCCAGCAGCGAAGCCGCCACTTGGGTGCGCGAGCGTTTGGCCCCTTAAAAACTGGCCTGCAAGCCCAGCTTCACACTGCGCCCGGCCAAAGGCGGGGCGTTGCTGCCCAGGGTCTGCGTGAGCACCGAGGTGGACGAATACGCCAATTGGTTGGTCAGGTTGTCGAGCTTGGCAAACAACATCCAGCGCGTGCCTGCAGCGCGGGTTTGGTAGTTCACCCCCGCATTCCACAGGGTGTAGCCCGCCGTGGTGACGTCGCCTGCTTGAGGGACACGGTCTTGGGGTCCTGCATGCATGAAGCCAAAGCGCGCGCCCCATGCCTGATGCGCCCACACCCAGTCCGCGCCCACCCGCAGGGGCGCGATGCGCGGCAGGGGGCGGTTGTGCGTCAAATCATCGGCACGCACCAAGTCGGCGCGCAGGGCCACATCCATGGCACCCCGGCTGGCATCGGCGCTCCACAAGGCTTGGCTGCCACCCACCATGCGCAGCGAGGCGCTGGACTCCATCCCCACCAGACGCGCACGCACGCCCCCTAAGCCGTAGATGGGCAAGTTGTAAGTCGCATCGTGGCTGCCCGTTGCCTGCAGCGACAGGTAATTGGCAAAGTCCGACACAAACCCCGTCACCGAGGTTTTGTGCGGTCCGTTCTTCCACTCTCCGCCAAGATCCCATTGCGTCGCCCGCTCCAAGGCGCTGTTGGCGTTGCCGACTTCAAACGTGCCAGTGGCCGTGTGCGGCCCATTGGCAAACAACTCATAGTCTTTGGGTGCGCGTTCGCTCCAACTGAGGTGGCTGCTGAGTTGCCAACCGTTTTGCGCTTCACCCTGGCGCAGATTGCGCATGCCCCCCAAAGCCACACTAAAAGGGCTGAAGCCTTTTTCCACTCCCGTGTTTTGATTGCGTACGGTCACCGATTCGGCGCGAGCAGCGGCACTGAGTTGACCCCAGCCTGTGGTCAACACTTGGTGGGTGAACACCGCGTTACTCACGGTGCGGCTGGGCGGCACAAAGGCCTCGTCGCCCTGCACGGCCAACTGGTTGCCTTCGCGCTGCACACCCACCACGCCTTGCAACTGCACGCCGTTGGCCCAGTGTTGGGCATAGGGTGAGGCTTGCAAGCGCAGCTCGTGCCCGCCGTTGTCAAAGCGCGTTCCGGTGTCAGAACCCGGGTATTCGGTGTGGCTGTAGCGGGTGTGGCCCCATTGAAACTTCAGCGCTTGCAGCAGGCCTGCCGCATCACGCCACTGCCCCTCCATCACCTGGTGGCGGCGCAGCATGCCAATGCTCACATCCGGCTCGGCCACGGTGCCGTAGGTGCTTCGGTATTCGCTGCTGGAGAGACCCAAGTACCCACGTTCAAACAACAAGGTGCCGCCAATGGCCGAGCCTTGCGCGTCGCTGGCCGAGTTGCAGACCCGCCGCTGCGTGGTGGTCACGCCGTTGACGGTGCAGTCCATGACCTTTGGCACCGACAGGTTGCGTGTGCTGCGGTCAAACGCATCCACGTGCAACACCAAGCGGTCGTTGCCCGTCTCGACCATGGCCCCCGTGCTGCGCTCTTGCGCGGCACCACCTGCGCGCAATTCAACCTTGCCCAACACCCCCCCTTGGGCGTCAAACGTGCGTTCACGGGCAATGCGGTTGTCGATCACGTTGACCACCCCCCCGACGGCACTGCTGCCATACAACAAGGTGGCGGGGCCACGCAACACCTCGATGCGCTCGGTCGTGAGTGGGTCCAGTGGCACCGCATGGTCAAAGCTCAAGCCCGACACGTCCATGTTCGCGCCACTGTTTTGCAAAATGCGAACGCGGTCCCCGTCCAAGCCCCGAATCACAGGTCGGCCCACATTGGGACCGAACGAGCTGTTGGCTATACCGGGCAAGTTGTCCAGCGTTTCGCCCAAGGTGCTGCCTTGTCGTTGGGCCAACGCCGAGCCTGAGAGCTGTTGTGCGGGCACAGACAAGCTGACATTGGGCGAAGGTTGTGCGGTGATGGTGACTTCTTGCAGCTGTGTGGGGAGGGGGTCGGCTACCGAGCCCTCTGATTGCGCCCAAGCCATAGACAAGCTGCCACAAGCAGCCGCAGCGACAAAGCTGCGTTGAAAAAACAAACTCATGTGTACACACCACTGAAAAGAATTGACTACATGGGTGACCTGATACCACCCAAACAAAGAAACGAGTCAGTTCAAAACAGCGGAGGCGCGCGGGCCGAGAAAAAACGCGCGTGCAGCGCAAAGCGTTCACGCAAACCCAATCGCAGCCAAGCCAAAGGCATGGCGACACCCAGCGCCAGTCCTACCCCGGCTATGGGTGCGTCATGACACAGTTGGTCGTAGAGCTGGCAGTCGGCCGTGGAATTGTGTTCACCAAACACCCAGCCCCACGAAGCGGTTGTGGCACAACTGAGTTCGGTCGATTCGCTTGGACTGCCCTGGGCCAAGGCTTGAGTCATGCCCTGCACGATGAACGACTGTTGGCCAATGCCCACATGGCCGGCATGCGCCAAGCGATGTGCCAAGCCCAAAGACTGCGCCAACAGCACGAGCAAGGCCAAGGCCAACAGGCCCTGACGCATGCCCGCTTGCAGGCGCCAACGATCAAGCATCGCGCACCTTGTCGGCGAAGGTGTGTAAAAACTTCTTCACCTTGGGCGCCACCACAAACGCGCAATAGCCTTGGTTGGGGTGCTGACTGAAATAGTTTTGGTGGTAATCCTCGGCCATCGAGTAATTGCTCAAAGAAAGCAACTCGGTCACCACGCGACCTGCGTGGTGAAGATTGACCTCATCCAACACCTGTTGCGCCACCTCACGGTCGGCCTCGTCATCCCAGTAAATGCCGCTGCGGTATTGCGTGCCGACATCGTTGCCTTGGCAGTTCAAGGTGGTGGGGTCGTGGATGACAAAGAAGATTTCCAACAATTCACGCAGGCTGATCTGGTTGGGGTCGTAGCTGACCTGCACCACCTCGTTGTGCCCCGTGGTGCCGGTGCACACCTGCTCGTAGCTGGGGTTGAGCACATGCCCATTGCTGTACCCAGAGGCCACCTTCAAGACCCCCTGAACCCGCAGAAACACGGCCTCGGTACACCAAAAGCAACCGCCCCCCAGGGTGATGACCTTGGAAGATGAGGACGAGGAGGACGTGGTGGATGTGGGGCTCATGGGTCGTCATCATATGATGTCCAGCCATGGATGCTCTGCTCGCCCTCAAACCCTTCTTGACCCAACTGGTCTTGCCTGCGGCCAGTGGGCCGCTGCTGATGGCGGCCTTGATGGCATGGGCGTTGCGGCGCAGCGTGAGCAGGCGCCAACTTTCTAGCCGCCTGCCCTTGACGGGTGGATTGCTGGCCTGTGCTGGGCTGTGGCTGCTGAGCTGCCCCGCGGTGGCCGTGTGGCTGTCTGTGCATGGGCTGCCCCAAGTCAGCCCCACCACACCTGAAGTGCTGCGTCAGACCCAGGTGCAGGCCATCGTGGTGCTGGGAGGTGGCGTGGAACAACTGTCGCCCGAGTACGGCGGCCCCAATCTGCCGCCCGAGAGCATGGCGCGCTTGCTCTACGGCATGCACTTGGCGCAGCGCACCTCATTGCCCTTGGCCTACAGCGGCGGAGTGGGCTGGGGGGGTGAGCATGGCCAAACGCCAGAAGCGCAAGTCGCCGCCCAAGTGCTGGCCCGTTTGCATGGGCCAGCTTTGCGCTGGCAAGAGGACCAGTCGCGCGACACCCGAGAGAACGCACGCATGACCGCCCTGTTGCTGCAGCACGATGGCATCACCCGCGTGGCGCTGGTCACCCACGCTTGGCACATGCCGCGCAGCGTGCGCCAGTTTGAGGCGACCGGGCTGCACGTCACGCCGGCGCCCATGGGCTACATCCACCACGACATGCACCCTGCGTTGCAGTGGTTGCCGCACGCCCAGGCCCTGCGCGACAGCGGCTGGTTGATCAAGGAGTGGCTGGGGCTGCGTTTGACATGAGCGCGTCAACCTGACAACAACCGATACTTTTAGGTGACTCGGGGTATATTACTAACCAATGAGTCATTAGAAACATGTCTGCACTCCAAGAAACAGCCCTTCAGCGTCCAGAGCCACCGCACAAACGGGAACGGCGCAAACAAGCGCGTCCAGGTGAGTTGTTGGACGCGGCCTTGTGCTTGTTCGTCGAAAAGGGATTTGCCGCCACACGGGTCGAAGAAGTGGCCTTGCACGCTGGGGTGTCCAAGGGCACCTTGTTTTTGTACTTCCCCACCAAAGAAGACCTCTTCAAAGCGGTGGTTCACGAAAACATCGTCAAACTGTTTCCCGCCTGGAACGAAGAGTTCAAGAGCTTTGTCGGCAGCAGCGGCGACATGCTGCGCTTTGCCATGGTGACCTGGTGGAACCAGATGGGCAACACCCCCGCCAGCGGCATTGTGAAGTTGGTCATGAGCGAAGCCAAGAATTTCCCGGACATTGCCGTGTTTTACCAAGAAGAGGTGATTCGCCCAGGCCATGGACTGCTGCGCCAAATCTTGGCGCGGGGTGTGTCCAGCGGAGAGTTTCGAGCCTTGGACTTGGACCAAGCGGTTTACACCGTGGTCGCCCCGATGATTTTCTTGATGATGTGGAAGCATTCCATAGGCGCATGCGCCGCAACCTCAGACATCGTCGACCCCGAACGCTTCATCCACACCCAAGTCGACGTGCTGTTGCACGGGTTGACGGCATCCCCCACTTTGTGAGCTGACCATGCGCCTTTTCAAACTCCGTTGGATCGTGGTGGCCCTGGTGGTCCTGGCCTTGGTGGCCGGGGTGTGGCGTGCCCTGTCAGCCCGCCAGCAACAAAAAGAGGCGGCGGCCGCACCGACGCCCGCCCTCAACCAAATTGAATTGGCCTCGCAAGATGTCTGGACACTGGAGCCACGCGAGATCACCCAAACCCTGGCCCTGTCGGGCACGGTCAAAGCCTTGAACTACGCCGTCGTCAAAGCCCAGGTGGCGGGTCAGTTGAAAGAGTTCAGTGTGCGTGAAGGAGATGTGGTCAAGGCCGGCCAAGTGCTCGCGCGCATCGACCCCACCGAATACCAACGCCGTTGGCAGCAAGCCAAAGACCAAGCGGATGCAGCCAAATCTCAAATGGAAATCGCCCAACGTCAATGGGATACCAACCGGGCTTTGGTGGACCAGGGCTTCATCGCCAAAACCGCGCTGGACAACTCACAAGCCTCTTACGAAGGGGCTGTGGCCACCTACCAAGCGGCCATGGCGGGTGCAGCAGTGGCTCGAAAATCTCTGGATGATGCTGTGCTATACGCCCCCTTCTCGGGCGTGGTGGCGCTGCGGGCGGCCCAAGCGGGCGAACGGGTGAGTGTGGACACCAAGGTACTGGAGTTGGTGGACCTGAGCCAGCTCGAAGTGGAAGTGCCCCTGAGCCCCAGCGACTCGGTTGACGTGCGCGTGGGCCAAGTCGCCCAGTTGCAAGTGGAAGACCGTCCAGAGATGGTCAGCGCCAGAGTCCAACGCATCAGCCCCAGTGCACAGGTGGGCAGTCGCAGCGTCTTGGTCTACCTGGCTATCCAGCAGCCCGCCGGCTTGCGCCATGGCTTGTTTGCCAAAGGCAACTTGAACCTTCAGCGGCGGCGTCTGCTGGCAGTGCCGCTGTCGGCCGTGCGGACTGATCAGGCCCGGCCATATGTACAAGTGCTCAAAAGCGAGGGCAACCAAGTTCAAGTGGCCCACCCAGTGGTCAGTTTGGGGCTGCGAGGCAGCGACGCCAGTGACAGCCAAACGTGGGTAGCCGTTGAAGGCATCGAAGCTGGCACCCAGGTCCTCAAAGGCCATTTGGGGGCCTTGCGTGAGGGCTTGCGAGTGAAGTTCACCGCGCAGGCCCCAGCCTCCTCCAACATCACCCCCTGAACGCGCCATGTGGTTCACACGTGTCAGCTTAAAAAACCCGGTCTTCGCGACCATGGTGATGTTGGCCTTTGTGGTGCTGGGTTTGTTCTCGTACCAGCGGCTGCAAATTGACCAGTTTCCCAATGTCGACTTTCCGGTGGTGGTCATCACCACGGAATACCCGGGTGCCTCGCCGGAGATCGTGGAGAGTGAAGTCAGCAAAAAAATCGAAGAAGGCGTCAACTCCATCGCTGGTATCAATTCGCTGACCTCGCGCAGCTACGAAGGGCAGTCGGTGGTGGTGGTGGAGTTTCAACTCCACATCGACGGCCGCAAGGGTGCTGAAGATGTGCGCGAAAAAGTCGCCAACATCCGCCCCACCCTGCGCACCGATGTCAAAGAGCCCAAGGTGCTGCGCTTTGATCCGGCCAGCCGAGCCATTTGGTCGCTGGCCGTGTTGCCTGCCCAACCCGCAGACGGCAGTCCGGCATCCGCCTCCGCAGCCGTCGAGTTGACCAACTGGGCCGATCAAGTCCTCAAAAAGCGGCTGGAGAACGTGCGCGGCGTGGGGGCTGTCACCATCGTGGGCGGAACCAAGCGTGAGCTCAACCTCTACCTCAACCCACAAGCCATGGCGTCCTTGGGCGTGAGCGCAGAGCAAGTCGTCAACGCTGTGCGCACCGAAAGTCAAGACCAACCGGTGGGTGCGCTGCGCTCCTTGCAACAAGACCGGGTCATCCAAGTCGAAGGACGCATGTTGCGCCCTGAAGACTTTGGCCAAATCATCGTCGCCCGCCGTGGCACCACCGCCATTCGCTTGTCGCAAGTGGCACGCGTGGCAGACGGCGCGCAAGAAGTGGAAAGCCTTGCGCTCTACAACGGCCAACGCACGCTGTTGATGACGGTGCAAAAAGCCCAAGACGAAAACACCATCGACGTGATCGACGGACTCAACCAAACGCTGGAAGAGGTGCGTCCCTTGTTGCCCCCTGGCGTGCGCTTGGAACCGGTGCAAGACAGTGCGCGCCCGATTCGCGTGGCCGTCAACAACGTGCGTCAAACCCTGATCGAGGGGGCGCTGCTGACGGTGCTGATCGTCTTCTTGTTCTTGAACTCGTGGCGCTCCACCGTCATCACCGGCCTGACCTTGCCGATTGCCATCATTGGCACCTTTTTGTTCATGTACATGCTGGGCTTCACCGTCAACATGATCACGCTGATGGCGCTGTCCTTGTGCGTGGGCTTGTTGATCGACGACGCCATCGTGGTGCGCGAAAACATCGTGCGTCATGTGCAAATGGGCAAAACCCCTTACCAAGCCGCCTTGGACGGGACCGAAGAAATTGGCCTGGCCGTGATGGCCACCACGCTGTCGATCGTGGCGGTGTTTTTACCCATTGGCTTCATGGGCGGCATCATCGGCAAGTTTTTCCACCAGTTTGGCCTGACCATCGTGGCGGCCGTGATGATCTCGATGTTCGTGAGCTTCACGCTCGACCCCATGCTGTCGTCCATCTGGCACGACCCCACCATCCATGCCCATGGGCAGCACGGCCATGCCAACCTGTACGACCGCACGCTGGGGCGCGTCACGGCCTGGTTTGAGCGCAGCACCGACCGTTTGAGCGAGGTCTACCAACGCATCTTGCATTGGGCTTTGCACCACCCCAAAGCCACGGTGGGTTTGGCTGTTGCCACCTTTGTCAGCAGCATCTTCTTGGTGCCCTTGCTGGGGACCGAGTTTGTGCCCAAGGCCGACTTCTCCGAAACCTATGTGAACTTCTACACCCCCGTGGGCTCGTCGCTCGAAGCCACCGAGGCCAAAGCTCAGCAGGTGGAGGCCATCATTCGGGAGTTTCCTGAAGTTCGCTACACCGTGGCCACCCTCAACACCGGTTCGGCCAACGGCAAAATTTACGCCGCACTGTACGTGCGCTTGGTGGAACGCCGCTTGCGCCAGCGCACCGTGGATGACATGTCTGCCGTGTTGCGCGAGCGCTTGCAACATGTGCCAGGCATCACCGTCACCCACGCAGGCTTGCTCGACACCATGGGCGGCAACAAGCAAATTGAGTTTTCTTTGATGGGCACCGATTTGCGCGAACTCGAACGCCTGACCCAGCAGGTGATGAATGCGGTTCGTCCCATCCCAGGTCTGGTCGACCTCGACTCCAGCATCAAGCCGGACAAGCCCACGGTGCAGGTCAAAGTCCAAGCCGAAGCCGCCAGTGATTTGGGTCTGTCGCTGGGCACCATTGGCATCCAGTTGCGCACCATGGTGGCGGGCCAAACCGTCACCAACTGGCGTGCTGCCGACGACCAAACCTACGATGTGAATGTGCGCTTGGATCCGAGCGCACGCACCCGCTTGCAAGACCTGGAGCGCCTGCCCTTGCCTCTGCCCGCAGCCGCCGACGGCAGCTCACGGGTGGCAAGACTCAACCAAGTGGCCCAGGTGGTGGAAGGCACCGGCCCCAACCAAATCAACCGGCGCGATTTGAAGCGCGAGGTGGCCATCAATGCCAACGTGTACAACCGTTCGTCGGGCGAGGTATCCAACGACATCCGTCAGGTGATGCAAGGCATCGCCTTGCCACCCGGCTACAAGTTTCAATTTGGCGGCTCTACCAAGAGCATGCAAGAGTCGTTTGGCTACGCCATCTCGGCGCTGGTCTTGGCGGTGGTCTTTATCTACATGATATTGGCCAGCCAGTTCAAAAGCTTTTTGCAGCCCATGGCCCTCATGACGGCTCTGCCCTTGACGCTGATTGGGGTGGTGTTGGCCTTGTTGATGTTTGGCTCGTCCTTGTCGATGTTCTCCGTCATTGGCATGGTCATGCTGATGGGCTTGGTCACCAAGAACGCCATTTTGTTGGTCGACTTCGCCATCCGTGCCCGCGAAGACCAATGGCTGCCCGATGGCTCCATAAAACCCGGCTTGTCGCGCAACGACGCCTTGTTGCTGGCCGCCCGCGTGCGCTTGCGTCCGATTTTGATGACCACCCTGGCGATGGTTTTTGGCATGGTGCCGCTGGCCTTTGCCATCTCCGAAGGCTCCGAGCAGCGCGCGCCCATGGGGCAAGCGGTGATGGGTGGCGTGATCACCTCGTCGCTGCTGACATTGGTGGTCGTGCCGGTGGTTTATAGCTACATGGATGATCTGGCGCAATGGTTGCGACGACTTTGGGGCCCCCCCCCCAAGCAAGCACCCGCTGACCGCTAAAATTTGAAGCTTGGGGCTTGGCCGCCCCCTCAGATGAATTTGGAGTATTGAGATGAACCAAGAACAAGCCCGCTTCAACATGGTGGAGCAACAAATCCGCCCTTGGCAGGTGCTAGACAAGGCGGCGCTCCAAGTGTTGTCAAATTTGCCACGCGAGTTGTTTGTGCCCCAGGCTTACCAAGCCTTGGCCTACACCGACACCGACATCCCCTTGGGCCACGGCCAAACCATGGTGCCCCCCCGCATCGATGCGCGATTGATGCATGACCTGCACCTGAACGGCAACGAGAAGGTGCTGGAAGTGGGAACCGGCAGCGGCTACCTCAGCGCCTTGTTGGCCGGGCGCGCCCAGCGCGTCATCAGCTTGGAAATCAACGCCGAATTGGCCAGCACGGCCCGCGCCAATTTGCAGCGCGCTGGCGTGACCAACGTGGACGTGCGCGTGGCAGACGGCAGCTCAGGCAGTGCAGCAGATGCGCCTTTTGACGCCATCGTCCTGGGCGGCTCGGTGGCTGAAGTGCCCCAAGCTTTGCTGGAGCAACTCCAAGTGGGCGGGCACCTGGTGGCCATCGTGGGCTCAGACCCCGTGATGTGCGCCACACGGTTCACCCGCACCGCACAACGGAGCTGGCAAAGCAAAGTCCTCTGGGACAGCGCCCTGCCCCGCTTGCAGGGCTTTGCACAGCCCACTCGCTTTCACTTTTAAGCGCCCCACATGATCGATCAAATTCAACCCGCGCAATTCGCTGCTTGGGCGGCGTCCCACTCTGCACCAGGCCCCGCTGTGGTGTTGGATGTGCGCGAACCCTGGGAAGTGCAAACGGCTTGTGTGAGCGCCCAAGACTTTGAGCTGCTCACCATCCCGATGAGCACCGTGCCCGTGCGCTTGCAAGACTTGCCCCGCGAACGTCCCATTGCCTGCCTGTGCCACCACGGCGCGCGCAGCATGCAAGTGGCGATGTTTTTAGCCCAGCAAGGCTTTGACACCGTGGCCAACATCACGGGCGGCATCAACGCCTGGTCCTCGCAAGTCGACCCCTCTGTGCCCACTTATTGAATTTTGAAAGAACCGCATGTTGCCTAACCCGTCTGTGTCCCGCGCCATCTTCCGCGCCCTGCCTTTGGCAGCGGCCATGGCGTTTGCTTTTGCATCGGGCGCGCAAGCCCAAAGTTTGGTCGAGCTGTATGACGCAGCGCGTGGCCATGACGCCACTTACATATCGGCCAAGTCCTTGTACGACGCCAACTTGGCCAAAGCCAATCAGACCTTGGGCGGCATCTTGCCCAATATCGCCTTGTCTGCGTCCGTATCACGAACTTACTTTGACATGCGGTATGACAGCGGAGTCACACCCCCGGGCTTTATCAACCCACGCTACTTCGGGACAGCCTCGGGCGGTGTGACGCTGACTCAGCCACTGTACCGTCCAGCCGTCTGGTTTACCTACAAACAAGGCGGGCCCTTGCTGCAGCAAGCCGCTGCCCAATACGAAGCGGCCGAGCAAGACCTGTTGGTGCGTGTCTCGCAAGCTTACTTTGATGTGCTCACCAGCGAAGACAGCCTGGAGTTGGTGCAAGCCCAAAAGAAAGCCGTGGGTGAGCAACTGGCCTCGGCCAAACGCAACTTTGAAGTGGGTACCACCACCATCACCGGTGTGCGAGACGCCCAAGCCCGCTATGACCTGACCACAGCCCAAGAAATTGCCGCCGACAACGATGTGCGCATCAAACGCCTGGCGCTTGATTTGGTGGTGGGCTTGAGCAACGCCAAGCCCAAACGATTGATTGACAACAGCCTGCTTGTCAAAGCCCCCTCAGAAGATGTGAATGTGTGGGTGTCTCAATCCGAATCCGTCAGCCCTGCCGTGCGTCAAGCGCAATTGGCCTTGGATATCGCCGCGCTAGAGGTCAGCAAAGCGCAAGCGGGTCACAAACCCACGCTGGACGCTCAGGTCAATTACGCAGGCACGCGCAACACCAGTGGCACGTCAAACACCACCACCAGTGTCTCCGACACACATATCTACACACCATCGGCGGCCATTGTTTTGAACCTGCCGATCTTCTCGGGCTTTGCCACCGACTACCGCATCCAAGAAACCGTGTCCTTGGAGGGCAAAGCCCGCGCTGACCTGGAAGCGGCCAAGCGCAACACCGCACAAGCCACTCGCACCGCCTATTTCGGCGTGGTCTCTGGCTTGAGCCAAGTTCAAGCGTATGAAGCCGCTGAGGCCTCCAGCCAAAGCTCCTTGGATGCCAACAAACTCGGGTACTCGGTGGGTGTGAACATCAACATCGATGTCTTGAACGCACAAAGCCAGCTCTACCAAACCAAGCGCGACTTGGCCAAAGCACGCTACGACGTGTTGGTGGGCACCTTGAAGCTGCGCCAAGCCGCGGGAACGCTGAGCCCGCTGGACCTGCAACCGATCAACGCCTTGCTCAAGCCTTGAGGTAAGGCGCCAGCGCCGCTGCCGTGCGCTGCGCGGCACCGCGGTGGGCTTGAGAAAAAGCCACACACGCCGCCACATGGGCGTTTTCATCTGGGCCAAAACGCACCATCTGCAAGGCTGTGACAATGGCCTGCGCCATGTCCTCCACGCGCAAGGCGGCGCCGGCTTGTTGGGCCAACTCGGCGGCTTGGGCGAAGTTGAAGGTGTGAGGCCCCATCAGCACCGGGCAGCCACAAGCCGTGGCCTCGATCAGGTTTTGCCCGCCCAAAGGCGCAAAGCTGCCACCCAACAAAGCGGCATCGGCCAAGCCGTAGTACAGCGCCATCTCGCCCAAGGTATCGCCCAACCAGACGGTGTTCACATCGGCCTCGCCCGCTGCATCGGGCCCGTCACGCCATTGGCTGCGGCGGGACACCTGCCAGCCGCGTGCTTGAAGCATCTGAGCCACCTCGTCAAAGCGCTGCGGGTGACGCGGCACCACCAGCCAGTGCACCGCATTCACATGTTCACGCTGGTCCAGCGGATCGTCCTTCAAGGCTTGCAAGGCGTCCAGCCAGAGCGCTTCTTCGCCCTCGCGCGAACTGGCCAGCAAAACCACAGGTCGCGTCAAGCGCTGCGCCCACACCAAGGCCTGGCCCAGTTGCTGCGGGTTGGGCTGAGCGTCGAATTTCAAATTGCCAAGCACGCCTTTTACCCGTGCCCCCAAGGTGCGCAGACGTTGGGCATCGGCCTCGGTTTGGGCCCACACCGCCGTCAACCCGGCGTAGGCCGGGCCTGACAGCCACGACAAGCGCTGGGCGTGGCGCATGCTTTTGTCGCTCATGCGCGCATTCACCAACACCAGCGGCACTTGGGCGTCTTGGCAAGCGGCCACCCAGTTGGGCCACACCTCGGTCTCCAGCACAATGCCTACTTGGGGTTTGAAATGGCTTAAAAATCGCCGCACCACGGCCGGTGTGTCCCAGGGCTGCCAGACCTGCACGTCGCCAGGCTGCAACAGGCTTTGACCTTGAGCCCGGCCCGTGGCCGTGCCGTGGGTCAGCACGATGCGCAAGCCCGGATGCGCCAAGCGCAGCGCCTGGAGCAGCACCTCAGCAGCCCGGGTCTCACCCAGCGACACCGCATGCACCCAGACACAGCCCGCCGCGTTGGACGCTTCCGCAGCTTGGGTGTAGCGCCCAAAGCGCTCAGCCACCGCCACCAAATAACCGGGCTCAACGCGCCCTCGGCGTTGCAGCTTCAGACGCAACAGCGGTTGCAGCGCCCACACCAAGCCGGTGTAGAGCCAGCGCATCACGGCTCCCCGCCCAAAGGCAGCCCATGGTTGGCGTCCTGCCCTGCACAGCGGGTGGATGGCACCACATGCGGGCTTGCCACACATCGCTGCCAGGCTTGCCACACGGCATCCACAGTGGGCGTGGGGCAATCCACCAAGGCGCATTGCCGCGTCAGCCCCACCGGACCGGTGCGCCAAGCGGTGTCAAAGTTGTAGATCTGCACGTGCGGCAGATCCAGCGCCACCGCGATGTGACTCAAGCCACTGTCGACACCGATCACACCCACACACTGCGCCATCTCGGCGGTCAGGTCGTCCAGCGACAGACGCGGCCACACCACAGCGCCGGGCAGCATCTCGGCCAAGGCTTCGCTGCGAATGCGTTCGGCCTCGTTGCCGTGGGGCAGCGCCACATCCAAGCCCATGAGCTTGAACCGTTGCCCCAGCTCAAACCAATGGGCCAGCGGCCATTCTTTGTCGGCCCGAGACGTGCCGTGCACCAACACCACCCAAGGCTTAGGCTGCAGGGTGGTGTGAGCGTCAACCGACCCCAAGCCATAGTTCACATGCGCCGGCACGGCGTAGCCCAAGGCCTGTGCACAGACCACGCGTGCACGTTCCACCGCGTGGATATGCGGTGTCACGCGCACGGCCACGTCGGCCACCCAGCGCGTGGGGCGCTCGTAGCCAGAACCCTCGGTGCGGTTGGCCAAGGCATAGCGTTTGCCGCCGGGTGTGGTGCGGGCCAGCCACGACACCAGAGCCGACTTGGTGAGGCCTTGCAGGTCCAGCACCGCGTCGTAGGCGTCTTGCTGTAAGTCGGTTTTGAAGGCGCGCCATTCAGCACGTGTGGTGGGCGACCACGGATCTTTGCGCCAGCGGCGCAGCTGGCAGGGGATCACCCGGTGCACCACTTGGCAACGTGCGGCCAAAGGGGCAAAGCCGCGTTCGACCACCCAATCGATCTGCGCGTTGGGGAATGCCGCTTGCATGTCCATCACCGCAGGCAGGGTGTGCACCACATCACCCAAGGACGACAGCTTGACCACCAACACCTTCAACGGGCGCGGGTCGGGGCCGGTGCGCACGCTCAATGCGCTGCCTCCTGAAAGGCGGCATCGGGCTTGACTTGGCGCAGCAAAGCCAGCATGTCGTGCTCAATGCGGGCCAAGGCCTCTGGGGTCTGTCCTTCAAAACGCAACACCAACACAGGGGTGGTGTTGGAAGCACGGATCAAACCAAAGCCGTCCACCCAGTCGATGCGCAAACCGTCGATCACACACACCTCGGGCTGGTGCTCGGGCGAAGGCACGCCCCCAGACACCACCAACTGCTGCAAGGCAGCACTCACGCGGTGTGGCTCTCCTTCAACGCAGCCCACATTGAGCTCAGGGGTGGAGTGGCTGGTGGGCAAGCCATTCAAGACCGCGCTGGCGTCGGCGCTGCGGCTGACGATCTCCAGCAGGCGGCAGCCGGCGTAGGTGCCGTCGTCAAAGCCGTACCAGCGCTCTTTGAAAAAGATGTGGCCACTCATCTCACCACCCAGGGGCGAGTCGACTTCTTTCATCTTGGCCTTGATCAGCGAGTGTCCGGTTTTGAACATCAAAGCCTGACCACCCGAGCTGCGAATGGCCGGTGCCAGCCGCTGAGAGCACTTGACATCAAACACAATGGTGCCGCCCGGCACACGGGTGAGCACGTCTTGGGCAAACAAGGTCATCTGGCGGTCCGGAAAAATGATCTGCCCGTCTTTGGTGACGATGCCCAAGCGGTCCCCATCGCCGTCAAAGGCCAGGCCCAACTCGGCATCGGTGGTCTGCAGCGCATGGATCACATCGTTCAAATTCTCCAACTTGCTGGGGTCCGGGTGGTGGTTGGGGAAATGGCCATCGACCTCGCTGAACAACTCGATCACCTCACAGCCCAAGGCGCGAAAAATGGCCGGTGCGGTGGCCCCGGCAATGCCGTTGCCGCAATCGACCACCACCTTCATCGGGCGGCTCAAACGGATGTCGCCCACGATGCGGGCCTGGTAGTCGGCCGTCACATCCACAGCACGCACGCTGCCGCCGGCTTTGAAGGTCCAAGTTTGCGCTTGCATGATTTCGCGCAGGCCTTGGATTTCATCGCCGTAAATCGCCCGCCCACCCAACACCATCTTGAAACCGTTGTAGTCCTTGGGGTTGTGGCTGCCCGTGACTTGAATGCCACTGCGGCACAAGGTATTGGCCGCAAAGTACAGCATGGGCGTGGTGACGGCGCCGACGTCGATCACCTCGACGCCTGTTTCAACCAAACCACGCACCAAGGCTTCCACCAAGGACGGCCCACTCAAGCGGCCATCCCGGCCCACGGCGACCACCGTTTCGCCACAGGCTTGGGCATGGGTGCCAAAAGCCAGGCCCAGGGCATGGGCCACGTCAACGTTGAGGGTGCTGGGCACGACACCACGGATGTCGTAGGCTTTGAAAATAGAAGGATGGACTTGCATAAAGCTGATTGTAGAGAGGGGGTGGCACTTCAAAATGCTGGAGTGCCCAAGGCTAGGATAATGACAAACGGAGTACCCACCATGACAAACCCTTCATCCAGCCTCCTGCACCAAACGTTTGCGACGTCCTTGGGTGACGTGTGCTTGGCAGCCAACCCCGAGGGCTTGGTCGGGGTTTGGTTTGTCGGGCAGGCCCACGCCCCCCAAACCCAGGGCTGGCAAGAGGTGGGTCGGCCTGAGGCCAAGCGCCACCCCGTGTTGGGCCTGGCGCATGCCCAATTGAACGAATACTTGGCAGGCCAGCGGCAAAGCTTTGAGCTGCCACTGGCCTTGCCCTTTGGCACGCCGTTTCAACAGCGTGTCTGGCATGTCCTGCAAACCATTGCCTATGGCCAAACCACCCATTACGCAGACATCGCCGAGCGCGTGGGCTCGCCCAAAGCTGTGCGTGCTGTCGGTGCTGCCATTGGACGCAACCCCTTGAGCATGGTCATTCCCTGCCACCGCGTGCTGGGCGCCAAGGGCGCACTGACCGGCTATGCCGGGGGCATCGCGCGCAAGAAGTCACTGCTGGCTTTGGAAGCAGCCCACGCGTGAACCCCAGCCCACTGCCTTGGCGCCAATGGTTGCCTGACTTTGTTTTGCTGGCGCTGCTGTGGGGCTCGTCGTTTTTGTTCATGCGCGAAGGCGCCGTCTCCTTTGGGCCGGTGACCACCGCTTGGGTGCGGGTGCTGTTGGCCGCACTCATGCTCACTCCGGTGGTGATCTGGCGGGGTGAAGTGGGGCAGTTGCGCCAGCACTGGCGCCACACTTGGGTGGTGGGCATGCTCAGTTCAGGCCTGCCGTTTGTGTTGTACGCCTACGCTTTGCTGCACATTTCGACCGGCATGTCCTCGATCTTGAATGCCACCACCCCTTTGTTTGGTGCCCTGATCGCTTGGTGTTGGTTGGGCGAGCGCTTGAACAGCGCGCGGGCACTCGGGCTGGCCCTGGGCTTTGGAGGCGTCTTGTTGCTCGTCAGCGATGTACCCGGTGGCATTGGCTTTCGATCCGGTGGCACGGGGCTGGCGGTGCTGGCTTGCCTGGCGGCCACGAGTTGCTATGGTTTGGCGGGCAGCTTTGTTCAGCGTTACCTCAAAGGCGTCTCGCCGATGGTGGTCGCCAGCGGCAGCTTGTGGGGTGCCAGCGTGTTTTTGGCACTGCCCGCTGTGTGGCTGTGGCCAGAGCAAGCGCCGTCGGCCCGTGCGTGGCTGGCTTTAGGAGCGGCCGGCCTGCTGTGCACTGCCTTGGCCTATTGGCTCTACTTTCGCTTGATCAGCCGCACCGGCCCCGCACGTGCCTTGACCGTGACCTACCTGATCCCCGTGTTTGCCAATGTGATTGGCATTGTGGTTCTGGGCGAAGTCATCACCCACTGGATGCTGCTGGGCGGCTTGATCGTCGTCTTGGGCACCGCGCTGGCCTCGGGCTTGGTTGAGCTGCGGCGAGCACCAAAACTGTAAAACAAGGCACGCTTTGCGACGTCTGTGCTGAGGCGAATAAGAACCTGGAACGTCGATACATGTAGACACGTTTCGTCCACGCGTATAAACTCGTATCAACATTTGAAAGAGGTGTCCAATGCCAGCGTCAATTTCAGTTGAGCAAACAGTCCAGGAGTGGGGCAACGGCCTTGCTGTGCGCATCACCTCCCCTGTGGCGAAGGCCGCGCGGTTTACCCGTGGGCTGCCCATCAAGGTCGAGGTGGTTGAAGGTGGCGTGTTCTTGCGCGCGGCAGGAGCGCCCAAATTGACGCTGGCTCAAAAGCTCAAAGCGTTTGACCCAAGCCTTCACGGGGGTGAGGTCATGGCGACTGGCCGCGTGGGTGCTGAAGTGTTCTGATGGCCCATCCAAGCAAACTGTGGGTGCCAGATCGCCGCGACATGATCTGGATCGATTTCAATCCGCAAGTCGGTTCTGAAATGAAGGACGAACACCCGATGTTGGTCTTGTCTTCCAAAGCCTTCAATGAACGGACCCACCTGGTCATTGGATTGCCGATGACGCACGCGCCCAGCAACGAAACCAACCCATTTGCCGTCAAGTTCACATCGCCCCAAGGTGAGGTTTGTTACGTGTTGGCGCATCAGCCCAAATCCTTTGCCTGGCGCGACCGTGGCGCTCGACCGCACCCTTGGAAGCAAGTACCGCCCACAGTCTTTGAATCTGCATGTGAGGAATTGAACGGGATCATCTCCATCTGCGTGTGAGCTCAACGCTCGGCTGGACGGCGCAGGGGCGTTTTGGGTCATGCACATGACAGGGCCTCAGGGGCCCCGAGGCGATGTGGTTTAGCATCCCGCCCAGTTTCAACCTTCTCTCAGGAGCTCACCGTGCGCATCGCCACCTATCGCCATCTCAACCAACGCCACGTCGGCCAAGTCTCGGCCGACGGCCAACACGTCACCGCATTTCAAGTCAGCGCAGAGGTGGCCGAGCACGGTGCCTTGCGTTTGATTGAAAGCCTGATGGCTGGCGGCGCATTGCCAGCGTTGGCCACCACGGCGGTGCCGGTGAAAGACGTGCACCTGGAAGCCCCGCTGCCGCTGCCCCGTCGCAATATTTGGTGCGTGGGCCGCAACTATCATGAGCACGCCAAAGAACTGTCGGCCTCGGTCTTCAAAGACAGCAACACCAACACCCAGGCCTGGCCCATCGTGTTCACCAAAGTGCCCGAGTGCGTGGTGGGCCCGACCGACCCGGTGCAGTTGCCCGGCAGTGCCGTGTCTGACCAGATCGACTACGAAGCCGAACTCGCGGTGGTGATTGGCAAAGGTGGCAAAAACATCAGCGCCGCTGACGCCATGCAGCATGTGTATGGCTACACCATCGTCAACGACGTGACCGCGCGTGACGTGCAAATGCGTCACCAGCAATGGGACATGGGCAAGTCGTTCGACACCTTCTGTCCCATGGGCCCATGGCTCGTCACCGCCGATGAGTTGGACGGCACCCGCACCCACGTGCGCTGCTTCGTCAACGGCCAACAGCGCCAAGACGGCCCCACCGAGCAGCTGATTTTTGACATCCCCACGCTGATCGAAACCATTTCGCGCGGCATCACGCTCTACCCCGGCGACATCATCGCCACCGGCACCCCTGCCGGCGTGGGCATGGGCATGAAGCCACCACGCTACCTGCAAGCCGGTGACGTGGTGCGGGTCGAGATTGACGGCATTGGCCACATCGAAAACAAGTTCATCTGAGGTGGCCCCCATGACATCACGCCGCACCCACCTGATCAGCGCTTGGGCGCTTTCACTCATGAGCGTGTGCGGCACGCTGTCCGCCCAAGCCCAAGAGGACTACCCCAGCCGCCCCATCACCATGGTCGTGCCCTTTCCTCCCGGTGGCGTCGCCGATGCGGTAGGTCGCCCGGTGGCTGAAGCCATGGGGCGCTACCTCAAGCAGTCGGTGGTGGTAGAAAACAAAGGCGGTGCGGGCGGCGGCATTGGCATGGGCCAAGTGGCCAAGGCCAAGCCCGATGGCTACACGGTGCTGATGGCGCTGTCTTCACTGGTGGTGCTGCCCGAGGCCGACAAGGTCCTCAAGCGCGCGCCCATGTTCCAGCTCGACCAGCTCAAGCCCATTGCGCGTTTCAGCGCCGATCCCACGGTGTTGGTGGTGCGTGCCGAGAGCCCTTGGAAGACCTATGCCGAATTCATGGCCTATGTGAAAGCCCATCCGGCCAAGGTGTCGTTTGGCTCGTCGGGCAATTACGGCACCATGCACGTGCCAATGGAGCAACTCAAGGCCGCCACCTCCAGCTACATGCTGCATGTGCCCTACACCGGCGCAGGCCCGGCTGTGATGGCCTTGCTGTCGGGGCAAATCGAAGCCTTGTCCACGGGGCCCTCCAGCGTGGCGCAACAAATCAAAGCTGGCAAGCTGCGCGCGCTCGCCCACTGGGGTGAAGGCCGCTTGGCCAGCCTGCCCGAGGTGCCCAGCCTCAAAGAGCTGGGCGTGCCGATTGCCTACGCCCAATGGTCGGGGCTGTTTGTGCCCGCGCACACGCCAGCTGCCGTGGTCGAGAAACTGCGTCAAGCCGCTAAATTTGCGGCGGCCGACACCCGCGCCAACCAAGCCATGGGGGCCTCGGGCAGCAGCTTCATGTTCCAAGACGCGCCAGAGTTTGAACGCTACGTGCAAACCGACGCCAAAGACATGGCCGCCTTGGTGCAACGCATCGGCAAAGTGGACTGAGTGTTGAATCTCTCTGACGTCGACCTCACTTGGCTGTTGCCTCCTGAGTTTGCCCATGCCAGCGTCTGGCTATGGCTGGGCTTAGGCCTGGTGTTCATGCTGGGGGGCACGGTCAAAGGGGTGCTGGGCGTGGGCCTGCCCTTGGTGGTGGTGCCCTTGCTGTCTTTGATGCTGCCCACGCCGACCGCCATTGCGCTGGTGGCCGCGCCCGTGCTGGTGTCCAACCTCTGGCAAACCTATGACAGCCGCGCTTCGCGTCACAACCTGCAGCGCTTTTGGCCCTTGATCGTGAGCCTGCTCTTGAGCACATTGATCACCGTGCCCCTGACGTTGCAACTGCCAGGGGCGGTGCTCAACAGCATGATGGCCTTGGCTCTGGTCACCGCCATCGCCTTGATGGCCTTCAACCCCAAGGTGCGCATTGCCCCCCGTTGGGAGCGTTGGGCGGGCGCTGGTGTGGGCACCTTGTCGGGCGCCATGGGCGGCGTGTCGTCTCTCACCGGGCCCATCATCATCACCTTCTTGATGGCCTTGCAGCTCAAACGCGAAGAATTCATTGGCACCATCAGCGTGATTTACCTCTTTGGCGCGGCCCCGCTGTACGCCGCCCTGTGGTGGTATGGCCGCTTGGAGTTCTCGCACATCATGGTCTCGGTGGTCGCCATGGCCCCGATGGCGCTGGGCTTGTCGCTGGGCAAGCGTGTGCGCACACGCGTGAGCGAGGTGTTGTTTCGCCGCATTTTGCTGGTGTTCTTGCTGTGCATCGCGGTGGCGCTTCTCAGCAAGTGAGACACGTTCCCCACGCTTGATGGTCGCTTGACGCCCGCGCGACTGGAAGCCACGGCACAGACCACTAGAGTCTGCTCCTGTCAAAAGACTGCAAAAGGACACACATGGTTCGTTGTTTCATGATCCGCTGCTTGTGGGCCATGGGTTTGATCTCCAGCCTGTGGCTGGCACTGCCCGCACAGGCACAAAGCCCCGCCTACCCGGCTCGCCCCATCAAATTCATCGTGCCCATCACACCCGGGGGCAGCAACGACGTGGTGGCCCGCGTCATCGCCCAAAAACTGACCGAGCAATGGGGCCAGGCCGTGACGGTGGACAACCGCCCAGGCGCCGGCATGAACTTGGGTGCCGACCTGGTGGCCAAGAGCGCCCCCGATGGCTACACCTGGCTGCTGGGGGCCAACAACATCTTTGTCACCAACCCGCATGTGGGCAAAACACCGTTCGATGTGTTCAAAGACTTCACCCCCATCAGCCAAGTGGCCTTGGTGCCTTTTGTGCTGGTGGTGCACCCCTCGGTGCCCGCCAAAAATGTGGCCGAGTTGGTGGCTTATGCCAAAGCCAACCCCGACAAGTTGAACTATGGCTCCTCGGGCAACGGCTCGCCCCAACAGTTGGCGTCTGAAATGCTCAACCACGCGGCGGGCATTCAAATGCAACACGTGCCCTACAAAGGCGCGGTGCCTGCCATCACCGACTTGCTGGGGGGCCGCATCCAGGTGTTCATTGGCGCCATCAACTCGCTGCTGCCCCACATCAAGGAGGGCAAGCTGCGCTTGATTGCGGGTGCCGGTGGCAAACGCTTTGCCGCCTTCCCCGACGTGCCCGCCATCGCCGAAACCGTGCCCGGCGTGGCCCTGGACGTGTGGCTGGGCGTGTTCATGCCCGCGGGTGTGCCCAAAGACATGGTGGCCAAAGTCAACGCCGACATTGCACGGGTGTTGCAACTGCCCGACGTCAAAGCCAACCTCAATGGCCAAGGCATTGAGGCTGCCCCCAGCAGCCCCGAAGCCCTGGCCGCCACCATCAAAGACGACTACGCCCGCTGGGGCAAAGTGATCCGAGAAGCCAACATCAAAGCAGACTGACCATGATCAAACGCGAAGAACCGACCCCCAACTTTGAGCCCGCCACCTACTGGGGCAGTGACTCGATCGCAGAATGCCTGCGCGCCATGGGCGTGCCCTACCTGGCCTTGAACCCCGGCGCCAGCTACCGGGGCCTGCACGACAGCCTGGTCAACCACCTGGGCAACAGCGCGCCCCAAATGCTGCTGTGCCTGCACGAAGAAGTGGCCATCGCCATTGCCCAAGGTTTTGCCAAAGCCTCGGGCCGCATGATGGGCGCGGTGGTGCACTCCAACGTGGGGCTGATGCATGCCACCATGGCCGTGTTCAACGCCTGGTGCGACCGCATGCCCGTGTTGATGCTGGGTGCCACCGGGCCGTGGGACGCGGCCAGGCGTCGCCCTTGGATCGACTGGATCCACACCGTCAGTGACCAAGGCGCGCTGGTGCGCGACTACACCAAGTGGGACAACCAACCCGGCTCGGTGCCTGCGGCCATTGAGGCTTTGCTGCGCGGTGGGCAAATTGCGCAAACCGCGCCGCGTGGCCCGGTCTACATCAACCTCGATGCAGCCTTGCAAGAGAGCCAAACCGACGGCCTGGTGCCCACCCCCGACCCCACGCGCTACGCCGCGCCTGTGGCACCACCGCCGTCTCCCAACGATGTGCAACGCGCCGCGCAGCTGTTGTCCCATGCCAAGAAGCCCGTCATCTTGATGGGCCGCATGTCACGCGAAGTGGCCGACTGGCAACCGCGCGTGGCCCTGGCCGAAACGCTGCAAGCCGGCGTCATCACCGACCTCAAAAACGCGGCCTCGTTCCCCACCGACCACCCGCAACACGTGGGCTCGCCCGCCTACTTCATGAGCCCAGAGGCCTGCGCCGCTGTGCGCGAAGCCGATGTGGTGCTGATGCTCGACTGGGTCGACCCAGGTGGCGCGTTCAAGCAAGCCCTGCAAGGGGCCACCTGCACCGCGCAAGTCATCCATGTGTCGCTGGACATGCACATCCACCGGGGCTGGAGCATGGACGGTGGCAGCTTGCCCCCAGCCGACGTGTACATGCTGTGCGAACCCGATGCGGCCATTGCGGCCTTGAATGAGGCCGTCTCTGCGCGCGCCTTGGCCACATGGCCCGCCAAAGCCGTACTGCCTGCCCTGCCACACGACGATGTGGTGAGCCTGCGCGCCGTGGCCGAAGTGCTGCACGACAGCGCCCAAGACCTGCACCTGTGTTTGGCGCGCCTGCCCCTGGGCTGGAACGGCATCTACCGCCACTTCCGCCATCCAATGGACTACCTCGGCGCTGATGGCGGCGGCGGCATTGGAGCCGGTCCTGGCAACGCCGTGGGCGTGGCCTTGGCCTTGCGCGACGCGAACTCAGACCGTATCCCCGTGGCCCTGATTGGCGACGGCGACTTTTTGATGGGCAACACCGCCGTGTGGACGGCGGTGCGCTACGGCATTCCGCTGCTGCTGATCGTGTGCAACAACCACTCGTTCTTCAACGACGAGCTGCACCAAGAGCGCGTGGCCAAAGAGCGCCACCGCCCGACCGACAACAAATGGATTGGCCAGCGCATGAGCGAGCCCGAAATTGACATTGCGCAGATGGCCCGCGCCATGGGTGCCGAGGGCATTGGCCCGGTGCGCCGCGCCCAAGACCTGCATGCGGCCATTGCGCAAGGCTTGCAGGCCGTGCAAGCTGGCAAAGTCTGCGTCATCGACGCCTGCGTGGCCCCCGGCTACGACGCCAACATGAGCGGCAACGCTGCCACCACCAGCTCTGCGGTTCACAAGCGCTGAAGCTCTTGCCCCAGTCACCTTGAGTCACTCCTCCCACACCGCCCAAGTTTGAACCCACCATGTCTGACACCTCCAACTACCGCCAACTCCTGCCCACCCACCGTGACTTGTATTACGGTGGTGCTTGGCACAAGCCTTTGGGTGGCTACCTCGACACCCACAACCCTGCCACCGGCGAGTCGCTCGGCCCCTGCGCCGAAGCCAACGCTGAGGACGTGGATGCTGCGGTACGTGCTGCGCACGCGGGCTTTGCGGTGTGGCGCAAGTTCAAGCCGCTGGAGCGCGCGGCTTTGTTGAAAAAAGTGGCGGCGGTGCTGCGCGAGCACGCGTTTGAGCTGGCCATGATCGACGCGGCCAACTGTGGCAACCCGATCAGCGAAATGCAGCGCGACGCCCTGATTGCCGCGGCGCAAATTGACTTTTATGCCGGCCTGGCCACCGAGATCAAAGGCGAAACCCTGCCCATGGGCGACGGCGTGCTGAACTACTCGGTGCGCGAGCCCTATGGCGTGTGCGCCCGCATCGTGGCCTACAACCACCCCATCATGTTCACCGCCGCCAAGATGGCCCCGCCCCTGATTGCAGGCAACACCGTGATCATGAAGCCGCCCTACCAAGCACCGCTGTCGGCCTACCGCATGATGGAGCTGATCGACGGCATCTTGCCGCCCGGCGTGCTCAACATCATCAGCTCGGGCGCCCCAGGCGGTCAGGCCCTTGTGAACCACCCGCTGGTGCCACGCTTGTCGCTCATTGGCAGCGTGCCCACCGGACGCGCCATTGCCAAAGCAGCCGCAGACCAACTCAAACACGTCACGCTGGAGTTGGGTGGCAAGAACGCTTGCATCATCTACCCAGATGCCGACATGGACAAGGCCATTGCCGGTGCCGTGGGCGGCATGAACTTCACCTGGTGCGGCCAAAGCTGTGGCTCCACCTCGCGCTTGTTTGTGCACGCCTCGGTGTACGACCAAGTGGTGGCAGGCTTGCTCCAAGCCATCACCCACTACAAGCCAGGCATTCCCACCGACATGGCCACCACCATGGGCTCGATCATCTCCAAAGCCCAGTGGGAAAAAATCATGGGCTACATCGAGATCGCCAAAGCCGGTGGCGCGCATCTGGCCTATGGCGGCAAGGTGCCCACAGACGCCGCGCTGGCCAACGGTTGGTTTGTGGAGCCCACGGTGTTCACCGGCGTCACGCAAGACATGCGCATTGCCAACGAAGAAGTGTTCGGGCCCATTTTGTCGGTGCTCAAGTGGGACGACGAAGACACCCTCTTCGACCAAGTCAACGCGGTGGAATATGGCCTGACCGCCTCCATCTGGAGCAGCAACCTGTCCAACGCCCACCGCGCAGCGGGTCGCGTGCAAGCGGGCTATGTGTGGGTCAACCACACCAGCAGCCACTTCATTGGCGCGTCATTTGGCGGCTACAAGCAGTCGGGCATTGGCCGCGAAGAAGGCTTTGACGAACTGCTGACCTACACCCAGCACAAGAACGTGCATGTGGTGTTGTGAGGCATGGCCAGACCCCAGCAGACACCCCATAGGCTTTAAAAATCACGGCAAGCGCACAACTCGTTGGAACAAACCCAGACTTGACGCACAGGCTATGTGCGCACATAATATTTTATATTCGAGGGGTTCAAGCCATGAACATCACACTTTCAGTGGACGAACAAGTCGCACAACGCGCGCGCCAGGCTGCGCAACGCATGGGCAAGAGCCTCAACCAATTGGTGCGTGATTACCTCGAGCAACTCGCTGGAGAGTCGCGCCGCGGGCAGCAATGGTCGCAGTTTGAAGAAGCTTGTTTGAACTCCAAGGCCCGGCTTGATGGCTGGCAGTTCAACCGCGACGAAGCCAACGAGCGCTAGCATGGCTGTACGCAGCTTCATTGATACGAACGTACTGGTTTATGCGCAAGCCAGCGATGTCCCTGGCAAACAGCGCGCAGCACTCGACCTGTTGAAAGAACTCTACGAGCAAGGCCTGGGCGTACTGTCCACACAAGTGCTGCAGGAATATTGCAACGTGGCCCTCAAGAAACTCAAACTCTCTGAGCGTGACGTTCGGTTGCAGCTGGATCTCTACGAACAGTTTGAGGTTGTTCAGGTCACGCCCACGATCATTCGTGCGGCTTTGGATTTGCACCAAACGCGCAGCGTTTCATTCTTTGATGCCATGGTGCTCGCGAGCGCCCACACTTCGGGCTGCAACGTCCTCTGGACGGAAGACATGAACTCAGGTGAAGTGGTCCATGGCGTTCTCATTTCCAATCCTTTTTGAAATCTTCAGGGTTGATGAAAACGGCAAAGTCCTTGTAAACCTCGGCTGACTCCTCACTCAGATTGAACATCGTCGCCCCTTTCAGGCGTGAGATGAG
This sequence comes from uncultured Burkholderiales bacterium, assembly GCA_903892175.1. Lineage (GTDB taxonomy): Bacteria > Pseudomonadota > Gammaproteobacteria > Burkholderiales > Burkholderiaceae_C > Limnohabitans. The sequence goes on along the minus strand of CAITHK010000248.1, from coordinate 1,804 downwards.
GTCTCCCCAGATGTCTAGGTTTCTAAAACGCTCAAGGCTTGCCCCTGAGCGGGCGCAACAACTCACTCAGGCCGTTGTGGTCGATCTCTTGCATGAGCGCCAACAGCCGCCCGATCTCGCCTTTGGGAAATCCTTCACGCGCAAACCAATTCAGGTAGTTGCCGGGCAGGTCGGCTAAGAGGCGGCCTTGGTATTTGCCAAACGGCATGGTCAGTGTGACCAACTTGTGCAGATCTTCGGGGTTCACAGGCTTGGCTCATCAAAAAAGCCCTCCACGTAGAGGGCTTTGATTTTGGCATCACATGCACACTTACTTCAAGCCAGCCGCCCCGGCCATGGCCGTGTGACCGTCTTGGTCGCCGCTGCCACCCGACACACCCACAGCGCCCACCAGTTTGCCGTCTTGGATGAGAGGAATGCCGCCGTCAATCGGAATAGAGCCCGTCAAGCGCAGCAAGCGCAAGCCCTCGCCGCCACCGGCCACCGCGTCTTGGAACAACTTGGTGGGACGACGAAACAAAGCCGAAGTGCGCGCTTTTTCAATCGCCAAGTCCACGCTGCCCGTTTGGGTGTCTTGCATGCGTTCAAAGTAAATCAAATGGCCGCCGGTGTCGACAATGGCCACGGCCATCTTCCATTTGTTCTTTTGCGCTTCCGCAATGGCGGCAGCCGCAGCCTTTTTGGCGGCTTCGGTGCTGATGGGAGCGCCGTACGGTATTTGAGGTGGCGCGGCAAAGCTCGCCTGTGCCAGCGCGGTGCCGGTGGTCACACCAAGGCACAAACCCAAACTGGCCGAGGCCACGATACAACGCAGTTTTTTGAATGTCATGACTGTCTCCTGAAAAAAATTATCGTCTAGGAAGAAACGCTGCTTATCCGCTTTAAGTTTACAACTTTTCTTCATAAGTATACAATAACCTATTTTAAGTATCCAACAGAACATGGCTAAACCATCACGAATGGGCCGGTTGACGCGCAATGTCACGCGAGATGTTGTCGAACACCCCAGAGACTTGACGAAGTTCTACTCGACTCGGGAAGTTATCTCAAGGGCTGCCGCGGCTAGATACGTCTTGCAACTTGAACGCGAGGGATGGATTGCACGAAGCGGCCCCTCTACCCATCCGGTGTTCAGCCCTGGCTACAAACGTCGACTGTCAAAGGCCTACGCCCTCACCGACTTGGAAGAAGATGTCATTTGGCATCAAGACTTCAGACCCTACCTGAATCTAAATTCAAACGTCGCAAACATTGCAGCTCACGGTTTTACCGAGATGGTGAACAACGCGATTGACCATTCTGATGGGACCTCCGTCTTTATTGGCGCGACCCAAAACGAAAAGTCATTGACCTTGGTTGTCTCCGATAACGGCATGGGTATCTTCGAGAAAATTTCAAAAGCGCTTAACTTAGCTGACAAACGCCAAGCGCTGTTTGAACTCTCCAAAGGCAAGTTCACCACGGATCCAAGCCGACACAGTGGTGAAGGTGTATTTTTCACTTCAAGAATGTTCGATCTTTTTAAAATTGACGCCAATGCATTGCAATTCAGTCACGATGAGGAGGCCAGTCACGACGGGTTGGTTGAAGAACCTGGCATGTTTTCAGATGGAACAACAGTTTTCATGAACATTTTGTTATCTAGTGCCCGAACAACGACCGAGGTATTTCAGCAGTTCATGAATGCGCCGGATGACTATGATTTTTCCAAAACTGTTGTACCTATGAAGTTAGCTCAACTGGGCGATGAACAGCTCATCTCTCGCTCACAAGCCAAACGATTGATCGCTAGATTTGAAAGATT
>CAITHK010000247.1 GCA_903892175.1 uncultured Burkholderiales bacterium | reverse complement strand
TCTGGCCCATTCCCGAATCGGACCTGAGGTGATTCAAATGGGCCCCGATGTGGCGTTGGGGGTCAACAGCCATGCATCGCATGACCTGCGCTTGAACGACCCGCTTCAAGCCGCTATTTTTTTGAATGTCTACCTCAACGATGCTTGGCTGGATGAGCAATGCCGCGCTGTTGCCCATTCTGTGTTGCTGCCTTGTGCCTGCATCGCTGTGACCGCTGAAGTGCGTGATGTCTGCACACAATTGCAGAAACATTTGACATCGCCGCTGCGCGATGCATGGCGGTGTGTGGAAGCGGGCGTCGTGTCCTTGGTCTACCAGACCATTGCTTCAGCGATGACGCCTGAACAGTTGGGCGCCATGCCCTTGCGGCGTCGCATGATCGATCGTCGCTTGCGCTTGGCCATAGCTCACATGCAAGACAACCTGGACAATCCGAGGGTGGCAGAAGATGTGGCTGCTTTGGTGGGTTTGTCGCGCAGTCGTTTTTTTGAACTCTTCCATGACCAACTGGGTACCTCGCCTTTGGTGTTTTGGAATGCCATGCGTGTCGAAGAAGCTTTGACACGTTTGAATAAACGCGACGAAAACCTGACTTCGGTGGCGATGGAGTTGGGGTTCTCGACACCGGGCAACTTCTCGCGCTTTTTCAGAGACCAACGTGGTGTGACGCCCTCCACCTATCGCCGTGTCTGTCATGCGGCCTAAGCAATGGGGCAGCGCGGCGATTGAGTTTGCCTTGGTGTTGCCGTTTTTGTTGCTGGTGTTGGATGGAGTGATTGAGTTCAGCTTGGTGATGTACGACAAGGTCCTGATCACCCATGCTGCACGTGAGGCTGTGCGTGCGGGAGTTGTCCTGCGCACACCAAAACTCACCAGCGAGGAAATCGCATGGGTGGCTTATAACTACAGTGCAAACAGCTTGTTGACCATGGGCCCCGGTCGAACCCCAACGGTCAGCGTCAACCAATCGGCGGATCCGGGCTTTCAAACGCCGCTGGAAGTGACGGTCTCGTTCACTTACCGCAGCTTGCTCTTGAACTCCATCTTGAGCGCGCTGAGTGCCCCCATTGCCATGTCATCCACGGCCACGGGTTTGAACGAATGAGGCACGCTCATTGGTAAAGGCCGCTGTGCACGGAGGCGCTGCCAGAAGCCCCAAAGGTGTTGGTCATGCTGAATTGGGAATTGCCTGTGATGCTGATTTTTTGGGCCACCACAGACCCCGTTGGAATGCTGGTGCCACTGTTGCCCGTCATGTTGAGGGTGCTGGCGGGAAAATACAAGTTACCCGCCAGCGTTGCGCCTGAGTTGCCCACGATGGATGAGGTTTGCGTGTTCTGAGGGTCTTGCATGAAGAGCATGCCGGCATAGATGCCTGTTGTGGGTGCACTCAAATTGAGGGTGAGATTGCCAGACAAACTCAGTCCACTGTAGGGGTAGGTGCTGCTGTTGCCAGAGTTGTAAATCGTCACGTGACTTCCTTGGATGGGGGAAATGTTTCCTGATAAATTCATGCCCCCACCGTACAAAACGTACACCCCTGGGCTGAACGTGACACCATGATTGCCCGTGATGGAGATGCCGCCGCAATAGGTGCCGGCGCTCAGCACCAAATCGCCGTTGCCAGTTTTTGAATAGTTGCTGTAAGTGCATCCGCTGAATGCAGGCAAGGGGATGTTGGCAAATGGGTCAGAGGTGGCCGCGGCTCCCGTTGTGACGGGACTCATGGTCACATTTCCGTTTTTGCTGTACCCGCCCACGACATGGATGGGTGTGGCTGTGACGGTGACGTTCCCCGTGACTTGCAATCCAGAAGCGCTGTTGGAATTCACAAAGATGCCGCAGGTGCTGGCCGTGACCACACTGTTGCCAACCACACTCAAGGAAGTTCCCGCGGTGCCCATGGTCAACATGCAGGGGTTGCCGCCACCGGCCGGCCCGGCAATGGCGGTGGCCGAGGTGTCGGTTTGGGTCACGCCAAATATCCATGCCAAAAAGGCGTTCACCGGTTGGGTGACGGTCACCGACACAAACTGTGTGTCTGCGCCATAGCTTAGGTTGCCGCCGGGCGGAATCAGCACCGTGACAACGGTGCCTTGCAGGTTGTTTTGAAAGCCATTGGCAACTGAGGCCGCTTGCGCCAAACGGCTGGCAGCGTCCATGTCTTGTCCATGCTGTCGAGCACTCGCCGCAGCCAACGCTGCTGCATCCGCCGCCACTTGCATTTGGTTGCGTTTCACCAAAACATAGCCCATGTCAATGGCCAAGGCCATCAAACCAATCAACACGGGCAACAGCAGCGCGACCAAAATGGCCACCGCACCTTTTTGAGCTTGTCGCTTCATTCGTTGTACATCACCGTGGTTGCGCTGAGCTGTGGGTTGGTTTGTATGGCACGCATCACCCCGCCAATGAGCAGTCCTTTGAAGTTGTACTGCGCCGTGACTTGCAGAGGCGTTTGAAATGTCGGTGGATTGCTTTGCACAACGGTGATAAGAGCTTGTGTGGTGACCATGGGTGAAATCAACTTGTCTTGGCAGTAACTGCTGGCGAGGGCCGAAATTTGAGAGGTGTCGAGTTTGTTGGGTCCTTGTGCAATGCCCGCGCGCGCCGCCAGCCCGGTGGCGCTGACCAACACCGACTGGTCATAGAGCATCAGGCCAAACTCCAGCACACCATCCGCCATCAACATCAGCAAGGGCAACAGAATGGCCATTTCTACCGCGGCTGCACCGCGTTGCATGTTGCGGGTGCTGCTGCCGATGGCGTCGCAGGTCATGCGGGTGTCCATGCGGTGTTCAGTGCGAAGTGCCTTGACGGTTTGGTTGCGACCTGAAAGCTTGGCTTGCATCATCGCCTGATCGGCAGCGCCTACGAGGTCTTCTTCTAGGGTATCGGCTGTGATGGTGGCGCTGGCTCGTCCAATGCTGACTGAAATTTGGGGTGCGCTGTGGTGTGGCACGTGCAGTTTCAATGCGCGCACCGCTTGCAGCATGTCGTTGGCAAGTTTGAGTGCCGCTTCTTCCTGCGTGTGGGGCAGCACGACCACAAACTCCTCCCCGCCCCATCGGCATATGAAGTCGAGCGGACGTTGGCACACGCCTGCGAGTGCTGTGGCCACCGCTTGCAATGCGATATCGCCACTTTCATGTCCATAGTGCTCGTTGAAAAGCCGAAAGTGGTCGATGTCGATGAACAGCACACTCAAGCAGGACTGTTCACGCATGGCTTCATGCAACAGCATGGGCAATTGTTCGTCCAGGGCACGACGGTTGTGCAGGCCGGTCAACGGGTCATGCAGTGAGCTTGACTGTGCACGTGCCAACTTGAGCGACACACGGTAAAGAAAAAGGAAAACACCCGTGATGAATGCAAACCCGCACACGATGTAAAAAAACAAGAACGTGTTGTCTACAAAAAATGCAGCCCAGACGATCTGTATTGGCAATACCGCGTAGCTGACCAGTCCAAGCAGGGGCGACGTCGAGACGCCAATCAGCGCTTGCGTAGAATTTCCCCTTTGTGCTTCTGTGCGCATCCAATTCATGTCGCCATTTTGTCGGGTGGCTGGGGAAATCAAGTGATTGAGCTCCGCAGCCCACAGTGGATGGGCTTTCTTATCGGTGGGGGGAGGGTAGACAAAAGAAACCGCGCTGTTGGGCGCATGAATCAACATGTGCTCAAAGCTTTGCGTGTCAGCGTATTTGCTCAAATCCGCTGCAATGTCCTCGGTGAGAAGTTGTTGCACCAAGACGCCTGCAAAGTGACCGTTGGCGTCATCAATGGGTAAAGCCATGTGAAACACCCATTGCCCTGTGGTTCGTGCCAACAGCAAAGGGCCGACCGTGCTGGGCTTTTCAGGATGGTCTCGCAAATCGGTGAAATAAAAGCGATCAGACATGTCGATCGGCCATGAGAGGTGAACATCGCTGCGGGCATATACCAAACCTTGAGGATTCACAAAAAATAGCAAACCCATGTCTTGGGTGGTGCTGTATTTAGAAAAATCTCTGGAGGAGGACCTCAACAGTTCATGCAAGGCCAGGTTGCTGACAAAGCCTTTTTGTGAGGCACTCTCAATGCGTGTTTTGGCCGCCTGCAGCGATTTGCTGGCACTGAGCAAGGCTGTTTCGATCAACAAATTCCCGATGCCTGCATTGCGAATTAAATTGGTTTGGCTCGCTTGTAAGCGAACTTGCCAGTTCTTTTCGATAGCAAACCCTGTCCCAACGACGATGGTCAACTGAATGACCACATACGACGCCACGATGATGCGGCTGAGTCGTTTGTTGATGTTGGTGGTCTGCGCGGTGTGGTACGCCAATCTCGTCGATCCATAGGCTGTATGAATCGCATTGTTTGGGAAACAGTCCCATGTGTCCGTGCGCTGCCGCACACTTGCGAGCAGGCATGGCACCATGAAGGCACGTGTGAATGTGCCTTGGCCTGACGTTTTAAAACATTACCATCTTGTTGTATGAAAAAAATCCTTCTTCCTTTGCTTGCCTGCTTGTGTTTGGCACCTTTTATGGTTCAAGCCCAAGACTGGCCGAGCAAACCCATCCGACTGATCGTGCCTTTTCCTGCCGGTGGCCCCACCGACATGGTCGGGAGAGAAGCGGCCAACATCTTGCGTGAAGAATTCAAGCAAACCGTGATTGTGGAAAACAGGCCGGGCGGCAACGGAGCGCTGGGACATGCGGTGTTGGCCAAGTCGCCCGCCGATGGCTACACCTTGGGCTTGCTGGTGATCACGGTCGCCATCGCCCCGCACCTGGGCAATGCACCGTTTGACACTTTCAAAGACTTTGCGCCCATCAGCAACATGGTGTCGATGACACCCATCGTCATCGCCAACCCCAATGCGCCATTCAACACCATGGCCGAGCTGACCCGTTACGCCAAAGCCAACCCAGACAAGCTGGCCTATGGCACGCCAGGGGTGGGCACCGTTCCCCATTTGGCGGCAGAGCTGTTTCAAATTCAGTCCGGCACCAAACTCAACCACGTGCCGTACAAAGGTGCCACGCAGCAAATACAAGACTTGATGGGTGGGTCGACGCTGCTTGACTTTCAAAGCTCCTTGGTCGTGGCCATGCCCCAGCTCAAAGCCGAGCGGATCAAGGCCTTGGCTGTGTTGTCGGACAAACGCGCTGTGCAGCTGCCGAATGTGCCCACGGCCAAAGAGTCGGGGTACCCAGAGTTGGTCGTCTCGCCATGGTTTGGTCTGGGCGCGCCGGCCGGCACACCTGCTGACATTGTTCAAAAAGTTCAAGGGGCCATCTACAAAGGGCTCAATACCCAAGACGTGCAAGACCGTTTTGCGGCGATCGGAGCATCGGTTCACCCCAGCAAATCCCCAGCTGAGTTTTCGGCCTACATCAAGGCGGAGCATGAGCGATGGGGCAAGGTGATCAAGGCGGCCAACATCAAAGCCGAGTGATCTGAGTTCTGGGCTGTGTGGCTCAGCACACAGACGCCTCGGTGTTGGGGGGTTATAAAAGGCGTTGCACGCACCCACTGCGCGCAAGAGGACTCACCATGAATGCGATGCGACACACCACTCACTTTGGCGGCCAACTCATCAGCCCCGAGGAGTTACAGCAGTTGCTGGAAATTTCCAATGAATTAGAGGCTGAAAAGCCGCTGCCTCAGAAATTCAACACCCACCATGTCTACATGCAGTTTTTAGGGCACACGATGGCGCATGACGCCCATGCGAACCCAACTCAACTCTCGCTCAACGAACAACACTTGTTGGAGCGAATCGCTGTTCGATGCGACACAGGCAACCCCCTCAGGGTCAGCGAGGCATGTCTGATTCGGCAGTTTGGATGTCCTTCCACTGTCCATCACCAAATTCATAAGCTGACTGTTGCGGGCGTGATTTTTTTAGACAGTGACCCAAAGAACAGACGTCAGAAAATGATGCGTCTCAGCGACGCAGGGCGTGCTTATTTTCAAGAGATCGAGGATTGTTTGGACATGGCCTTGGTGAATCAATGAGTCGCGCATATTGCTTTTTCAAGTTGGCGTAAACGCTAGTGCGCAATCGCTCGATTGTGCAAATAATGATTGGGTTTGTGTCTTGGGTGAAGTTGAGTGCGCATGCGTGCGTGTTGGCAGCCTCAGACATATAAGCTAACCATGTGTTTATTTCAGCGAGAAAAAAATGAAGCTTTTGTCTTTTTTAAATCAAGGTCGAGAAACTTGGGGTGCAGTTGTTGGGGACGGCGTGGTCGATCTAGGCAAGGTGTTTCCGCAGTACGCCACATTGGCTGACTACATCGGATCTAGCGCCTACCTGAACGCAGCCCAGGACGTCGTGGGCCACACCGCAGACATCAAGTTGAGCGATGTGGTGTATTTGCCGGTGATTCCACGGCCTGAAAAAATCATTTGTGCCGTTCGAAACTACATGGACCATCACCAAGAAGTTTTGGCGGCAGGCATGCACCGAGAGCTGTCTGAAGAGCCCCCCATCTTTTTGCGCGTTTGGCGGTCGCAATGCGCGCACAACCAACCGATCGTGCGACCCCGTGTGTCTGAATCCCTTGATTGGGAGGGCGAGTTGGCCGTGATCATCGGCAAGGGCGGTCGTGACATCCCAGAAAGCGAAGCCTTCGAGCATGTGGCCGGGTACTCTTGCTACAACGACGGCAGTGTGCGTGAATGGCAATTCCACGCCAAGCAAATTGCGTCGGGCAAGAACTTTGAGTCCACCGGTGGATTTGGCCCCTGGATGGTGACTGCCGATGAAATTGCGCCCAATCGACAACTCAAACTGGAAGTGCGTTTGAATGGCGAAGTGGTGCAGTCAAGCCATACCGGCCACATGATTTTTGGCATTGCCAAGATGATCAGTTATGCCTCCACCATCTTCACCTTGACGCCTGGCGATGTGATTGCCACGGGTACGCCGGCTGGGGTGGGTTGGAGTCGCAAGCCACCGCGCTTCATGAAACATGGCGATGTGTGTGAAGTTGAAATCGAGGCCGTGGGTACCTTGAGCAACCCCATCGTTGATCAAACCTAATTTTGGCACTGCGCACAGAACCCCGAAGCACGAACTTCCGGGCATGCGCAAAACGGCGGAGGAGACAAGCCATGAAAAGACGAGGCATTGTGCTGGCAGCTGCGGCCATGTGGGGGGGGGCACCTTTGGTTGGGTGGTCTCAGACATACCCAGATCGCCCGATCAAAATTTATCAAGGATTCGCCCCGGGGGGCAATGCGGACAACATTGCGCGCGCCATCAGCGCTGAAATGAGCAAAGGCCTGAACCAGTCGTTCGTGGTCGAGGCGCAATCAGGCGCGGGAGGGACGATTGCCGCGACCACGGTGGCCCGGGCCAAACCCGACGGGTACAGCTTGTTGCTGGCCACAGGTGGCCACGCAGTGGCTGGCGCTTTGTACAACAACCTGCCCTACAAGACAGTGGCTGATTTCGAGATGGTCTCGACCATCACCTATTTCCCATTTTTGATTGTGACGTCGGCTGAATCCAAGCTGCGTTCTTTTGCCGATTTACTGGCCATCTCCAAGAAGTCTGCAGAGGGCTTGAATTACGGCTCGGCAGGTGTGGGTTCGACCCATCACTTGGCCGGTGAGTTGTTGTCCAAGATGGGCAAGATCAATTTGCTGCATGTTCCCTACCGAGGCGATGCGGGCTCCATCACCGCTTTGTTGTCCAACGATGTGGACTTCATCATTGCCCCCCCCACCGCCGTGATCGCCAACATCAAAGCAGGCAAGCTGCGTGCTTTGGCAACCACTGGGCCACTGCGTTGGCCCGGGCTGCCCGAGGTGTCGACGGTGGCAGAGCAAGGCGTGACGGGCTACGACGTACGCTCATGGGCCGGTTTGCTGGCCACCGCAGGGACGCCACGCGGTGTGGTGGATCGTCTGAATCAAGAAGTCCTCAAAGCCTTGCAAGCGCCTGCGGTGAAAACGCGGCTTGAAGAAATGGGCGGCGAAGTCAAGGGCAGCACGCCTGAAGAAATGAAGGCCATGGTGGTGTTTGAGCTGCAAAAGTGGACCCAAGTGGTCGCAGAAGCAAAGGTACCCAAACAATGAGCGTCAGTTTCAAACCTCACTTGTCGCATGTGGGCGTGTCGTGTTTTGACATCGACAAGATGATCGACTTTTACACCGCGGTGTTTGACTTGAAGCTCACCGACAAAGGTCCAGGCTTTTCCTTTCCTTTCATGTTGGCCTTCCTGAGTGCCAACCCCAAGCAGCACCACCAGTTGGCCTTGGCCCAAAACAGACCTGCGGGTGCGCCCAGCACCATCATGCAGCTCTCCTTCATGGTGAATGATTTGAACGACTTGCGTGAAGCGCGCCAACGGGCCTTGGCCAAAGGGGCCACCCAGATGCGGGGCTTGAACCATGGCAATGCCATGTCGATTTACTTCATGGACCCTGAAGACAACACGGTCGAGGTGTACTTTGACACGCCTTGGTATGTGGCGCAGCCACATGGCGACCCGCTTGACTTGGCGCAAACAGACGCTGAAATTTGGGCGGCTACCGAGAAAATCGTGCGCGCCGATCCAAGCTTCATGCCGGTCGAGGCGTGGAAAGAAAAAGTCTTTGGAGCGTGAGCGGTTATTTCAGCAACTGCTTCAAGGCATCCAGCACGGCTTGGTGAACCGCTGCAGTGGCGGTGGGTTCATAGCCCGTTTGGGGGTGATAGGTGACGCAACGGTCTTGGTAAGTGAATGGCTTTTTCTCGTCGGTGTTGACCAACAGACCTGACTGCTCGCTGATGTGGCATTGGCGGGTGCTTTGAGCGCCCATGCTCGCTACAGGTGTGGTGCTGCCCAATAGATTGTCAAAGCTGTGGGGCGCGTTTTTGTATTCCACGCTGCTGACCACTCGCCCGGCTGACGCAAGTCGCTTGAACCAACTCTTGCATTGTTCTTTGGACGCGTAATCGTCGATTTCTCCATGAAACGCGTGAATGGGCACCGTGGTGTCTTCGTCTTGATCCAAGCGGTCAAAACAAGAGGGGTAGAGCGGAAAAGTCGCCAAGGCCTTGAACTGGGGCGACCATGCTTGCTGGAAGCGCCGCATGGCGGTGTAAATGACAGCCGTTCCGCCGCGTGAGGTGCCGATCAGAGCGATTCGGTTGGCATCAATGCGAGGATGACGGGCCAACTCTTCACCCGCACGAAAAGCGTCCAACACACCCGCAAATCGTCCGAGCTTGGCTTGGTCGGTGGAGACTTGGGTCAACCCTCGCCCAGAAAAACTGTCCACCATGAAGGTGGCTATGCCAGCTTGGTTCAGCTCATAAGCCCAACTTTGGCTGGCTGAATTGATGCCGCCAGACCCGTGGATGATGATGGCAGCTGGTAATTTGCCTGCTGCGTTTTGTCGAGGAAATCTGAGCTCACCGGCCAGGGTCACGGAGGGACCTTGTTTGTCCCCGCTCAAGAACTGTTCATCACTGAGCGTTTGGGATGTGAAGGTTCTGATTTCAATCCTGGAGGCAAACGCATCCAAGGGAAGCTCTGCGGCACAGGCGCAGAGGCCGCACCACAGCGGCAACATCAGGGCGTAGCGCCAAAGTTTTTCCAAGCGGCCTCTACGCTTCAGTGGGTCTGTTGGCGTGAGGCATGCCAAGCTTTGAGCTCACCGATGAAGCCTCGACGGAACGCCACCACACACAGCACAAAAATAACGCCAATGATGACGTTGATCCAAGAACCCACTTGGTCCGCCAAAAAGTTTTGCAAACCAATGATGGTGAAAGCTCCCAGCGCTGGACCGGCAAAAGTCCCCAGGCCGCCGAGCAAGGTCATCAAAATCACCTCACCCGACAGTGACCAATGGGCGTCGTTGAGCGTCACAAACCCCAGCACCAAGGTTTTCATGGACCCTGCCAGGCCCGCAATGGCGGTGGACAGGACAAAGGCCATGAGTTTGTACGTGTTGACGTCATAGCCCAAAGAGATGGCGCGCGTTTCGTTTTCGCGAATGGCTTTGAGCACTTGACCGAACGGCGAGTGAACAATGCGCACCACAAACAAAAACAAGGCCACAAAAACGGCCAGCACCACGAAGTAGAGCGACAGGTCGTTCTCCAGCGAGACCCAACCCAGCAGTTGCCCGCGAGGGACACCCTGCAAGCCATCTTCACCCCCGGTGAAGGGCGCTTGCAAAAACACAAAGTAAAACATTTGTGCCATGGCCAGTGTCACCATCGCAAAGTAAATGCCCTGACGGCGAATGGCCAGCAGGCCAACGCCCAGCCCACACAGACCTGCGACGGCCACGCCGCCCAGCACGCCCAACTCAGGCGAGAGGCCCGCAGAGCGGATCAACCAACCGGTGGTGTAACCCGCCACACCAAAAAATGCGGCATGTCCAAAGGACAGCAGTCCTGTGAAGCCCATCAACAGATTGAAGGCCATGGCAAACATGGCATAGCACAAGGCCTTCATCATGAAGATGGGATACACACCAATGAACGGAACGGCGATCAACAAGCCCAGGCAGATCCAAAGACAGAAGCGAGCCAAGCGGGAGGAGGTTGGGGCTTGCATCAGGCTTCCTTCCCAAACAGTCCTGCAGGACGAATCATCAAGACAATTGCCATGATGACAAACACCACGATGTTGGAGGCCTCTGGATAAAACACTTTGGTCAAACCCTCAATCAGGCCCAGCGCCACGCCGGTGATGATGGAGCCCATGATCGAGCCCATGCCGCCGATGACCACCACCGCAAAAACGACAATGATCAAGTTGCTGCCCATGAGCGGGTTGATTTGAATCACGGGAGCGGCCAATACCCCGGCAAGCGCAGCCAATCCACAGCCCGCGCCATAGGTGAGCATGACCATCAAGGGTACATTGATGCCAAACGCCTGAACCAACTGTGGGTTTTCTGTGCCCGCTCGCAAGTAAGAGCCCAGGCGCGTGCGTTCAATCACAAACCAGGTGCCAAAACACACACTCAGGGACGCCAAAACCACCCAAGCGCGGTAGTTCGGCAAGATCATGAAACCTAGGTTGGTCGCACCTTGCAGCAACTCAGGAACGGCATAGGACTGACCTGACACGCCAAAGAATTCTCTGAAAATGCCCTCGCAAATCAGCGCCAACCCAAAGGTCAACAACAAGCCGTAGATGGGGTCAATTTTGTAGAGATGCTTGAGCAGGGTGCGCTCCAGCAGCACCCCCAAAGCGCCTACCAACAAGGGCCCCAGCAACAGGGCCAACCAGTAGTTGAGTCCGAAAACATCCAAGGACACAAAAGCCACATAAGCGCCCATCATGTAGAAGACGCCATGCGCAAAATTCACGATACCCAAGAGACCGAAAATAACCGCCAACCCAAGGCTCAACATGGCGTAAAAAGACCCGTTGACCAAGCCCAGCAACAACTGGCCTAGAAAGGCTTGAATGGGAATGCCAAAAATTTCCATGGGTGGCGAATCGGCTTAGGTTATTTCCAAGTGGCGCATTTGGTTTCGGCTTTGGTGGTGAAGGCCACGTCGCCCTTGATGGTTTCCACCACGTTGTAGTAGTCCCAAGGCTCAACCGATTTATCGGGTGTCTTGACTTGCATCAGGTACATGTCGTGGATCATGCGGCCGTCATCACGGATATAGCCGCCCTTGGCGAAGATATCGTTGATTTTGGTTTTCTTCATTTGCGACAACACCTTGTCCGAGTCGTCGCTGCCAGAGGCTTTGACCGCTTGCAGGTACTGCAGCGCTGCAGAGTAGTTGGCCGCTTGAACCGATGAAGGCATGCGCTTGATCTTCTCAAAGAACTTGCGGCTCCATGCGCGGGTTTCTGCGTCTTTGTTCCAGTACCAGCTGTCGGTCAGGTACATGCCTTGGGTGGACTTCAAACCCAGCGAGTGGATGTCGTTGATGAACACGAGCAGACCCGCGAGTTTCATGGTTTTGGTGACACCAAACTCATTGGCTGCTTTGATGGCGTTGATGGTGTCGCCGCCTGCGTTGGCCAGACCCAAGATCTGCGCTTTGCTGCCCTGTGCTTGCAGCATGAACGACGAGAAGTCGCTGGCTGACAAGGGGTGCTTGACGGCGCCCACCACTGTGCCGCCCGCGGCTTTGACCACGGTGGCGGTGTCGTTTTGCAACGAGGCACCAAAGGCGTAATCGGCCGTCAAGAAATACCAGCTCTTGCCACCGGCTTTCACCACCGCGCCGCCGGTGCCCTTGGCCAGTGCCACGGTGTCATAGGCATAGTGCACGGTGTAGGGACTGCATTGCTCGTTGGTCAATGCAGAAGTGCCTGCACCAATGGCGATGAAGAGTTTTTTCTTTTCTTGCGCCACTTTGGCCATGGCCAAGGCGGTGCCAGAGTTGGTGCCGCCTACCAACATGTCCACCCCTTGGGTGTCAAACCACTCGCGCGCTTTGGCGGCGGCCACATCGGGTTTGTTTTGGTGGTCGGCCACCAACAACTCAATTTTCTTGCCGGCCACAGCACCGCCCAAGTCAGCGATGGCCATGCGAATCGCGTCGGCACCTGCTGGGCCGTCGATGTCGGCGTACAGGCCTGACAAGTCGGTGATGAAGCCAATGCGAATCACATCGCCAGTCACCTGGGCCTGTGCGTTGATGCCCACCATGCCCAGCCCAGCGAAGCTGAGGGCGGCAATCAGTTGTTTAAGTTTCATGACGATTCTCCTGTTGAAAATTTTTGAAAAGCCAGTGCGGCCCTTAGACGCCGAGGTATTCGTGCAGTCGTTCCATCCGAGAGGGGAGTTCAGACTGCGTGAATTCTTGAATCACCTGACCGTGTTCCATCACCAAGAACCGATCGGCCAGAGGTGCTGCAAACTTGAAGTTCTGTTCCACCATGATGATGGTGTAGCCCTGCTTGCGAAGGGTTTGCACCATGGCGGCCAGCTTTTGTACGATCACCGGCGCCAGGCCTTCTGAGATTTCGTCGAGCAGCAGCAATTTGGCGCCGGTTCGCAAAATGCGCGCCACGGCCAGCATCTGTTGCTCACCGCCAGACAAACGGGTGCCTTGGCTGTTGGCGCGTTCTTTGAGGTTGGGAAACATCGCATAGATGTCATCCAAGCTCATGCCGCCTGGCGCCAACACCGGGGGCAGCAGCAAGTTTTCTTGTGCGGACAAGCTTGAAAAAATCCCGCGCTCCTCAGGGCAATAGCCCAAGCCAAAGCCAGCAATGCGATGGGGCGGCAGGTCAATGGTTTCGGTGCCGCGCACGCGGATCGATCCTTGACGCGAACCGATCAAGCCCATGATTGCGCGCAGGGTGCTGGTGCGTCCTGCCCCGTTGCGGCCCAACAGCGTGACCACTTCGCCTTCGTGAACTTCAAAATTCACGCCGTGCAACACATGGGATTCACCGTACCACCCGTGGAGGTTTTCAATTTCAATCCAAGCGGCCATGGTCAGTGCGCTCCAGCGAGTTCGACCTGGGTGCTGCCCATGTAGGCCTCGATCACCGCAGGATTTTTGGACACCTCGGCATAAGGCCCTTCGGCAAGCGTAGCGCCGCGTTGCAACACGGTGATGGTGTCTGCAATGCTGGACACCACACTCATGTTGTGTTCCACCATCAGCACCGTTCGGGTTGCAGCCACTTTTTTGATCAGTTGGCGTATGCGGTCAACATCTTCCAGGCCCATGCCTTGGGTGGGCTCGTCGAGCAACATCAACTTGGGCGACATGGCCAAGGTGGTGGCAATCTCCAGTGCACGCTTGCGACCATAGCTCAATTCGACGGCGGTGAGATAGGCAAACTTTTCCAAGTCCACTTGCTCCAACAGGGCCATGGCTTGGTCGTTCAACTGGTTCAATGTGCGTTCGGAGGTCCAGAACTGAAACGAGGTGTGCAGTTGTCGCTGCAAAGCGACGCGCACATTTTCGAGCACGCTCAGATGCGGAAACACGGCTGAAATTTGAAACGAACGAATCACCCCTAAGCGAGCAATTTGTGCAGGCGCTAAAGACGTGATGTCTTGGCCATCTAACAAAATTTGCCCCGAGGAGGGGGCGATGAACTTGGTCAGCAGGTTAAAACACGTGGTCTTGCCAGCACCATTGGGGCCGATGAGCGCATGGATGGTGCCCCGTTTGATGCGCAGGTCAACCTTGTCCACGGCCACAAAGCCCTTGAACTCTTTCGTCAGTTGTTTGGTTTCTAAGATGCAGTCCACGAACGTCTTGTCCCTGCGTGAGGTGGTGGGGTGGTGGTGTCCAGTTCCCGTTTTTTCAACTATACGAAAAAGTGGTTGAGGGATAACCCTTTGTCTGTCCTTTGAGTTGCCCACGACGTGCCGAACTTGGCGCGAAACGCCCCTGAATGGACGGCCCATGCACCACTTCGGCGCGATTCGCACGCAAAATGGCTCGGTCATGCACTGCGCGAGTGGCATGGAATGTGCGGTTACCGCTGGTGTGCTCCAACGACAGAAAGACCTGTGATGAACGTAGACCTGATGCAAATTTTTCGATGCAATTTCCGACCCTTCGTGCGATGCACCCTTGCCGCGCTGTTGTGCGCCTCAGCCGCCGTGTCAGCGCAAAGCAATGACTATCCGAATCGCCCGATCACCTTGATCACGCCGTTTCCCGCCGCAGGCTCTACCGATTTGATTGCCAGAACCATTGCCCAAAAACTGGGTGAGGTGTTGGGCAAGCCTGTGGTGGTTGAAAACCACGCCGGTGCAGGCGGCAACATTGGCTCCAACATCGTGGCCAAGGCCATGCCCGATGGCTACACGATCTTGATCACGTCTTCCAGCACCCACTCCATTGGGGCAGTGTTGAACAAAAACGTGCCTTTCAATTACGACAGCGACTTCACCCCCATCATTTACGGCGCCTTGGCCCCCAATATTTTTCTGGTGACCAAGACCATCCCGGCCGCCAATTTGAAAGACTTCATGGGCTTTGCCAAAGCCAACCCCACCGTCTTGAATTTTTCTTCTGCAGGTAACGGCACCATCATGCATTTGACGGGAGAGGCCTTCAAAGTGGAAGCCGGTGTGCAGATGGTGCACGTGCCCTACAAAGGTTCAGGCTTGTCGATTCCAGATTTGATCTCCGGAAAAATTCATGTGCTCTTTGACAGCATCGTCTCGGGTGTGTCGCATGTGCAAGACGGCAAACTGGTGGCCCTGGCCGTCTTGGGCAAGAACCGCTCGCCTTTGTTGCCCAACACCCCCACGATGAAAGAGATCGGTGCGCCCTATGGCTTGAGAGATTTCGAATCTGTCAACTGGTGGGGGTTTTATGGACCCAAGAACTTACCCAAAGACATTCAGTCGAAATTGAACCAAGCTCTGAACAAGGTGCTGAAATCTAAAGACGTGATCGACAAATTGGCAACCTTGGGTGCCGAGCCAGGAGGCGGCACGCCCGAGGCTTTTCAAGAGTTGGTGCTGAAAGACCGGGCTCAGTGGAGACGACTCATCGAGAGTCAAAAAATCACCCTGGATTAAGTCTTCAATCGCAGGATGGCCACAGCTTTGTCGGCCAACAGCGGGCCCTCAACGTGCATGGCTGGCGACGCATGGGCCAACACGGTGCTGCAGGTGATGGGCAGCATAGGGGGGCCTAAAGTGTCCACGATGTCTTGGGTCGATGCCGCATAGACCACCCGCTTGACTTTGGCCCAGAACATGGCGCCGCTGCACATGGCGCATGGCTCTCCACTGGCATATACCGTCGCGCCTTCTAAGCTTTTGGCGCCCAGCATTTTTGTAGCCTCGCGCACCAGCACCATTTCAGCATGGCCCGTGCAGTCTCCGCTGGTGATTTGGTTGTTCCTGGCCACCAACAAGCCTTGTCCCTCGGCAGAGGCCAACACTGCGCCAAACGGCATGTCACCCGCAAGGTGTGCGGTCAAGGAGGCGTCGATGGCGGTTCGCATGAACAACGCATCTTGAGGTGTGAACATGGTGTGGCTTTCAGAGTTCATCAATGCTGGTGGATGGAGGATTTGGCACACCGACCACGTCGTCTATGGAAAACCTGTCTCGTGTCGTGGTGTAAAAGCTGGCACCGAAGCGCGCGACCGGGTGGTAATCCCTTAGGTTCACTCGCCAAGCCTGTGTGTCGATCAATCCGTCGCGCGCAGCCAGCCACTTCACGCGGCCAATGAACACATACCGGCTGTCGGTTTCAAGCGTTTCATGCAGCACGCATTCAAAGGCCACCGGCGCCTGGGCGATGCGGGGTGGTTGGACGGTGAGTGACGGCACAGGGGTCAAACCCACGTGGGTCAATTCACTCACCTCGGGTGGCAGTGCTTTTCCACAAGCGTGCATCTTTTGAGCCATGGCTTCGTCGGTCATGTGAACCACAAACTCACCTTGGCTGATGATGTTGGCGGCCGTGTCCTTGAGCCTGCCGTCGGTGAGCCGGTTGATGCTGAGCATCAGAATCGGCGGGTCTTCGCCCACCATGTTGAACATGGAGAAAGGGGCTGCGTTGGCCACCCCATTGACACCAAGCGTCGTGACCAAGGCAATTGGCCTTGGCACGATCAGGCTTGCCATCAGCTTGTAGCGCTGGTAAGCGCTGATTTGCTCAAAGTCAACTTCTGTCATCCCTACTTTCAGGTGGGTTGTTTGCCAACGATGCCGTCCACATACCACTTCATCTGCCAAATTTCGTCTTCGGTGATGGTCTTGCCAGCAGCGACTCGAATTTTGCCTTCGGTGTCTTTGATCGGACCGGTGAAGGGATGGAACTTGCCAGCCAAGATGTTGGCTTTGGTTTTTTCAAACACGCCGAGGGCAGCAGCGGGAACTTCTTTGTTGGGTTTGACCACCTGCACGACCCCTTCCTTCATGCCCCACTTGGTGTCTTCAGACTTCCATTTGCCTTCGAGCAATTGGCGCACTTTGTGAACGTAGTAAACGCCCCAATTCAGCGTGTTGCCAGACAGGTGCGCACGTGGACCAAAACGCGACATGTCCGAGTCTTGGCCAAAGGCGTAGACGCCTTTGGATTCTGCGAGTTGCACAACGGCTGTGGAGTCGGTGTTTTGATAGAGCATATCCGCGCCATTGTTGATCAGGCTCAGCGCCGCCTCTTGCTCTTTCACGGGGTCGTACCAAGTGTTGACCCATACCACTTTGGCTGTCACCTTGGGATTCACACTTTTGGCACCTAAAACGAACGCATCTAAATTGCGGATGACCTCAGGAATTGGAAACGGCGCCACATAACCCAAGACATTGGTTTTTGTTTTGTGCCCAGCCAAGATACCCAGCAAGTAAGCACCTTCATAAAAGCGTGTTTGGTAGATGCCCACGTTGGGGGCGGTTTTGTAACCGGAACAGTGCTCAAACATCACATTGGGAAAATCAGCCGCGACTTTGATGGTGGGATCCATGAAGCCAAAAGAGGTGGTGAAAATCATCTTGCATCCGGTGGCGATCAAGTCACGAATGACCCGTTCGGCATCGGCAGACTCAGGCACTTTCTCCACAAAAACCGTCTCCACCTTGCTGCCAAACTCCTTCTCGACCATTTTGCGGCCCAGGTCGTGTTGGTAGGTCCAACCCGAGTCGGCAATCGGGCCAGGGTAAATGAAACCGATTTTGAGTTTGTCAGCGGCAAAGGCTTGTTGGGGTAACAAGGAACTCGCGGCAGCAGCCAGTCCCGAAGATATGAATAGACGACGTGGGTTCACGGTGACTCCTAAAAGGGCGCCAGGAAACACTGGCTGATTGTGTGAATGCACAATCAATGCCACCGTTGATGCTTCTTAAGTGATGGATGGATAAGGGTGAAAATCACTCTTCAGCTTGGATGCGGCCGTTGTTTTTGGTGCAGCCGGCACGGGCTTGGTGCCCCATGCCACGTTGTCGGTGCGGCAACATTCGGCAAGCCTGCAAGCCTGCAAGCCTGCAAGCCTGCAAGCCTGCAAGCCTGCAAGCCTGCAAGACAGCAAGACAGCAAGACAGCAAGACAGCAAGACAGCAAGACAGCAAGACAGCAAGACAGCAAGACAGCAAGACAGCAAGGTGTGTGTCCTTCAGCTGCGATGGACCTTGCACGTCACCAAGGGACGGTCATGCCTCGGGCGTTTGCCAACTCGCTCAGATCTTTGAT
>CAITHK010000246.1 GCA_903892175.1 uncultured Burkholderiales bacterium | reverse complement strand
CGCGACATGACCCGGCTGGTCATCGCGCACCATCGGAATCTGGCCCGTGTTTGACCCGTTTGGCGACTTTGCGACCGAAGGGTACCTGCGAAATTTCGACAAAGAAAAAGATCTGGAGATCGTCAAGATCGCTGAGCATGAACTGTTTCGTGCACAGCTTCCCGTCGCATTGGCTTTTTTGGCCAAGAGAAAGCGGATTGAGTACGCCGATTTCTTAGAGGTGCATTGCATCTTGTTCGAAGGTCTTTACCCTTGGGCTGGAAAAGACCGGGCAGAAATTTTGCCTGACAGCGCGGTCAAAAAGGGAGTGGTTTTTGAGCGATGCTGAGTTTGAGAAGAGCTTTGTCATTGGGGAGCGAAAACTGTACTCCGTGACATACGATGCGGCACTGTTAGATTTTCGTGGACTGGGCACTGACTGTCCGGCACTTTCCCACAAAACTGATTACACATACGCCCAATCAGTTGGATCCAGGATTCATCGCGAGGGACACCCAGGATTGATTACGCCCTCCGTTCGATACAACGGAGGCGAAAACTACGTCGTTTTCAATCCCGATGTTTTGTCAAACCCAAAACTCCATTGCCAACTGACTTATCGAGTTGAGGGAAATGGCATCGTTGTTGAGAAAATTCCAGGCATGACGTGGTTGGTTGTCCCAATCGCAGGACTCTGATTTTTCAGCAAGTGGGGCCATCACTTCAGGTTAGATGCGAAATCGCTTCGTCAAGAATTAATCCGGACACACTTTTTTGCTGGTGTGACATCGAATCTTTGATATCGATGCTCAGATTCGAATGCGCTGCTCAGCTATTGCAAGGATTGCACGTAACTGTCCATGGCGTTTACAGCGGTCCACACAAAACTCAACAGCACCATGAACAAAACAAGAACATAAAAATTCAATCGCACCTCAGCCCGCTCCATCTGGTGCAGTTGCTGCATCAGAGGCTCGGTCGTTCGATAGGCTTTTCCATTGAAAATGAAGCACAGGTGACGGATGGAAAACACCACTTGGTGTTTTTCATACAAGTACTGCCTGTAAGCTTGATTGCTCAGCTGTCGCTCTTTTCTTGGGATCAGGGTCTTTGACATGTTGAGGTGGAACCTTAGAGCAAGATTAGTTTTGGCTGCTGCAGATGTAAAGAATTGAGATTTAATTTTAGGGGCGTTTGGTTTGAGGCCTTGATCCTGGGTGACTCATGGCCAAACAACAGGCTTTTCCCGCACAGTGTTCAAGTTCTTTGTGCAGTGGTTAACCTCATACTTAGGAGATGGAACTTTTGACCGACCCGCAAGCTTGGATCGCCTTTGCCACCCTCACCCTGTTAGAGCTGGTGCTGGGCATCGACAACATCATCTTTATCTCGATCTTGGTCGACAAACTACCCCCCGCCCAGCAAGAAGTGGCGCGACGCATTGGCCTGTTCATGGCCATGTTCATGCGCATTGGTTTGTTGCTGGTGCTGTCTTGGATTGTCGGTTTGGTCGAACCCCTGTTCACCTTCATGGGCCAGTCCATCTCTGGGCGCGACATCATCTTGATCCTGGGTGGCTTGTTTCTGATCTGGAAAAGCACTGGCGAGATTCACCAGTCCTTGGAGGGCGAAGAAGACGCCACGAACAGCAGCCTCAAAGCCACCCTGACCCGCGTGGTGCTGCAAATCATGGTGATCGACTTGGTGTTCTCGCTCGACTCCATCATCACTGCGGTGGGCATGGTTGATGAAGTGGCCATCATGATCGCCGCTGTGATGGCATCGGTCGCTTTGATGATGCTGTTTGCCGGCGCCATCGGCCAGTTTGTGTCGCGCCACCCCTCCATCAAAATGCTCGCCCTCACTTTCTTGGTCGTCGTCGGCGTGGTGCTGGTGACCGAAGGCTTTGGTCACCACGTGCCCAAGGGCTACATCTACTTCGCCATGGCGTTCTCGCTGATGGTGGAGCTGCTCAATATCCGCTTTCGCAAACGCGCCTCCAACGTGGTGCGCCTGCACCCCAACCACATCCCGGGAGAATGAATGTCTCAACCGCACAGCTTCAAAGGCAACAAACAATCCCTGCCCAGCAAGCCGTGTGCGGTGTGCCAACGGCCCATGACCTGGCGCAAGGCCTGGGCCAAAAACTGGCAACACGTGCTGTACTGCTCTGACGCCTGTCGCGCCCAAAAGAAGGCCGCTCCATGAACCCAACTTCGCTGCGCCATTTGGTGATCGTGTTGGGCGACCAGCTCAACCTCGACGCCACCGCCCTGCACGACTTCGACCCGAGCTGCGATGCAGTGTGGATGGCCGAGGCGATGCAAGAGTCCACCCACATCCCCTCGTCCAAACAACGCACCACCGTCTTCTTGAGTGCCATGCGCCACTTCGCCCAGACCCTGCGCGAACAAGGCTACCCACTGCACTACGCCGCGCTGGATGCACCCAACGCGCCCAGCACCTTGGCCGATGCTTTGAGCCGCGCTATTGAACAACTGCGGCCCCAAGCCCTGGTGCTCACCGCCCCAGGCGACTGGCGTGTGCTGCAAGCTCTGCGCGGCGTGGCACGCGAACATGCATTGCCCCTGCAACTGCGCGACGACCTGCACTTCTTCAGCACCGTGCGTGAATTTGCCGAACATGCCAAAGGCCGCAAACAACTGCGGCTTGAATATTGGTACCGCGCCCTGCGCCAAAAAACAGGCATCTTGATGGCCGACGGCAAACCCGTGGGCGGGCAATGGAACTTCGATGCCGACAACCGCGCCTCCTTTGGCAAACAAGGTCCACCACCCCTCCCCGCCCCCCAGCGCTTTGCGCCGGACGCCATCACCCAAGACGTGATGGCCTTGGTCAACAACCAACTCGCAGACAACCCGGGTCAATTGACCAGCTTTGGCTGGCCCGTCACTCGCGACGATGCGTTGCTGGCCCTGCAAGGCTTCATCACGCAAAGACTGCCGCTGTTTGGGCAATACCAAGACGCCATGTGGGAGGGCGAGGTGTGGCTCTACCACTCGCACCTCGCGTGCGCACTCAACCTCAAGCTGCTCAACCCACGCGAAGTGGTGCAAGCAGCCGTTGACGCCTACACACAAGGCCTGGCACCCCTGCCTGCGGTGGAAGGGTTTGTTCGGCAAATCTTGGGGTGGCGCGAATACGTGCGCGGCATTTACTGGACGCACATGCCCGAGTACCTCGAGCGCAACGCGCTCAACGCACAGGCCGAGCTGCCCGCGTTTTATTGGACGGGCGACACCGACATGGCCTGCCTGCGTGACGCCATTGGCCAGACCTTGCAGCACGGCTATGCCCACCACATTCAGCGCCTCATGGTGACCGGCTTGTACGCCTTGCTGCTGGGCGTGAAACCCCAAGCCGTGCATGCCTGGTACTTAGGCGTGTATGTCGACGCCGTGGAATGGGTGGAGCTGCCCAACACCTTGGGCATGAGCCAGTTTGCCGACGATGGCCTCATGGCCAGCAAACCCTACGCCGCCAGCGGCAAATACATTCAACGCATGAGCAACCACTGCCAGGGTTGCCGCTACGACCCCGCACAGTCCACCGGCGAACGGGCCTGCCCCATCACCACCCTTTACTGGGACTTCTTGATGCGCCACGCCGACACCTTGGCCCAAAACCCACGCATGGTGATGCAAGTCAACAACCTTAAGCGCCTGACACCCGAGCAGCGCGAGGCCATTGCGGCGCAGGCGTTGGCGCATAAAACTGTTTGATTGACTTGTGCAGAAAAGCACGTAAAAATACACCAAATAAAGCACCAAATACCATGTCTATCACCCAAGCCATCTTCGCTCGTAACACCGTCAGCATGACCGACTTACGTCGTAACCCAAGCGGGGTCATTGACGTGGCTGAACAGTCACCTGTGGCTGTTCTCAATCACAACAAGCCTACGGCTTATTTGATTTCTGCTGTGGCTTATGAAGACATGATGGAGCGGCTTGAAGACGCAGAGTTGACCAAAATTGTCAAAGCCCGCTCTGGCGGTAAAACGGTCAAGGTGAAACTTGAAGACCTATAGCCTTGAGTTTCATGTCAGTGCCTGGAAAGAGTGGCGCAAACTGGATGGCTCAATTCGCACGCTGTTTCAAAAACAATTGGCCAAACGGCTTGCCAGCCCCCATGTGCCCTCTGCCCAATTGCGTGGTGAACTGCACAACACCTACAAAATCAAACTGCATGATGTGGGCTACCGCTTGGTCTACGAAGTGATTGACCAACGCTTGGTGGTGATCGTGATCTCTGTCGGGCGACGAGACCAACATGATGTTTACATCAAGGC
The DNA here is from genome assembly GCA_903892175.1 of uncultured Burkholderiales bacterium. Classification (GTDB taxonomy): domain Bacteria; phylum Pseudomonadota; class Gammaproteobacteria; order Burkholderiales; family Burkholderiaceae_C; genus Limnohabitans. The sequence goes on along the minus strand of CAITHK010000246.1, from coordinate 963 downwards.
GTCGCAACGGAAGTAAGTTTTCTTATTTGTCACGGTTGCTCTGTGAGTGCGTACACCGATTGAGAAGTGATTGAGTGATAACCGAGCTTTAGGCTTATACATCTCGTGGCGGCTTTAGGCTGATTGCGGTCACACAAAGGCAGGGCTCGAAGGTCTGCAGTGATCGTTACCGGCCCTTAGACGACAGGTGCCTCATGCGTCAGGCCGCAATCTTTTCCATCGCATCCAGCGGTGCTTTAAGGCGCTTGCTGAAAAACATGACTTCTGAGCCCGTGTAGCGGCGCTGTGCTGTGTAGTGGAGTCCGTACGCATAGGGTGTGGCATATGCGTACATCTCTCTGATTTCTTCAGCGTTGTCATATGACACGACCCACGGTCGGCTGAAGCGCTGTCTCTCCAAAAGCTGTGCGATCTTCACGTGGTCATCGTGTTTGTAAAAGTTGCGGTACAGGCCCGCGCCTTTGACGTAGTAAGGCGGGTCCAGGTAGATCAGTGATTTGGCTGGCAAAAACTGGTGGCAACGCCGCAGCAGTTCGTGTGCATCTTCTTCATACACATGGATGCCCTCAGCGTGTAGACCAATACGCTCCAGACGCTTGCAAAGCTCGTCACGCATAAAGCGGGCATCAATTCTGTAGCTGCCCGATTGCGCCTTACCGCCTATAACACCACCTTTCAGGATGCCTGAACGGTTGGTCCGGTTCATGAACAGCGTGGCAAAGCCACGTTCCAGCTCCGATCCAGCTTCCTGCCCCAGCATCACCCCGCGCCAGTGGTGCCACGCATCCATGGTGATGGGCTCGGTGGCGACCATGGTCACCAATTCGGTAGTTTGCTGGGTTGCCACACGCCAGAAACCTGCAATGGCGGGGTCGGCATCGTTGATGTGAATGCGCTCAACGACGTTGTCGATTAGCAGAGACAAGGCAACGCCAGCTCCTCCTGCATACGGCTCAAGGTAAT
>CAITHK010000245.1 GCA_903892175.1 uncultured Burkholderiales bacterium | reverse complement strand
GCCCTTGACCAGCCCGGCGTTTCCACGGGGACCTTACCGTTTCACCCAGCGCGAATTTTTGATCATCACCTACCGCACCGACCCGGATGCGCTGCGTGCCGTGGTTCCAGAACCTTTGGAAGTGATCGAGCCCTGGGTGAAGTTTGAATTCATCCGCATGCCTGACTCCACAGGCTTTGGGTCTTACACCGAATCAGGCCAAGTCATTCCGGTGATGTGGAACGGTGTGCGCGGGTCATACGCCCATGCGATGTACCTCAACGACCATCCGCCCATCGCTGGCGGACGCGAGTTGTGGGGGTTTCCGAAAAAGTTGGCCAGTCCTCGGCTTGAAACCGAGATCGACACCTTGGTCGGCACACTCGACTACGGCAAGGTCTGCATTGCCAAAGCCACCATGGGGTTCAAACACCGCGCCGTCGACGCATCGGTGGTGCTGGCTTCGTTGTCTGAGCCGAATTTTTTGTTGAAGATCATTCCGCATGTGGACGGCACCGCACGCATTTGTGAGCTGGTGCGCTACCACACCACAGAGGTCAGCGTGCATGGCGCATGGACAGGTCCAGGGACTTTGGAGCTGCACCCGCATGCACTGGCGCCTGTGTCTGAGTTGCCCGTGCTCGAAATCGTCTCTACGCTGCATTTCGTGGCGGACTTGACCTTGGAGCTGGGCCAAGTCGTGCACGACTATTTGGCCTAGGGTGCGCTGCGCAGGCGCACCCTGACCGCTCAGGTGTTAGAAACGTGTGCCGATGGACACGGTGTAGCCTTTGGCGGTGATGCCATCTTTTTGAAAGTAGCTCATGTAGTCGAGCTGCGCATAAACCGACGGGGTGATGTAGCTTTGAATGCCAAGGCCATAGATGGCGTCTGTGCCGGTGCGTGAACCCGCGGCGGATGCCGTGATGTCCGAATACGCCCAACCCACGCGCGCAAACACATCGGTGCTGGCCGTCAAGGCCATTTTGGGTTTGAGCGCAATGCCGTAGTTAGAGGTGGTGCCATCGAAGCCCACGCGGGTTTCTTTGGTCATGGTCGTCATGAAAAAACCTTCAACCGCCAAGTTGGCGTTGAGGTCTTTGCCTACGATGAAGCGACCCGCTTTGGGTGTGGCTGAACCACCCGCATCGCTCTTGACCACGATCGGGGCGTAACCCACTTCACCGTAATAACCTGTGTCTGAAGATGGACGGCTTTGGGCCTGGGCACTGCATGCCAGCAGTGTGGCCAACAAAGAAAACGCGAGAGTGCGTGAGTTGTACATGGTGAGTCCTTGAATGAAAGAAGCGCATCTTGGCATCGTGCCGCCACGAGGTCTGTCTGCTGGCGCACGCAGTTGAAATTCAATCCAATGTGTGGTGTCAAACACATGCAGCAAGGCGAATGCGTAAAAAGTTAGACAGCCCACAGGCATACACTGACAGGCATGCAGTTCTGGACATTTCTCTGTGCTGCACCTTGAAAGCTGGCTTGAATATTTCACACAACAAATTGCTGGCAAAACTCTCTGCACCAGACCAAGCGTTGATCGCCGAAGCATGTGAGTTCACCCAGCTCCGTGCAGGGGATGTGATTGGCAGTCCGAGCAGCACGCGCAACGATGTGTTTTTTTTGCTGGATGCCTGTGTGGCCATGTTTGTGCGCCCACTGGACGGGGGCAAAGGCTTGGCGCTTGGCTTGATTGGCTCTGACGGTGCCGTGGGCATCCAGCATGCCTTCGGTCTGGGGACCGGCAATTTGACCTTGCTGGTCCAGGCCAAGGGCGGTGCATTTCGCGCCGAAGGTGCAGCGATCGAACGCATCTTGAAAAAGAAGCCCGAGATCTTGATGGTGTTTTCGCGCAACCTTTGGGCGATGTACCAAGAGGTGGCTTTTTTGGCTGCACGCATGCAAATGCACGACATCAAATCGCGACTCGCTGGCTGGATCCAGCTGAGTTCGATCCGCAGCGCTTCCCTCCAGCTCAAGCTGACCCAAACCTACCTGGCCGATGTGCTGGGCGTGACCCGAAGCAGTGTGACCTTGGCTGCGCTTGAATTGAAGCAGCAAGGTGTGATCAGCTACTCCAGAGGTTATCTGCAAATACTCAACGTCCGTGACTTGCAAGCCGCTGCGCATTGGAAGTTTTAGTCGGCGCACGAGGTGTTTTTTACACATGAAGTGTGTTAGCAGACAGACGGTCTGAATGGGATCTTCAAGAATGACTGGTGCGCCAAAGAAGCGGCGTACGCATTGAAGTTTTATTCATTTTTGAAAGTAACACCATGACATTGATCGATACCAAAAAGCACGACACCTCCAGCGCCCAAACGGTGCAACAACACCATGTGCAAGCGGCAGAGCATTTGGAATTGGCTGCCAAATCACACAAAGAAGCCGCCAAGCTGATCAGCGCTGGCGACCACAAAGACGTGGCCCACCATGTGGAGCTTGCCAAAACCCATACCGCCCATGCGGGCGAGCATGCGCAAGAAGCACAAAAGAAAAGTACGGCCGCACCCGCTGTGCACAAATAAGCACAGTCGGCTGAGCCAACGGGCCGTCAGACTGCAAAGTCTGGCGGCTTTTTATTGGACGGTGGTTGGGTGGGCGTCCACAGACGCCAACATTAACCGACCCATGTGCGCGAGGTATTGCTGCGTTTTGAGCAAGGGCACCAGAAATTTCGTACGTCGGTTGCCTTCGTGATACACCATGGCGATGAGGGCTTCGGACTGTAAAAATCCAAGTCGACGATGCAAGGTGGATGGACTTGCGATATCGATCAGACGCATGGCTTGCGTCACGGTCAGGTTCTTTCCGTGGGCGTCTGCAATCACGATGCGATCCAACAGGTGTTGAGATTCGGCTTTTGTCTTTTCCGACAAACCATGCACTGACTTGGCTTCAGCCCGGATCAAAAAATCAATATAAAGACTTTGGTGGGACATGGTGACTTTCTGACAAGGTAAAAAAAAGACGTCACGGTCGTTAAACCGTGCCGTCTGGGCAAGTGGCAATTACTTGCTGGCAGGACGAGAGCCCGTGACCTCGACGTCAACACGACGATCGGGTTCCAAGCAAGCAATCACAGCTGCTGAAGTTTTGATGTTTTTGCAATCGCCAGCAGCGGTCACAGGCGAGCCACTGCCTTTGCCCACGCCAGCGACCCTGTCTTTGAGGACATCCAGCAACAACTCAAATTAGACATGTTGACCATTTGCCAATCACCTGCCAAATGAAGCGCACCTCCGAATTGCCTCTTGCACTC
>CAITHK010000244.1 GCA_903892175.1 uncultured Burkholderiales bacterium | reverse complement strand
GTGGGCCGAACTTGAAAAACGACTTGACGCGTTCCCAGCCGCTGTGCCCGTTGCCCTGGGACGGCTGCTGCTCTTTGGCGCGTGCGCTGTCTGTTGGCGAGGGTTCTGACCGCGTGTGGGAAGCCGAATGAAACGGCCCGTGCCCCACGGTGTGCAACAACTTGCGGCTGAATTCAGACTTGCTGTGGTCTGCGCCAAAGATCTTCTCGCGAATGCTGACCGCGCGCTCGTGCAAAGACTTGGCAAACAGCACGTCGCCCAGATGGTGCCGGGCACGTGCCAGGCCGTGCAGGGCATCGACCATGAAGTGATGGTCCGAGCCAAATCGGCTCTGGATGATGTCAATGGACTGCTGGTGCAGATGCGCGGCTGAGGCGTGATCGCCCTGCTCGTGCTTGAGGTTGCCCAAGCTGTGAAAAGCCTGCGCGGTGTGTGGGTGGTCGGCCCCAAGCGTCTCGCGCCGAATGATGAGCGAGCGCTCCAACAACTCAGCCGCCTCGTGGTGCTCTCCAGCCTTGGCCTTGAGGTTGCCCAGGCCATGCAAGGAATGCGAGGTGTGGGGATGGTCTGCCCCCAACACCCGCTCCCTGATCTCCAAGGCCTGCACGTACAGAGCGTGCGACTCTTCAACGGCACCTCGGTCATGGAGCAGATGCGCCAAGCCGTGCAAAGATTTTGCGGTGTGTGGGTGGTCGTTGCCCAGCTTTTCTTTGCGAATAGACAGCGCCGCTTGGTGCAGCGACTCGGCACGCTCGAGTTGGCCTTGGTCATGCAACAAACTCGCCAGGGCCTCCATCGATTGCGCGAAGTGAACACTGTCGTCCCCGTACACCTTTTTGCGAACGTTCAAGGCCTGTTCGTGCATGTCATGCGAGGCGTCATGGTGACCTAAGTCATGCAGCACACCGGCCAAACCATGCATGGTGTGTGCTGTGTGAGGATGGTCATCGCCCAACTTGTGCTGCAAGATGAGTTTGGCTTTTTGCAGCAAGTCGTGGGCATCGTTGTAGTGCCCTTTCTCATGCAACAAGGCCGCCAAGCCTTGGAGAGAGCAAGCCGTTTGCGGGTGCTCGCTGCCAAGCACGGTCTGTCGAATTTGCAAGGACCGCTCGTGCATGTGGGTGGCGTCATCGTGGGCGCCTCGCTCGTGCATCAGGTCAGCAAAGCCGTGGATGGTGTTGGCCGTGTGCCAGTGGCCTGGGCCCAACATGGACTCAAAAATCAAAAGCGCCTCTTGGAAGTACTCCTGGGCTTGCTCAAAGCTGCCCAGGTGTTTGAGCAAGTTGGCCAAGTTGCTCAAGGTAGCCGCCGTGCTGCGATGGTCGAGCCCATGCACGCGGGTCTTGATCAACAAGGACCGTTTGTACAAGCCCATGGCCTGCGCAAACTCTCCCTGTGCACTGAGCAGGTTGGCAAAGTTGTTCAAGGTGGCCGCTGTGGCTGGGTGGTCAACCCCCAGGGCTTTTTCTTGCACCGCCAACGCCTGCGTGTAAAGCTCAACGGCGCGGCCCCACTCACCCATCTCAGTGAGCACATTGGCCAGTCCCTCCAGGGACTGTGCTGTTTGAGAATGCTCAAGCCCTAGGGCCTTGGACCGTATGTCCAAGGCACGCTCATGCAGGACAAGTGCGTCTTTGTAGTGCCCCAAGTCGCTGGTTAAATTGGCCAAGACAAACAGCGAATGCGCTGTCAAGGGATGCGCAGGGCCCAAGGTTTTCTCTCTGATCGCCAGCGCTTGGCCCAGCAGTTCTTTGGCCTCTTCAAGCTTGCCCTGATCAATCATCAAGGCAGACAGGCCGCTCAAGGTCAG
>CAITHK010000243.1 GCA_903892175.1 uncultured Burkholderiales bacterium | reverse complement strand
GTGTAGACCTCGCCAATTTGCTCGTCAGGCAACAAAATCATCACCACGTCAGCGGCTTTCACTGCATCGTTGACTTCCATCACGGTCAAGCCGGCTTTGCCGACCTTGTCCCATGAAGCGCCACCTTTGCGCAGACCAACAACGACTTTGACGCCGCTGTCATTCAAATTTTGTGCGTGGGCATGCCCTTGTGAACCATAGCCGATGATGGCCACGGTTTTGCCTTTGATCAGGCTCAGGTCACAGTCTTTGTCGTAATAAACCTTCATGGTCTCTCCTAAAAAATTTTTGGAATGGTTAAAAATCAAACACGCAAAATGCGCTCGCCGCGGCCAATGCCGCACGCACCTGTACGAACAGTCTCAAGAATGGCGCTGCGATCAATGGCTTGCAAGAACGCATCGTTCTTAGATTGATCACCCGTCAACTCAATGGTGTAGCTCTTCTCGGTCACATCAATGATGCGGCCACGAAAGATATCAGCCATGCGCTTCATTTCTTCGCGCTCTTTGCCTACGGCACGCACCTTGACCAACATCAGCTCTCGCTCTGTGTATGCACCTTCAGTGAGGTCCACCACCTTAACCACCTCAATCAAACGATTCAAATGCTTGGTGATTTGCTCAATCACATCATCTGAACCATGGGTCTGGATGGTCATGCGAGACAGGCTGGCGTCTTCCGTGGGTGCCACGGTCAAGGATTCAATGTTGTAACCACGGGCCGAAAACAAGCCCACAACCCGAGACAAAGCACCGGGTTCGTTTTCAAGCATCAGGGAAATGATGTGTTTCATGTCTATTTCTCCCTGATCACAGGTCTTCGCTGCCAAGCAGCATTTCGGTGATGCCCTTGCCCGCTTGAACCATTGGAAACACGTTTTCAGTGGGGTCTGTTCTGAAGTCCATGAACACTGTGCGGTCCTTGAGTTTGCGCGCTTCGTGCAAAGCTGGTTCAACATCCTCCGGGCGTTCAATCAACATACCCACATGTCCGTAGGCCTCCGCCAACTTCACGAAATCGGGCAAAGCATCCATATAGCTGCTGCTGTAGCGACCAGAATATTCAATTTCTTGCCATTGCCGAACCATTCCCAAATAGCGGTTGTTCAACGCCATGATTTTGATGGGCGTGTTGTACTGCAGGCAGGTAGAGAGTTCTTGAATACACATCTGCACCGAACCTTCACCCGTGACACAAAACACCTCACTGTCGGGCTTGGCGAGCTTGATGCCCATCGCGTAAGGAATGCCCACGCCCATCGTGCCTAAGCCACCTGAGTTGATCCAACGGCGTGGTTCATCAAACCCATAATACTGCGCAGCCCACATTTGGTGCTGCCCCACATCGGAGGTGACATAAGTGTCAGTTCCCTTCGTCATGCGGTGCAAGGTTTCAATCACATACTGGGGTTTGATGACACGGGTGTTGTTGCGGTCGTACTTCAAGCAATCACGTTTGCGCCAACCGTTGATGGTTTCCCACCAGGCGCCGAGCGCATTGCCATCAGGTTTGACGGCAGACTCTTTGGCCATTTCAATCATTTCTGTGAGCACATCTTTGACGTCACCAACGATGGGGATGTCTACCTTGACGCGCTTGGAAATGCTGGACGGATCAATGTCGATGTGGATGATTTTTCGTTCATTTTGAGCAAAGTGCTTTGGGTTGCCAATGACACGATCGTCAAAACGAGCACCAACAGCCAGCAACACGTCACAGTTTTGCATGGCATTGTTAGCTTCGATGGTGCCATGCATCCCCAGCATGCCCAAAAATTTAGGATCACTGGCAGGGTATGCACCCAAGCCCATCAAAGTATTGGTACATGGATATCCCAGCATGTCGACCAAAGTCCGCAACTCAGCTGAAGCGTTACTCAACAAAACGCCGCCACCGGTATAAATGTAGGGGCGCTTTGCGGCCATCAACAACTGCAAGGCCTTGCGGATTTGCCCGCCATGACCTTTACGCACGGGGTTATAAGAGCGCATTTGCACTTCAGCCGGATAACCTTCGTAGGCCGTTTTCTTGAACGACACATCCTTAGGAATATCCACAACCACGGGGCCTGGACGGCCACTGCGTGCAATATGGAAGGCCTTTTTCATGGTGACAGCCAAATCGCGAACGTCCTTGACCAGGAAGTTGTGCTTCACGATTGGGCGCGTGATGCCCACGGTATCGCACTCTTGAAAAGCATCCAATCCAATCGCCGCGGTAGGCACTTGGCCGGTGATGATCACCATGGGGATGCTGTCCATATAGGCCGTTGCAATGCCTGTGACAGCATTGGTCACCCCGGGTCCAGATGTGACCAATGCAACTCCCACCTCCCCCGTGGCACGCGCATAACCGTCGGCGGCATGCACAGCAGCTTGCTCATGCCGAACCAACACATGCTGCATGGTGTCTTGCTTGTACAGGGCGTCGTAAATGTAGAGGACTGACCCACCTGGATAACCCCAGATGTACTGAACGTTTTCAGCTTGGAGTGCCTTCACAAGGATTTCGGCCCCCATCAGTTCGAGAGGTTTCCCGTCTGCAATAGCGGGAGAATTTGCTTGCGCGTTTTTAATTTCCATGATTAACCTTAGTGAATTTCGTCAACGAAAAACCCGGGGTGCTTCTTCGCTCACCCTTGTGAGGTAGCGTTGAAACTTTGGACCCTCAGCCATGGGCGTCTATGAGTGTTCGCGCCGAACTGAGATCCGTTTGCCTTATTTTTGTCGAATTGCAACCCTACATTATGGCATCAAGCACGCGCTTACCCAGCGACAGGTGTCAATTGATAACCGGTGGATGCAATAATGGATGCTATTCCACCCCTATTGCTCACTAGTGGCTTCAGAAAAAGAACTTTCCGACTTTCTGCAAAGTGTTGAAAAACGCGCTTTCAAACGTTCGGTTTACCACGTGCGAGACGAAGAAGCCGCGCTCGACATTGTTCAAGACAGCATGATGAAGCTTGCTGAACACTATGGTGACAAGCCTGCTGCTGAGCTACCTATGTTGTTTCAGCGCATCCTCTCCAACACCACCTTGGATTGGTTTCGGCGCAACAAGACTCGACGTGCACTGTTTAGTAATTTCAGTGATTTTGATTCTGGACAGGAGGAAGGCGACTTTGACTTGCTGGAGTCTCTGACCTCAGAAAGCGGCTCCCATTCCACCCAAAGCGCGGAAGACGACTTTGTCAGTTCAGCCAGCGTTCATGAGATAGAAGAAGAAATACAAAATCTACCAACACGTCAACGAGAAGCCTTCTTGCTGCGTTATTGGGAGGATCTAGACGTTTCTGAGACGGCTACCGCTATGGGTTGTTCAGAGGGTAGTGTCAAAACACATTGCTCCCGAGCCATCCAATCTCTCAGCAAAGCACTCAGCGCCAAAGGGTTACGACCATGACAACATCAACCGCTCATTCACAACAGCTCGACCAATTTGGTTTTTCTATTGCCGCGCGATTGAATGCGAGCGGCTTGGACCTACCGCATGACATCAACGAACGTCTGCGTGCTGCACGCACGCGAGCGGTTGCGGCCCGGTTAACCGCCCAAACCAGTTTGATCAGCCAACCACAGATCACGGTTCAAGGTGGCGTCGGAATGCTGCACTTTGGGGACGAAGGGCTCAACCTTTGGAGCCGATTAGCAGCTTTTTTGCCCTTGCTCGCACTTGTTGCAGGCTTAGCCCTGATTCAAAATATTCTGGATGACTCTCGTGCCAATGAGTTGGCTGAGGTGGATTCAGCCATGTTGAGTGATGATTTACCCCCAACGGCTTATGCAGACCCAGGCTTTCTGCAGTTTTTGAAAACTCCGTCGAGCACAGATCGACCAGAATAGATCTGAACTCACGAGTCATCTACGCATGAATTTCTCTAACGTCCTGAAATTTTTTATCAGTGCACACCTGCTTGTGCTGGTTGGGGGCTGCTTGGGACTTCATTTGGCTCAGGCCCAGTCATTAACTACGTTCAACACTTCCCAAATGGTGACTTCAAAGCCACTTTGGCAAGACTTGACCCTAGCTCAGCAGCAAGCCTTGACGCCATTGGCGCAGTTGTGGCCGTCCATGACTGAGCCGCACAAAAGAAAGTGGCTTGCAATTTGCCAAAATTTTTCGCAGCTCTCAAACGATGAAAAATCGATTGTTCAAGGGCGAATGCGCGAATGGGCGGCTCTCAGTCCTCAGCAACGAACGCTAGCCCGCCTGAACTTTGCAGATGTCAAGCAGCTTCCGCAAGAAGAGAAACGGAGCAAGTGGGAGGCGTACCAGGCGCTTAGCCCTGAGGCTAAACAAAAATTGGCTACTCAACAAACAGTGCCCGCTGTCGGAGTGGCTCCAGCTGTCAAACCAGTCCCCAGTCACAAACTTGCAACCACGCCCATGACAGGATCCGGCAACAAACCGCTGCCCCGCATAGACAGCCAACAAGCAGCCCCAACAACTTTGCTTCCTCCACTGCCCAATACAACCGCAGCTTCGGCCAATCCCCCGCCTGCTGTGACCCCAGAAATCCCGGTTATTGCGCAATGAGCACCTCACTTGAAAGCGCCAATCCAACGCTGACTCAAGCACCTCACTGGATTCGGAGAATGGCTTGCTGGTTGTATGAAGGGTTGCTGCTTTTCGGGGTGGCTTTTATTTTTGGATACTTGTTCAGCACACTGAGCCAAACTCGTCATGCGCTGAGCAATAGAGTTGGGTTGCAAGCTTTTTTATTTTTGATTTTTGGCATTTACTTCACGTGGTTTGGCCACAAGGGGCAAACTTTGGCCATGAAAACTTGGCACATCCGTTTGGTAGATCATGCAGGACATCAGGTGACGCAACAACGCGCTTTGTTACGTTATATCCTCAGCTGGATATGGTTTTTACCAGCCTTGGCCTCGGCCGCCTTTTTCGAAATTTCAGGGCCTGAAATCGGTGTCGTCTGTTTGGGCTGGATCATATTCTGGGCATTGATGAGCCGTTTCCAGCACGAAGGCCAGTTCTGGCATGACATCTGGGCTGGAACACGACCGGTCAGTACGTCGATTTGAGAGCATGAACAATTCCCCTTTATTCTCCGTCTGCGTTTATTGTGGATCGCGAAGCGGACTTTCGCCCGCATTTGCTAGCGTAGCGAGGGCAGTGGGGCATTGGATAGGAAGTCACCGAGGACAATTGGTCTACGGTGGGGGCAACAATGGATTGATGGGGCTGGTTGCACAAGCCACTGCAGATGCGGGAGGCCGTGTGGTTGGAATCATTCCAACTGCACTGCAAAGCAAAGAGATGACGCGCACCGCGTGTACAGAACTGCATGTGGTTCAAACCATGCATGAGCGCAAACAGATGATGGCCGAGCGAGCAGATGTTTTCCTTGCCCTACCGGGTGGTATCGGTACTTTTGAAGAGCTTTTTGAGGTTTGGACTTGGCGGCAACTCGGATACCACAATAAACCAATTGGTTTGCTGAACACATCAGGCTACTACGACGGTTTGTTGCAGTTCACCAGTCACAGTGTGACGCAAGGTTTTTTAAGTGACTGGCAAATGGACTTGCTTCGCATCGGAAGCGATCCCGTGACACTGCTGCAGGAATTGGTTCAAGCAGCTGGCTTCACACCCCGCGCCAACATTGAAGGTCTATGAGTTAAATCGCGGTTTCGTCAAGTTCGCCGGTGCGAATGCGCACCACGCGTTCAACCGACGTGATGAAAATTTTGCCATCCCCAATCTTGCCAGTACGCGCTGCTCGCACGATGGCATCCACACACAAATCAACATCTGCTGATTTCACCACCACCTCAACTTTGACCTTAGGCAGAAAGTCCACCACGTATTCAGCCCCTCGGTACAACTCGGTATGCCCTTTTTGGCGGCCAAAACCTTTCACCTCGGTCACCGTTAGGCCCGTGACACCACACTCAGCCAAGGCTTCGCGTACTTCCTCAAGTTTGAATGGTTTGATGATGGCAGTGATTTGCTTCATGGTCGATCCTTGAAAATACGTGAATTGTGTAGCGCTTAGTCGCGAAATTTGTTGGTTATAGGATAACGCCAATCTTTACCGAAACTGCGATGCGTCACCCGAATGCCAACTGGGGACTGACGACGTTTGTATTCATTCAAGCGAATCAAACGAGTGACCTTTTCAACATCAGCTTTTGCGAAACCTGCAGCCACGATGTCAGCAGCACTCTGATCACTTTCCATGAAACGCGACACGATCGCGTCAAGAACTTCATAGGGTGGCAGGCTGTCTTGATCCTTTTGGTCTGGGCGTAACTCGGCACTGGGAGGTCTTGTGATGATGCGCTCAGGTATGGGTTGAGATCGTGTGCCGTAAGGATCGTGCGCATTGCGCCATAGGGCCAACTTGAACACCATTGTTTTTGCCACGTCCTTGATGACAGCAAAACCTCCGGCCATATCGCCATACAAGGTGCAATAGCCCGTCGCCATTTCACTTTTATTACCTGTTGTCAAAACAATGGATCCGAATTTATTCGACAAGGCCATCAACAACGTGCCACGAACACGCGCCTGGATATTTTCCTCAGTTGCGTCCGGGGTAGTGCCTTCGAAATCAACTTTCAGAGACCCCAGAAATGCCTCAAACTCCGGCACGATGGACAGTTCGTCATATCGCACGCCCATGCGATGCGCCATCTCTCTCGCATCGACCCAACTGATCTCAGCGGTGTAGGGCGAGGGCATCATCACAGCTCGGACCTTGCTCGCACCTAAAGCATCCACAGCGATGGCCAAGACCAAAGCAGAGTCAATGCCGCCCGAGAGTCCTAGCAACACACCGGGAAACCCGTTTTTACCCACATAGTCGCGAACACCTAAAACCAAGGCATGCCATAAATCTGACTCGTACGAGCCTTCGGATGCAACCGCGCCCTCAAGTTGCAACGGTCGTCCAACGCTGGCCGTTAGCACCAAGCGCTCTTCTTCAAAACTTTTTGCACGCGCAGTCACACGACCGTCTGTATTCAAAGCAAAAGAACGTCCCTCAAACACCACCTCATCTTGCCCACCCACCAAATGTGCATAAACCAAAGGCAAGCCCGTGGATTGCACACGCTCGCGCATGGCTTCTTCGCGTTCATCGCCTTTGCCCACATGGAATGGTGAGGCATTGATCACCGCCAGGAGATCGGCGCCTGCGGCTTTGGCATCCAAGGCTGGCTCATTGAACCAGGCGTCTTCGCAAATCAGCAGCCCAACGCGAACGCCTTGCACCTCAAAAACACACGCCTCGTTGCCAGGGGTGAAATAACGACGCTCGTCAAACACTTGGTAATTGGGCAACTCCCGCTTAGAGTAACGCGCAATCACCGACCCTTCGCACACCACGCTGGCCATGTTGAAGCGTCGTTGTACAGAGACTGATCGGGTTCGCTGGTCATCCCCAGATGGATGACCAACCACCACATGCAAGCCCGTTAACCCGGCTAACGCCTGGGTGACCAAATTCAAGGCATCATCACAGGCTGAGATGAAAGAGGGGCGTAAAAACAAATCCTCGGCAGCATAGCCGCACAAGGAAAGTTCAGGCGTCAACACCAAACGAACGCCTTGGGCATATGCATCTTGTGCACACGCAATGATTTTTTGGGCATTCCCAGCCATGTCACCAACGACAAAATTTAACTGAGCAACACAGAGTTTGAGGTTCATGGAAACAGGCACACAGTCCACAGAAAACAGCGCAAAACAGCGCAGTGATTATGTCATTCGCATCTTTGACAGCCCTCAGGAGATTGCCCCTTCTTCCTGGGATTACCTCTGGGCCCAACAAGACACGCCCTCCCCCTTCATGCAACACGCCTATTTGGCGGCACTTCACAGCAGCGGCAGCGCCTCGCCAGACACTGGCTGGTCCCCACAATTCATCACCGTTTGGTCAGGTGATATTTTGGTAGCGGCCTGCCCGTTGTACCTGAAAACTCACTCTTATGGTGAATATGTGTTCGATTGGGCATGGGCCAAAGCCTACGACGACCACGGACTCAACTATTACCCTAAAGCACTCTCTGCGGTTCCCTTCACCCCGGTTCCGGGATCAAGACTCTTAGCCGTGGATTCACAAGCCCGATTGGCCTTGTTGAATGCTTGCATAGCACTTTGCAAAAACCAGCAGTTGTCATCTTTGCATTTGTTGTTCACGAGTCCCGCCGACCGGCAGGCTTGCGAATCCATCGGCTTGCTACAGCGTCAAACCGTCCAGTTCCATTGGAACAACTCAGGTTTTACAAGTTTCGAAGAATTTCTCGCCAGCCTTAACCAAGAAAAACGAAAAAAAATCAAACAGGAGCGGCGTCGCGTGGCTGAAGCTGGCGTGACATTTCGCATCCTGCAGGGAGCAGAAATTCAAGGCCAGGACTGGGACTTTTTCTACCAGTGTTACGAACGCACATACCTTGAACACGGCAATGCCCCCTATCTCACCCGTGAGTTCTTTGCACACATGCAACGTGACATGCCCGACAACTGGCTGCTATTTATAGCGGTGAAGCACCAGCGTCCCATTGCCTGCAGCTTGATCGCAGTGCAAGGTCTAAACACCCCGCAGGCTGTCGCATATGGCCGTTACTGGGGGGCTTTAGAACGCCTGGACTGTTTGCACTTTGAGGCTTGTTATTACCAACCCCTCCAGTGGTGCATAGCGCAGGGCGTTGGTCGCTTTGAAGGTGGCGCTCAAGGAGAACACAAAATGGCACGTGCACTGATGCCGGTCACAACGTACAGCGCCCACTGGCTGGCACATCCAGCGTTTTCGAATGCAGTCGCACGTTTTCTTGATCAAGAAACAACAGGTGTCGAAGGTTACATGGAGCACTTGTCCAACCGCAGCCCTTATCGAACAAACTCCCCTGACTGAGGTGTTGGAGTTATCGCTTGGTTTTGGGCATGTCCTTTTGGCTCAGAAAATCTGCCAATACTTTATTTTTTCTCGAAGCATCAGCGACCACCGCGCCACGAATTTGCTTCACCAACACCCCTTTGATATCGGCCTGCAGGGCTTGACATCGCAACGTGATGTAGTGGGTGCGTGCTTTGGATGAATCCAATTTTTCCGCTGATAAAGCTTGTAACCACAAAGCGTCATGCCTCACCCCTGCTTCTAACTCTCTGAGCACCATGGTGCGAATCAAGTCTGATGTTGTCTCCGTCATAACTTATGCTTTTTCATGCAAAGACTCACGCATGGCCTGCAGCAAGCTCTCGCTCTCATGCGCCCCTGACACGCCGACTCGTCCATTGAAAATAAAAAATGGCACACCGCTGACCCCCATATCACGTGCCTCTTGGTCACAAGCCGCAGTTTGCGCATGCACCATCGGGTCGTGGATCACTTGATGCGTCAGCTCTGGGTCTAAACCCGCTGCGTTTGCAATGGCTTGCAACTCGTCAGAATTGGTCAAATCACGTCCGTCAAGAAAATAACTCTGGAACAGAGCCTCCACCATGCGCTCTTGCTCAGGCCCTGGCTCACAGGCTGCAATCAAGCTGTGTGGCACGATGGTATTTGGCTGGCGAATAATCCGATCAAATTCAAACTCAATACCCACCTCATGCCCTACGGAGGTCACGCGGTCATAGACCGATTCGGCACGGTCACCAAACTTCGTACGAACATATGTCTCGCGGTCAATGCCCTGTGGACTCATCTCAGGATTGAGCTGAAACGTATGCCAGCGCACCTGTGGCACTACATCGGGATATTCAGCAGCCCACAAGGCCAACGCACCTTCCAAGCGGCGCTTGCCGACAAAACACCAAGGGCACACCACATCGGAGATCACGTCAATGTTGAGAGTTTTCATGAGGTTACTTGCTTTCTGCCACAATGCCCCAACTGTAGCGTTATCGCCAACTTAGAGAGGGAATCACAATGGCTAGCGATCTGATAAAACACATCACCGACACCACCTTTGAAGCCGATGTCTTGCAAGCCGACATGCCCGTGCTCGTCGACTACTGGGCGGAATGGTGCGGCCCTTGCAAGATGATTGCCCCCATCTTGGACGAAGTCTCTGCGGCCTATGCCGGCAAACTGCAAATTGCCAAAATGAATGTGGATGAAAACCGCGATATTCCTGCCAAATTTGGCATTCGTGGCATCCCCACCCTGATGTTGTTTAAGGGGGGCCAACTGTCAGCGACCAAAGTTGGCGCCATGTCCAAAGCACAACTGACGGCCTTCATTGACCAACAATTGGCTTGATTCAACGGACTGACTTTTCCGTCAAGCCACGCAAAGCCCGCTGATTGTAAAAATCACGGGCTTTTTTCCTGTCATAATCAATTCTGAACTGGTCGTTCGCCCAAGTGGTCAACGTACACCATCCTGGTCTCTAGTTCCGGTCTGCGAGGTACCTTGCGCCTCCCTGATGACCTCCCCCAATTTATTTAACGAACTCCCGATGGAGTCAACCCATGCATCTGAATGAACTCAAGGCACTGCACGTGTCTGAAGTGCT
>CAITHK010000242.1 GCA_903892175.1 uncultured Burkholderiales bacterium | reverse complement strand
TCGAGCGATGAATTCATGCCTGCGCCACAAACACCCAAGCAAAAAGAGTACGAGTTCCGAGTGAAAGAAATCGGCAGCCGACTCGCCAAGCACCTGGGGCAAAGCCGACGAAAGTTTTTCAAAAGCTCTTCCGGCATGGCCGCCGCCTTTTTGGCCATGAATCAAACCTATGGGCCTATTTTTGGGGTGTCTGAGGCTGAAGCGGCCACACCAGAAATGGCCAACGAACGGTCTAAAAAGTTATCGGGGCAGTTCATCATGGACATGCACACCCACTTTCTGCGTGACGACACACGCATTCAATCGTTCTTGCTGCAGCGTCAAGCGGTGGGCAAAGCGGGCTGGAACCCCGCCATCAAAGTGGAAGAGCAAACCATCGAAGACCTCAAGTTCGCCAACTACATCAAAGAAATTTATTTGGACAGCGACACCAAGGTGGCCTGCATCAGCGGTGCGCCTTCAGAAATTCCTGGCGATTGGTTTTTGACCAACGACATGAAGGTCAAATACCGCGCTGCCATCAACGGCATTGCAGGCAGCAAGCGCGCTTTTGCCCATGCCATCTTCACACCGGGCTTCCCTGGCTGGATGGAAGACATTGACCGCGCCATCGAGGTGCTCAAACCCGACT
The DNA here is from genome assembly GCA_903892175.1 of uncultured Burkholderiales bacterium. Lineage (GTDB taxonomy): Bacteria > Pseudomonadota > Gammaproteobacteria > Burkholderiales > Burkholderiaceae_C > Limnohabitans. The sequence continues at coordinate 1,124 of CAITHK010000242.1, read as the reverse complement.
CCATGAAGGGCTACACCATTGGCGACAACACCAACAAACACCTGTCCAAGCACCCTTGGTTGCTTGACGACGAGAAGTTGGTCTACCCCGCCTACGAAAAATTTCAAAAAGCTGGGCTCAAAAATGTCTGTATCCACAAGGGCTTGTTCCCCCCATCGGTTGAAAAGCAGTTCCCCCATTTGCTGAAGTACTGCCGGGTCGACGATGTGGCCAAAGCTGCCAAAGATTGGCCACAGCTCAATTTTGTGATTTACCACGGGGGGTACCGCTACGCAGGCGGTGGACGCGCCGAGGACGCGTGGGACCAGTTCGAGCGCACCGGCCGCATCGACTGGATCACCGACTTGGCCGAGATTCCTGCCAAGTACGGCGTCAAAAACGTCTATGCCGACTTGGGTCAGTTGTTCGCACAAACCACTGTGGTGGAACCGCGTTTGGCAGCGGTCATGCTGGGCCAACTGATCAAGGGCCTGGGCTTGTCCAACGTCGTGTGGGGAACCGATGCCATTTGGACCGGTGCACCGCAGTGGCAAATTGAGGCCTTGCGTCGCATTGAAATTCCAGAGGCCATTCAACGCAAGTACGGCTACGCACCGTTGGGTGCCGCGGACGGCCCCGTCAAGAATACTATTTTTGGCGACAACAATGCACGCATTTACAACTACAAACCTGAGCAACGTGCCGAGCTGATCAACGACAAGTTCGCCTACAACAAAGCCATCTATGAAAAACATGGCGAAGGTCGTACCAACTTGGCCTATGGCTATGTGAACCGTCAATCGTCATGACCCCATCCGACACAACCCGGCGCCAGTTTTTGACGGTTGGCGCCAGTTCAAGCTTGGTCTTGGCCAGCGCCTCGGCGCAAGCCAAGTCCAAAGCCCACACGCCTGGCGTGCTTGGCTCAGAACACTGGGCCACGCGCCAAGTAGGAGGCGACACCATCCGTCTGTTCATGTGGCGCAAACACGCACCCAACTACACCGCCAAGGCCAGCAAAGGCACGATCTTGTTTGTCCACGGCTCCTCCATGGCAGGCACGCCCGTGTTTGACCTGCAAGTGCCCGGCAAACCGCAGTACTCGACCATGGACCACTTTGCCAAGCTAGGCTACGACACGTGGT
>CAITHK010000241.1 GCA_903892175.1 uncultured Burkholderiales bacterium | reverse complement strand
GATAGGCGCCTAGACATGACATACAGCGAGTCACCCGTCATGGCCAATTTGCAGGCGGGCCGCAAGATCGTGCATATCTCCTGCGGCGCAATATTGGCCGAGTACATCAGGGCATAGACCGACCAGATTTGCGCGTGCTCGCTTTTGAGGTCCAAGTCGTGGAACGCCTTCAGATGCGTTTTGAGGTCTTGCCACAAGGCGGACTTCAGCAGCCACCACGCCCCTACCCCCAAGCCGACCCAAGCCGTGGTCCACAGGATGGGGTTGTCGTTGACCTCTCCCACAAAGGCATAGAGCGTCTGAATGTCAGACGGGATGTTCACCGTGGAGCCGAGTTTTTTGAAAAACTTCAGCATTTGCGGACCCAAGACCCCGAAAAACAAAGGCAAAGCCACATAGAACATCCAGGCCATGGTCTTGGGCATGCGCATGGCCGCTTGCACGGCGTTTTGGGTCTGGTGCCTGAGTTTGGATTCTTGGGCCAAATCCCAAAAGGACTTATCCAAGCCCCCCACCATGTCCAGCGCTTTGACCACCATCACATCGCGGTGCGAAAAGCCCGCAATTTCCATCGATCGCCATGGGCGCAAGCCACTTTCTTGCGCAGCACTTGCGATGGCCACGGCAGACAAAAGCCGACCGTCCTCGATGTAGTCTTTGGCGCTGTCCAAGGCGTCCTTGAAAGTGCCGCCGAGCTTGATGCGTTTTGAAATCGTTTCGTAAAAACGCGCCTTCTCTCGCAGATCAAAGTCGCTGGGGGTCAACCATCCAAACCCCGTCTCCAAGGTGTGCCACAGGGCCAAGGAGACTTGCGGATTTTGGAAACCCATTTTTTTGACGCGTGCCATGGCAAAGGCATCGGATTCGGCCACCACCAAACCTTGGATGGTTTTGTTGCTGCTTTGACGTGCCGTGAATGCGTAGGTGAGGTTCATGGCTTGGCTCCTTCCTTCAGGGGCCCGAGTTTTTTCACCTCATCGATGCTGGTCACCCCTTCTGCGACCAGGCGCAAGGCGTTGCCCACGAGGGTGCGGTCCTCGGCAATGCCTTCTTTGGCGATTTGGCTGGGGGAGGCCCCGTTTTCTATCAGCTCGCGCACGCGCGGCGATACGCGCAGCAACTCGTACACCATGCGCCGGCCCCGAAATCCCGTGTTGTTGCAATTCACACAGCCCATGGCGCGTTTGGGCCGGATCGGTTTGCCGGTGCGGTTTTCGTCCAAAAAAGTGAGGTTGCTCAAGACCGTCATGGTCTCCACCCGAAAATCATCCACAGCGCAACTGCACAGCGTACGGATGAGTCGCTGCGCCAAGATCCCTAAGAGCAAGCTGGCAATGGCCGACATGTCCAAATTGAAGCTGCGCAAGCGGCTGATCGCCAGGGCCGCATCGTTGTTGTGCAGGGTTGAAAACACCAAGTGGCCGGTGTTGCCCGCGTCGACCAGCTGCTCGGCGATATCGCCTTTGCGAATCTCGCCAAACAAGATGACATCGGGTGCTGCCCGCAACAAGCCTTTGAGCAAGTCGTGTGCCCCTTTGGCTTCGTCACTGCCCTCGCGGGCCTCGTTCTTGGTGGCGTTTTGTCGGGTTTGAAATTGCATCCACAGCCCACGCGAGTATTCAATCGGGTTCTCGATCGACTGAACCCATCTGGCGATCGGGTCAATTTCGTTGAGGGTGGCGTACAAGGTGGTGGTTTTGCCCGAGCCGGTTGGACCTGTGACCAAAAACAAGCCCGTTGCCCGGTCTTTGCAGTCGCGGATGTAGCGCAGTGTTTCAGGGTCAAAGCCCAGGGTGGACAGCTCCGCCGTGTCGGCTTGCTGGTCCAAGATGCGCATCACGATGGTCACCAAGGTGTTGTCGTTTTCGTTGCGCTGCATCAAGATGACCCGAAAACCATAGCGCTGTGCGATCTCGCCAAACTCCTCTTGGTCGCTCTCACCAAACACAAAGCGACGATCCACCGGCCCCAAGGGCAATTTGTCTTGGGCGCCGCAGGTGGTCACCAGGTGCGTGACGACCCGGTTCCAAATCTCAGTTGGCAAAAACGTGAACAGTTGACCCACCCCGTCAATCTTGAGGCGCACATCGCCCCCGGACTTGCTGGCAGAGGGGGAGAATGAAATGTCAGAGGCCCCTGAGTAGCAGGCATGGCGCATGAGGGAGAGCACAAAACGGCGCAGCAAGGATTGCGCTTGTTCTTCTTCGACCGTGACCTGGCTCAGTTGCTTCAACAGGCTCAGCGTGTCTTGGCCCGAATTGGAGAAATGTCGTCGGTACAAGGTCGAAAGCGTGCGCTCAGAGGCGATCTTGTAGACGTGCGGCAAGCCATTGAAGAGTTGTGAACTGGTCAATGTTTTGGAGGGTTCACTCAAGGCCAGCACCAAGGTGGTGGGTCGACCCTCCCGCTGGAGGATCTCGACGGGCAAGATGCCCTCAAATTTGGGCGGCATCGACAGCCCCAAGCTGTGCAGCGTTTGCACAATGTCCGCAGCTGCCACCGTCCCAATTTCGCTCGCAGGGAAATACGCCAAGTGCGTCACCCGCGCCAAGACGCGAGCGACGCCTTCGGGCGGTAAAAATCCATACTCGCTCGAGCGCATGATCTCGGTGATCGGCTCGTTGGTTTGTGCTTGGCGTCGGCGCAAGATTTCAATGTGCGTTTCATTCACGCCCTCGTCCCGCAGGGCTTGCGTCATGGAGTTGTCAAAACTGCTGTCCGCGCTGGTGAGTTCATGAACTGGCGAGTCCGGGGTGATGAGGGGTTGTGTGATGGTGTTGCGCACGGCCACGGGTTCAGCGCGCGGTGAGGCATCCGAGGGCTGCGGTTGAACGGGATTGGCCACCACCGGCAGGAGTGGGAGTTTGCCGATGCGCAAGGGCTTGGACGGGGCGGTCGGGCTGGACTTGGCATCTGCCTTGGTGGCCGTGGTACGCAGGTTGAAAAACACCGGG
>CAITHK010000240.1 GCA_903892175.1 uncultured Burkholderiales bacterium | reverse complement strand
TGTTGAGTGACGAAATCGAAGGCGAGTCGCGCGAAGTGGGTCAGGTGCATGCGGCGCTGGCCCGTGCGTCGGCGCGCGGTGTGGGGCCGTTTCAAAATCCGTGTGTGATCTTGAGTGGCGGCGAGACCACGGTGACCGTGCGTGCGCAAGCTTCAACCGCCCGCCCCGGGCGGGGCGGGCGGGCCGGTGAGTTTTGTTTGGGGCTGGTCGAAGCGCTGCAAGCGCAGCCCGGTGTGTGGGCCTTGGCCGCCGACACCGATGGCATTGACGGCAGCGAAGACAACGCCGGGGCCCGCGTGGCCCCCGACACCTTGGCGCGTGCCACAGCGCTGGGTTTGAAGCCCTCGGCCCACCTAGACCGCAACGACGCCTATGGTTTTTTTGAGCCGCTGGGCGACTTGGTGGTCACCGGCCCCACCTTCACCAACGTGAACGACTTTCGCGCCTTGCTGGTGCTGTGAGTTCACTCGCAGAGGCTGCGAATGTCTGGCGGAATGGCGATGGCGCGAATGCCGGGTTGAGAGGCGTTGTCGCCCTCGCGGTGCGCCGCGAAGATGCGCACCTCGTCGCACTCCATGATCAGGTCGTCGCCGCGCATGACGCGGTAGCGCATCACAAAGCTCTTGGCGCGCCATTCAGCGATGTGAATGTGGATTTGCAACACGTCCCCATAGCTGGCGGTTTTGACAAACCGTGCATGCGTATCCACCAGCGGTGTGCCAATGACGCCCAAGGTTTTTTCGGTTTCGTGCCAGGGCGGCACGCCGCACTGCACAAAGAAGTGGCGTGAAGCCGCATCGATCCAGCGAAAGAAATTGGGGAACCAGACAATGCGGGCCGGGTCGCAGTCGCCAAACTCGACCTGTTGGGTGAAGATGATGGTTTTATTCATGGTTTGAGTGATCATGCAGGCATTAATGCGGGTTTGAGTTTTGCCAGTTCTTTTTTCAAACCTTTGCCAGCTTGCCAAAGGTCGTAGGCAGTTTGTTCTGCGAGCCACAGCTTGGCGTCGCCTCCGTTTTCTAAACCTAACCATGCTTGTAGGCGAAGCGCCATATCAGGCGATATCGCCGCTCTGCCATTGATGACGCGCGACAGCGCAACGCGTGACACGCCCAGTTGACGCGCAGCTTCACTCACGCCCAAGCCCAGGGCGGGCAACACGTCATCACGCAAGGTCAGGCCAGGGTGGGGTGGGTTATGCATGGTGGTCCTTCAGTGGTCATCCAAATAGTCCACAAAAATTGTATCTTCATGCGACACATAGGACTTCACACAAGGCTTGACCCAAGCTTGCAGGTTTCTCCTTGCACCACCGTGTGCGCCACCAGCCGGTCATCACCCAGCACCACCAGGGCAAACAGCCACTCGTCCAAGGTGTCGGCTTGCGCGCTGCGGCGTGCCAGCAGCGGTGTGGCCTTGGGGTTGAGCACCACAAAGTCGGCCTCGCAGCCCACTTGCAAATTGCCCACCACGCCGTCCAGCCCCAAGGCCTGTGCAGCGCCTGCGGTGTGTTGCCACCACAGGTGCGCCGAGCTCAGGCTCAAGCCCGCACGTCCCACGCCTTGGCGCGCCACGGTGTAGGCCGCGTGCATGGTGTGAAACGGGCTGAAGCTGGTGCCGCCACCCACGTCGCTGGCCAGGCCGTAGCGCAAGCCACTGCGGTCGGCGCTCGCGTAGTCAAAAAAGCCGCTGCCCAAAAACAAATTGCTGGTGGGGCTGATGGCGGCCACCGCACCGCGCTCGGCCATGCAGCGGCGGTCGGTGTCGTCGAGGTGGATGCAGTGCGCATACACGGCGCGCTCGCGCAGCAAACCGGCTTGGGTGTAGACATCCAAATAGCTGCGTGCGTGCGGAAACAGCTCATGCGCCCAGCGCACTTCGTCCAGGTTTTCAGCCACATGGGACTGAATCCACACCGTGGGGTGTTGCTGTGCCAACTCGCCCGCACCGTGCAGTTGTGCCTGGGTGCTGGTGGGCGCAAAGCGTGGGGTGATGGCGTATCCCAAGCGGTCCACGCCGTGCCAGCGTTGGATCAAGGCTTCGGTTTGCTGCAAGCTTTGCGCGGTGTCGCGGTCGCGCAAGCCCTCGGGGCTGTGGCGGTCTTGCAGCACTTTGCCAGTGATCATGCGCAACTGGCGCGCTTGTGCTTCTAGCATGAAGGCGTCCACCGACGCCGGGTGTGCGGTGGCAAAGGTCAGTGCGGTGGTGACGCCGTGACGCATCAGTTCATCTAAGAAAAAGCTGGCCACGCCCCGTGCGTGCGCCGGGTCGGCAAACTGCTGCTCGTGGGGAAAGGTGTAGTGCTCCAACCAAGGCAGCAAGCCCTCGGCGGGTGAGGCAATGACATCGGTTTGTGGGTAGTGGATGTGCAAGTCCACAAAGCCCGGCGCAATC
>CAITHK010000239.1 GCA_903892175.1 uncultured Burkholderiales bacterium | reverse complement strand
TGCTGGAGACTGGGTTGCCATCAGCAACCGTTCCAGTAGCCTGCGTTTGATAAGCACGCAGCGTCTCCAGCATCGACTGGATGTTGCTTTGAGAGATGCGATCAATCATGCTGCGACTCCTTCAATCAAACCCATTTCACGCAGCTGCGCGATTTTGTAGCGCAATGTGCGTGGGCTAATTCCTAATTTGGCAGCGGCTTCGATGCGGCTTTCTGTGCTTTGAATCGCGGCCATGATGACTTGGTGTTCGCTGACCTTGACGGCCTGCTCAAGATTAATGGGCTCGGCGGTGGTCACTGCTTGAATGGCGTGAGCTGGCAGGTAATGCATTGCCGAAGCTGAATCTTGTCCTGCAAAAGCAGGTTGCTCGATAGGCTGAGCGTTGGCAACCGCACTGGAGGTCAATGATGTTGGCGAGACTTGTGCCAGCGCCAATGCATCGCGCACCGCAGCGTCAACAGGCGGGAAGCTGGCTTGGTCCATCAGCACACCGTCATCGAACATCAAATGCGCGGGTGTGATAACACGGCCAGAGGACAACACCACGGCACGTTGCACCACGTTTTCGAGTTCGCGCACATTGCCAGGCCAAGGGTATTGCACCAACAGACGTTGGGCTTCGGGCGTCAAGCTGTAAGGCACGCCGTCTTTGACATGACGCGCCAAGGATTGCGCCGCCAAAGGCAAGATGTCACCGGTACGGTCTTTCAAGGGCGAGATGCGCAAGCGGAAAGTGCTGATGCGGAAGTACAAATCTTCGCGGAATTCGCGTTGTTCGATGGCCAGTTTGAGGTCTTTGTTGGTGGCAGCAATGACGCGCACATCCAAATCGACGGTGAGCTCGCTGCCCAAGCGATTGAGCTTTTTCTCTTGCAATACACGCAACAGCTTGGATTGCAATTGCATGGGCATTTCGCCAATTTCGTCCAAGAAAATCGTGCCGCCGTGGGCTTGTTCAAACAAGCCTTTGTGTTCTTTCAAAGCGCCTGTGAACGCACCTTTTTCGTGACCGAACAACATGTCTTCAATCAAGTGCTCGGGCATGGCCGCGCAGTTCAAGGCCACGAAGGGGCCACGAGCTCGGGGTGAGGTTTCGTGCAGCACGCGAGCCAACACTTCTTTACCCGCGCCGGTGGGGCCAACCAACAAGGCGGTGACTTCGGTTTGTGCCACGCGTTGCGCCAAGGCCAACAAGTGCTGGCTGATGGGGTCCACAAAGACATAGCTTTTTGTTTTGAGTTCTGGCGCGTTCAGGCCTTGCACTGCTTTTTTCCAGACAGCGGGCGTCCACTCGTCAGCAGGTAAGACATTCAAAGCACCAAAGCGCATGGCCTCAACAGCAACTTCCATGCGGCGACGGTCTACGCGACACAGCACGGGAATGTTGAATCCGAGTTGCGCAATCAAGGTCTGCACCTCTTGCAGCAGCTCTGCACTGTCGCCCAATCGGATGATGAGCAAATGCGTGCGTCGCAGCGCCAGTGTGAGGTCGCCTAGGGTTGAGACAGTTTCCACGCTGATACCGGCGGCATCAAGCTGGGCGCGATCTTCAGCATTGATAGGACTGAAGGGGTCCAACCACACCGAATGAATGACGTTGACAGAAGAAGCAATCACTTTGAACAGCCTGAAAATTAAGGTAAGACTGTTTAGCAAACTGCGTGCCAGGTGGAAATGACACCTAAATAATTAAATTCACTTGTGTAAAAGGTCGATAAAGGTCGGCTTTTTGACGCAACGACGTATCTTCGACAGACTGCAAGGGAATTACGGGTGAAGTCTGCGCTTGATCTTCACGTACTTTGACGGAAAAACCACCACAGTGACGACCATCATTGCGCATCACTTCCATCGAGGGCAGCACACGCGAGCGAAAGCCCATGAGCTTGCAGCCATAAGGCATGCGCGCATCCCATGTGATGGCCAGATGTCGGCAATCCCAACAATTAGGCCCTCGGGTGGGCGGCTGAGCGGGTTTGGCGCTCATCAACCACCCAAGAGTTTGAGCACAGTTTGCTGGCTGGTGTTGGCTTGTGCCAGCACGGCAGTCGCCGCTTGCTGCATGATTTGCGCTTTGGCCAAATTGGTGCTGGCAGAGGCGTAATCAGCATCTTGAATCGCGCTTCGCGACGTGGTCATGTTGTTGGACACATTGGTCAAGTTGCTGACCGCGTAGTCCAATCGATTCATGACCGCACCCATCGTGGCACGTACCGCGTTGATCTTGTCCATCGACGCATCCAGCATATTCAAAACTGCAGTTGCGCCATTCATGGTGTTGATGCGAACGCTACGTTGATCAACTGGCAGATTGACGTCGCCAGTGATGTCGCCTGTGATCGTGCCGCCCGAACCAAAGTCGGGCAAGTCAATGGTGACCGTCTGATTGGCGCCGGCGCCTACTTGGAACGACAGTCGACCCACTTTGGGAGGATCAATGTCCTCACTGGCGCGGCCACCAAAGCCCCCCTCTTGGAAACCCAAAACAGAGAAGTTACTTTGTGCCCCAACCCCATTGGAGCCTGTGGTGATCGATATGGGCGTTCCGGCAAGATTC
>CAITHK010000238.1 GCA_903892175.1 uncultured Burkholderiales bacterium | reverse complement strand
CCGAGTTGGTGGCCTATGCCAAATCACAAAACGGCAAGGTCAACTTTGCAGCAGCCGCTGGCATGGGCAGCGCCACGCATTTGGCTGGGGTGATGTTTGCGCAGCGCACGGGTGTGGCCTGGAGCTATGTGCCCTACAAAGGTGGCGCACAAGCCATGACCGATTTGGTGGGTGGCCAAGTGGACGTCACCTTCAACGGCATGGTGGCCACGTACCCGCACGTCAAATCGGGCAAGCTCAAGCTGCTGGCGGTGAGCAGCGCCAAGCGCAATGCCCAAGTGCCAGACACGCCCACGGTGGCCGAAACTTTGCCAGGCTTTTTAACCGGCAGCTGGCAAGGCCTGTTGGCCCCCGCGGGCACGCCCAAGCCGGTGGTGGACAAGCTGCACGCCGAGGTGCAACGCATTGTGGCGTTGCCCGACATCAAAGAACGCCTGACCACCCTGGGAGCAGAGCCCCTGGCCATGAGCCCCGATCAGTTTGGCCAGTGGCTCAAACTCGAAATGACCACCATGGCCAAGGTGGTGAAGGACGGGCAGGTGACGGTGGATTGACGGGCGCAGGCGCCATTCACTTAGCCAAACAACTGTTGCATCAGACCAAGTTCCACTGACGGCGCGTCACCTCTTTGAGCAAATGCTGTTTGAAGGCCAAGGCCAATGGCGACAGTTTTTTGCTGGAGGGGTGCACGATGTGCCACGCCGAGGGCAGCGGAAAATCTTCCACATCAATCACGCTCACGCCGTGTTCTTTTTTCAGCCCATGCAGCGCGTGGCGTGAAATCACCCCCAGCCCCAAGCCACCCGCCACCGACTCCTTGACGGCTTCGTTGCTGCCCAGCTCCAGCCTCACGTCTGGGCGGAACTTCATCTTTTTAAAAAACTGGTCGCCCACCATGCGTGTGCCCGAACCGGTTTCGCGAAGGATGAAGCGGCGTTGCGCCAGCTCATGCAAGGGCACAGACTTTCTTTTCACCAGTGGGTCAGCGTTGGGGGCAATCAGCACCAGCGGGTTGGGCATGAACACCTCGTCGCCCAAGTCCATGTCCACCGGTGGCCGAGACATGATGTAGAGGTCGTCCAGGTTGTCGCGCAGGCGCTGCACCACGCCGTCACGGTTCAATATTTCCAGCGACACATCGATGGCCGGGTGCTTGGTGCAAAAGCTGCCCACCAGGCGCGGCATGAAGTATTTGGCGGTGCTGACCACCGCCACCCGCAACTTGCCGCGTGACAGGCCTTTGACGGCGTCCACGTTTTGTTCAAACCCATCCCAGGCCTGGGCCACTGCGCGTGCGGTGGCAGCCAACTCTTTGCCCACGTCGGTGAGGTAGATTTTTTTGCTGACCACTTCGTACAGAGGCAGCCCCACCGACTGGCTGACTTCTTTCAATTGCATCGAGGCCGTGGGCTGGGTCACATGCATGGCTTTGGCCGCAGCACTCACGCTGCCGGTGTCTGCCAAGGCCAAGAACAAGCGCAGTTGTCGGAAGGTGATGTTCATAGACTTTTATCTATTTACAAGTACATAAAAATCGATTTTACAAGATACACCTGAATTTCTAAGATGGACGCAAAGGACAACACCCATGAACAACTTACTCGACCCAGCCATTCTCTTTTTTGGGGTGGGGGTGCTGGCAGGCACCGTCAAATCCAACCTCGAAATTCCCCCGGCCATCTCGCGCTTTTTGTCGCTCTACCTGTTGATGGCGCTGGGGCTCAAGGGTGGTTTTGCACTGTCTCACTCCGGGCTCACGGCCAGCGTGGGCACGAGTCTAGGGGCCGCCGTGCTGCTGGCCATCTGCATTCCGTGGGTAGGCTACTGGATCTTGAAACGCTTTGTGTCGGGCTTTGATGCGGCGGCGGTGGCCGCCACGTATGGCTCGGTGAGTGCGGTGACGTTTGTCACAGCGGTGCAGTATTTAGAAAACCAACAGATCGCCTACGGCGGGCACATGGCAGCGGCCATGGCCTTGATGGAGTCACCCGCCATCATCATGGCGGTGGTGTTTGCCAATGCATTGCGCCAAAAGGCCGCCACCTGTGTGGTGGCCGTGGGTGGTGGCGTGGCCGCGCTGGGTGGCCCCGCGGGCAAGCCCACGGTGTCGGCGGGCAAGATCTTGCGCGAGTCGTTCACCGATGGCGCGCAGTTGCTGCTGCTGGGTGCCATGGTGGTGGGGCTGATCACAGGCGACAGCGGCAAGCAAGCCATGCAACCGTTTTCTGGCGATTTGTTCAAAGGCATGTTGGCGTTCTTCTTGCTCGACATGGGGCTGATGGCAGCGCGCAATTTGCCCCAAGTCAAAGACAAGTCGCCGATGCTGATTGCCTATGCGGTGTTGGGCCCTGTGGTGCACGCCAGCGCGGCCTTGGGGCTGTCGTGGCTGCTGGCACTGCCCGCAGGCGATGGTGCTTTGCTGATGGTGTTGGCGGCCAGTGCGTCGTACATTGCGGTGCCCGCTGTGTTGCGGTTCGCGCTGCCCGAGGCCAACCCGTCGCTGTACTTCGGCTTGAGTTTGGGGGTCACGTTTCCATTGAACATTCTGGTGGGCATCCCCATCTACGTGAGCCTGGCACACGCTGTTTTGACTTGAATGTTGCATGACTGTGTTTGATCGACTCTCGTACCAAGGCTGCCAAGTTGCCCTGTTGACACAGCACGGCAAGCAAGACTTGTTGAAAGCCCCGTTGGAGGCCGCCTTGGACTGCCATGTGCTGCACACCAACGGCTACGACACCGACAGCTTGGGCACCTTCACCGGCGAGGTGAAGCGCCTAGGCTCTCAACGCGAAGCGGCCCGAAAGAAAGCGCAGATCGCGATGGACTTGACAGGCGCACCGGTGGGGCTGGCCAGCGAAGGCGCGTTTGACACCGACCCCTTCACCGGCCTGATGCCCTGGAACACTGAGGTGTTGCTGTGGCTCGACCCACGCCACGGCATCGAGGTGGTGGGTCTGGCGCAGGGGCCTGCACAAAGCGCGCACGCCAGTGTGCGCTCGCTGGAGGCACTGCACCAGTTCGCCGCGCAAGCCCAATTTCCCGAGCACCACTTGGTGGTGCGCGCCGAGCCACAAGGTGCGCACCTCTTCAAAGGTGTGTACACGTGGCACGACCTGGACGATGCATTCCGCTTGGTCAAGACCGAGTCGCCCAACGGTGCGGTGTGGGTCGAAAACGACCTGCGTGCATTTTGCAACCCCACCCGGCAAGCCATGATTCGCAAAGCGGCCAACGATTTGGTTAAAAAATTAAAGTCACCCTGCCCCCAGTGCCATGCGCCGGGGTACAGCCCCACCCGTCAAGTGGAAGGGCTGCCTTGCCGAGCCTGCGCACGTCAAACCCACCTGCCCGTGGCCAAGGTGTGGCACTGCGACAGCTGCGGTCATGAAGAACAACGTTCGCTGCAAACAGACCCCTGGGCCGACCCGAGCCGGTGTGATGCGTGCAACCCGTGAGGCCTGCGCTTTCAGCTACCCGCCTATGGGGTGAATGGTTGTCGTGTCAGACCACCCAGTTTTCCACCCGCAGCCCAGGCACGCGGCTGAATTCGCGCAAGTTGTTGGTCACCAGCGTCCACCCCTCTGCCAATGCGTGAGCGGCTATCCAGAGATCGTTGTTGCCAATCGGCAAGCCCTGTTGCGACAGCGTGGCGCGGACATGGCCATAGTGCTCAGCAGCGGCCATGGGCAAGGCGCAGGGTTGAATCATCTGCACCAATTGCGCAATGGTGGCCAAAGCGCGTTCGCGGGATTGGCTTTTTTCAGCACCAAAGCGCAGTTCGCCTACGGTGATGGTGGACATGGCCAATTGCTGTATCGACAGTGCCTCCAACCTGTGGCGCACAGCCGCTGGCTGCCCTTTGGCGATGTAGATGCAAATGTTGGTGTCCAGCAAATAACGGGTGGGCACACGGGCCATTGTTAAAGCGCCTCGCGCTCTTGAGGCGGGGTGTCTTGACGGCCGTCGGCCATGAAATCAGCGGGCAAGCTACCCAGCAAGTCAAACACAGCAGCAGCGTTGGCGGGCACTTGGCGCAGCACGACGTCGTTGCCTTGCCGAAAGATCTCGACGCGGTCTTGCTCAAACCGAAATTCTTTGGGTAAACGCACAGCTTGGCTGTTGCCAGACTGAAAAATGCGGGCGTAGGTCATGACGAGTCCTTGCACAATGTATCTACATTTAGTATATACATCCATCTATGACTTGTCAGCAGCTCAGAAGCACATGTCGATTCGAGCTGAGACATGGGTCAAAACCTCTAGGTTGGATTGAAATTGGTTGTTGTTGAATTAATGGCAAAACGAACGCATCTGCGCCCAAAAGAATATAGTTTGTACTACAAAGTAACCCGTCGAACGCATCATGGCCACCACCACAGTACCAATGTCAATACGTCTCGATGTCAATGCTCGGGAAAAGCTCAAGATCATTGCCTTGCGTCAAAAGCGGTCGGCGCACGCGCTTGCTACAGAGGCCATCAATCAACTGATCGAACAAAAAGAGCGTGAATACGCATGGCAGCAAAGCTGCGACAACGCGATCAAACACTTCGACGAAACAGGTTTGCACGCCACGCAGGATGAGGTCATGGCTTGGATGGACACATGGGGTACGGACAAAGAATTACCCCCACCCGTATGCCATCCATAAAGTATTCAGCGCAGTCAATTGCAGCCCTTCAACGCCTACACGATCTTTTAGCCGCTGAAGATCCAGTTGTTGCTCGTCGATCTATTTCAGTTATTCGAGACGCGCTGAAGAAAATTGCGCTTATGCCTGAACGATTCCGTCCAGTCGAGGGCAAGATAGACGACTTGACGTAGCCTCAAGCCTTCAAAATCCCCCGGATTTTTTGCAGATTTTTCAACGTACGGGTGAGATGCCTGCGAAGCGCCTCACTGGCCTCGGCGTTGCGGCCTTTCTCCAGCAAATCCAAGATGCGCAGGTGTTGTTGGCAGTGCTCGGTGCAGCAGGAAAGACGTTCAGGGTATGTGCATATCAATCGACCGGCAACTCTGAAATCTTATAAAGCTTCTCCATCAATTGAGTTAACCGCTCTTGGCTCGCTGGATCAGGTTGCAAATGGCCAGGCAGTGCATCTAAAAAGACAGTGTTGCGAAGCAAGGCTTTGAATTGCAGTGCCAGATACTCTCTCAATGGACGAGCACTTTGCGCACATTCAGCCACCAGAGTATCTCTACCATCGATCACACCAATGATGTCGCCCATGTCATGACTGAAGAGGAAATCATGGTGACCTGTTCCATAAAAAGCCTCTAATTTGGTTGCGACAAATTCAGGCGCGCGAATAACTTTGATGGTGATTCCGTTCGGTAATGTTTGAGCCTGTGCGGTGGCCACGCTCAAGGCATACCAGCGGTTGGTAAAACCAAGAAATCTCTTCTTTGGTGAGCATCATATCGACGGTGATGCCGTCTACCACCCAGCGACAAATAGGTGCCTCGGGTCGCATGTCCTCTACAAAGCCGAGCGCTCTCAAATGAGTTTCTAAGAGGTGGTAATCCGCCAAGGCCTGCGCTGGGGTCACAACATCGACATCGTCGGTTCGACGGATGCCAGGAAGCGCCATATCAGTGATCAACAACCCAGCTGCAGCTCCGCCGACAAAGACCAAGCCCTTGCATAACTCCGAGCCGAGCCGCTGGGCCACGCGCTCAATCATGGCGACGTTGGGATCGTTTGGGTTGAGATGGCTCATGCTGACAATTTTGCGTCGAGTTCCTTCACCGCAATGGAACGCTCACGTGCATTGCCCCCCCGCAAGGCGTCCACCAAAACCAGTAACTCGTAGAGCTTGGGAATGCTTGCTGCGGCCTGAGGAACAGTGGGGTAAAGCGGTTGAAACGTCAGGCCACGCACTTTGCCATTTTTATCAGGCCAAACAGGCGGTGGCTCATTGCTTCCCACCAGCTTGTCAACCAACGGGGGGGCTGCATGACCTGTGGGCATACCACGTGTCATTTCTCCACGAACGACCGGAAAACAATAGCGCACACCGTGTTGCAAAAACAATTTGAGTTGCGCCAACAAAACCCGAGGTTTTCCATCGGCATCTTTGCGAAGTAATTGAGCAAGGACTGATCTGTTGACACTGGCGTGTACTTCAGATGCTGTCATACACACATCCGCAGCCAACGCCGCATAAGTTGGCGGTGTTTCTTTGTCGAGACACAAACGCAGCAAGACGACCACGTCTTGGGGTCGCAGAGAAATTTGAGGGTTTGATTTGGCGGCAACCATGATGCAACGATTGTATTCTCTATTCGCGAATAGAGAATACAACACGCCACTGCGCTTGTAAAAGTCCTAAGCCTTCAAAATCCCCCGAATTTTTTGCAGATTTTTCAGCGTGCGGGTGAGGTGCCGGCGCAATGCTTCACTGGCCTCGGCATTGCGGCCTTTTTCCAGCAAGTCGAGGATGCGCAGGTGTTGTTGGCAGTGCTCTTTGTAACGCTGACGGTCTTGCATGGAGCGGTACGACAGCAAGCGGCGCACGCGGTTGAGGCGTTGGATGGTGTCGATGAAAAACGGGTTGCCCGAGGCCTCCACCAACGACTCATGAAAACGCACACCCCGCTGGTGCAGTTGGTCGGGCGTGTCGGCTTCAATGCCGCCTGCCAGCAAGTGCAGCTCAGCGGCGCGGCAGCTTTGCAGCACCTGGGGGTCGAGGTAAAAGTCGGGCTCTAGCAAAGCTGCAGGTTCTAGCGCAATGCGCAAGCGGTACGACTGCAACAGGCTGTCGGGCGTGGTCAGCATGGTGGAGAACTCCCAGCCATAGCCCGGTTTTTTGTGGGCCCAGCCCTCTTGTGCGATGCGGCTCAACACGGCTTGGAGTTGCGCGTTGGTCAATGCGTAACGGGTTTTGAGCAAGGCCTCGGAACACGCGTTGGGCAAGCTGCCTTGCAGCAGGTCTTCGGCCACCCGAAAGTAAGCAGCGCTGACGGCGTCAGTGGCTTGCCGACCCAGGGCTTTGGCCAATTTGCGGTCGTTCACGTCCAGCGCTTTGGCCAAAAAATAGCCCCGGTTTTTTTCGTGACGCAACACGCCTTGGCTGTGCAGCCAATCGAGTGCGTTATTGACAGGCGAGCGCGACACTTTCAAGTGATCGGCCATGGCTTGTGCGGGCAAGTGGCTGCCGGGCGCTAAACCCTGAGCGTGGATGTAGGCCAACACTTGGGCGGCCATAGAGGTGTCTGCGCTCATGCTGTCAAGCTGGGGAGGCCTGGTCTGCACGGTGCGCTTGGATGGTGCTGTGCAAAATGGATGGAATGACCCCGCCATCGCGCAGCAAGCTGAGCTCCAGTTGCGTTTCCACCGCGGCCGTGGCATCGAAGCTTTCTTCGCGTCCATCGGCGCGGTGCAGACACACGCGAATGGCACCCCGGGGTTGCAGCCCGTCGGGCGTGGCGTCCACCTCCAACCGGTCACCCGCTTGCAGCTGCAGGGTATGAGGGCTCATGCCGGCAGGCATGCGCAGGGGCAAGATGCCCATGCCAATGAGGTTGGAGCGGTGGATGCGCTCAAAGCTCACGGCCAACACCGCGCGTATGCCCAGCAGGCGTTGGCCTTTGGCGGCCCAGTCGCGTGACGAGCCCATGCCATAGCGCTCACCTGCCACAAGCACCACCGAGTCGCCCGCGTCGCGGTAGCGCTGGGCCACGTCCCATATGGGCATCACCTCGCCACTGGGCACGTGCAAGGTGTGCGCCACGGGCAGGCCTGGCTGCAGCAGGTTGGCCAAGGTTTTGCTGTGGAAGGCCGCACGCAGCATGACCTCCCAGTTGCCACGGCGTGAGGCAAACACATTCAAGTCGCGGCGGTCGTCGCCGCGTGCCACCAAGAAGTCGGCCACCAGGCTGTCGGGGGGAATGGCACTGGCGGGCGAGATGTGGTCGGTGGTCACGTCGTCGCCCACCACCAACAAGGGGTAGGCGCTGTAGTGGCCCAGTTGGCTGCCTTCGGTGACGGCGGCAAACGGGGGGCGTCGCAAGATGGTGGAGCGCTCGTCCCACGGAAACAGCGGGCTGTGGGGGGCTTGCAAGGCGTGCCACAAGGGATTGGCAGAGGCCTGCACAAAGTCGCGCTGGTAGTCGTCGGGGTTGGCACCCAGAGCCACGTGGGCAGCAATTTCTTGGTGGGTGGGCCAGATGTCTTGAAGGTACACCGCTTGGCCGTTGGGTGCTGTGTGCAGCGGCTCGGTGGCCAAGTTTTTTTGCGCGTCGCCACTCAAAGCAAAAGCAATGACGAGGGGCGGCGACATGATGAAGCTCAACTCCAGGTCGGGGTGCACGCGCCCCGGAAAGTTGCGGTTGCCCGACAAAATGGCCACGCCCTTGCACTGGCCTGCCCGCTGCGCGTCGCGCACAGCTGCGGTCAATGGGCCGGTGTTGCCGATGCAACTGGTGCAGCCATAGCCCACTATGCCAAAGCCCAGCGCGTCGAGGTCGTCCAACAGGCCCGCACGTTGCAGGTAAGAGGCCGCCGCAGGCGAGCCCGGGGCCAACGAGGTTTTGACCCACGCAGGCACGCGCAAACCCAGGGCGCGCGCGTTGCGCGCCAGCAGGCCTGCGGCCACCAACAGCGCAGGATCGGTGGTGTTGGTGCAACTGCTGATGGCGGCAATGGCCACCGGATGGCGCGGCAGATTGTTGGCGGGGTCAGGAATGTCTGCACTGGCTGCCTGAACTGATTGGCCCGTGTGGTCTGAGTGATCTGAAGGCGTGAACGCCGCGTCGGCCAGGGCCTCGGGGGTTTGCGAATACAGCCACAGGTCTTGCGGACGACGCGGACCCGCCACGTGCAAGCCAATGGTTCTCAGGTCGATGGTGAGGGTTTGGGTGTAGCGTGGCTCAGCCTGTGGGTCGAACCACAGGCCAGCGTGTTGGGCATAAGCCTCGACCAAGCCAATGGCGGCGTCGGTGCGCCCGGTGGTTTTGAGGTAAGCCAAGGTGTGGGCATCGATGCCAAAAAAGCCCGTGGTGGCGCCATATTCAGGCGCCATGTTGGCCACCACGGCGCGGTCGCCCGCGCTCAAGGTGGACACCCCCGGACCATAGAACTCCACAAACTCGCCGGTCACACCCAGCTGGCGCAAACGCTGGGTCACCGTCAAGGCCAAATCGGTGGCCAGTGTCGCTGGCGGCAACTGGCCCACCAGCTTGACGCCCACCACATCGGGAATGCGCAGCATGGTGGGCATGCCAAACATCACGGTCTGGGCTTCCAAGCCCCCGACGCCCCAGCCCAACACGCCAATGCCGTTGACCATGGGCGTGTGGCTGTCGGTGCCAATCATCATGTCGGGCACGGCCCAGGTGACACCCTGTTTGTCTTGGGTGGTCACCACAGTGGCGAGTTGCTCTAGGTTGATGGTGTGCATGATGCCCGTGCCAGGCGGGTGAATGCGCACCCCTTGCAGCACCGAGGCAGCCCAGCGCAAAAAGCGGTAGCGCTCGCCGTTGCGGCGAATTTCGTGCTGCAAGTTCACTGTCACGGCGTCGCGCACGGCAAATACTTCCACCGCCAGCGAGTGGTCGATGGACACATCGACGGGCAAACCGGGGTTGAGCACCGCAGGGTCCACACCCGCTTCGTGCAGCGCGTTGCGCATGGCCGCGATGTCCACCAAGGCGGGGGTGCTGGTGGTGTCGTGCATCAGCACACGGCCGGGTTGAAATGCAATCTCGGCTTCGCTGGTGCCGGTGTGCAGCCAATCGAAGATGGCTTGCACCGCTTGCTCGCGCTCGCTGCCTTGCATGTGGCGGATGGCGTTCTCCAACAACAAACGCAACACGATGGGCAACTGCTGCAAGCGTTCGCCGCACACCGTGGGCAAATCCACATAGGCATAGGTCTGCTGGTTGACGCTGAAATGCGCAGGGGCGAAACGCGGCGTCGTGGGTGTCTCGGCGGGTGTGGCGTAGGTGTTTTCCATGCCAACCATTATTGCACTTTACAGATGTAAAATGCAATCTATCGCCTAGCCATGCATCGCTGTATCCATGCGCGAGTGGCACCTCTTGGAGTCTTCATGTTCAATGCCCGTCGTCAGCTGCTGTGCAGCGCTTTTGTTGCAGCGGCCTGTTTTTTCTGGTGCATGCCAGCCAGTGCGCAAGAGTTTCCCAACAAAACCATCACGATCGTGGTGCCCTTCTCTGCTGGCGGTGGCGTGGACACCATGGCGCGTTTGCTGGCCGAAAAGTTGCGCGCATCGCTCAAGCAAAACGTCATCGTCGACAACAAAGCCGGTGGCAGCGGCATGATTGGTGCCTTGGCAGTGGTCAAAGCCGCGCCCGACGGCTACACACTGCTCTTGGGTTCGGCGGGCGAGACGGCGATCAACGCGTTTGTTTACAAAAACAAAATGCAGTATTCGCCCTCGAAAGACTTGGCGCCCATCACCCTGGTCACGCGCATTCCCAATGTGTTGGTGGTGAGCCCGACGTTTCAGGCCAAGAACATCGAAGAGCTGGTTGCCTACGCCAAAAAGAACCCCGGCATAGTGTCTTACTCCACCAGCGGTGTGGGCAACCCACAGCATCTCAACGGTGAGTTACTGGAAGAGCTGGCGGGCATCCACATGGTGCACAGTCCGTACAAAGGCGCAGCGGGCCAATTGATCGACGTGGCGTCGGGCAATGTGGAGATGACCTTTGTGAGCTACACCGCCGCCAAGGGCTTCATCAAAGACGGCAAGGTCAAAGCCATTGCCGTGACCTCGGCCAAGCGCACCAGCTTTGCACCCGACATTGCGGCCATTGCCGAGTACAAGCCCCTGGCCAACTACCAGCTCGACAACTGGTTTGGCCTGTTTGCACCAGCGGGCACCCCCGAAGATGTGCTGCAAAAACTCAACGCCGCCGTGACGCAAGCCATCAAAGACCCTGATCTGTCCAAGAAGCTGCAAGACCAAGGCGGCGAGCCCGCGCCCATGAGCACGCAACAGTTCCGCGACTTCATCAAAGCCGAGTCGGTGCAGTTCCAGCGCATTGTGGAAAGCGCCAAGATCACGGCAGAATAATGAGCCACACCCAAACCCCAAGACCAAGGTTTTGCATACTTGTGCGCCCAATAAGTTCTCTCAAGAAACCGTGGCTCGTATCAAACAACCGCATGAGAATTCTTTCGTTTGTGAACACACCAGTAGCGCCACGTAAACCCAACTTGCCCCACCGACACCGCTGACACCTCAGCCTACCGCTGCCTGTGCTGCGGCCCCAACAGCCTGTAGGCTGGCCACACGCGCGTGGTTTTTTAGGCCTGGGCACAGCCGCCTTGGCGGGTGGCTTGTTGGCCACCGCAGCAGGCCCCTCGCAAGCCGCCAGTGGCAACTACGAAGCCATGTTGGTCAACTGCATTGACCCCCGCTTCACCACCCTGAGCTGGCAATACATGGGCTTGTTGCACGGCATTGCACGCGACAAGCTGGCCGACAACTACAGCCAGTTTGTGTTTGCCGGTGGTCCGGTTGGTGCCATCCATCCCAAGTTCGCGGCTTGGCACAACACCTTCTGGGAAAACCTCGACATCACCGTGTCCTTGCACCACATCCCCCGCGTGGTGGCTTTGACCCACCGCGACTGCGGTGCGGCCAAGCTGGCTTTTGGCGACGCCAAGGTGGCGACCAAAGAAGAAGAAACCACGCCCATGCAGAAGCCTTGATGGCTTTTCGGGCCGCCGTGATCAAACGCCAGTCCAAGTTGAGCGTGATCACCGGCATCATGGACTTGACGGGCAAGGTCGACTTGATCGGTTGACCCGCCCACAGGGGGTAGGCGCATCAGCGGGCTATCACCAAGAAGACTTTGGCGGCTTTGGGATTGGCCATGCGCTGACTAAACTGCGCTCGGCCCAAGACAACCCCCGAGACAAGCAGGTAGCCGGATGACCCATTTTTTGCTTCGCCTGTCAGCCCCTGTGCTGATCACCCTGGGCCTCTTGTGCGGCCTGGCACAAGCCCAGAACTACCCCATCAAACCGATACGCCTGATCGTGCCCACCGCCCCTGGCGGAGGCTACGACTTTGTGGGGCGTGTGTTGGCCGAGAAGCTCTCCGCCGAATTGGGACAAGCCGTGGTGGTTGAAAACCGCACCGGCTCAGGCACCGTGGTGGGCACCCAAGCGGCTGCGGCTGCTGCACCCGACGGCTACACCCTGCTGATGGGCGGTTTGGCCAACATTGCCTTCACCCCCGGGCTGTACGACAAGCTGCCCTACAACCCCGCCACAGACTTTGTGCCGGTGGCGCTGGCGGGGTCGTTTTCGTACACGCTGATTGCGCGCAAGGAATTGCCCTTGAACACGCTGCAAGAGGTGATGGACTTTGCACGGGCCAACCCCGGCACGTTGACGATTGCCACGGGCGGCACGGGCACGGGACAGCACGTGGCGGGCGCGTTGCTCAAGAGCTTGGCCCATGTGAATATTTTAGAAATTCCCTACAAGGGCGCCCAGCCGGCTTACACCGATTTGTTTGGCGGTCGGGTGGACTTGTTTTTTGACAACACCTCCACCGTGCGGCCGTTCTTGGAAGGCGATCGCGTGAAAGCCATCGTGACGTCCAACTCCAGCCGCGACCCCTTGTTGCCGCAAGTGCCGTACGGACGCGAAGCGGGCTTGCCCGGCTTGGTGCTGGAGAGTTGGATTGGCATTTTTGCGCCAAGCCAAACCCCAGCGCCAGTGATCGAAACGTTGCGCAGCGCCATGAACAAGGTGATGCAGCAAGCGGACTTGCGCAAACGCCTCGAAGGCTCTGGGGTGCGCGT
This sequence comes from uncultured Burkholderiales bacterium, assembly GCA_903892175.1. Taxonomy (GTDB): domain Bacteria; phylum Pseudomonadota; class Gammaproteobacteria; order Burkholderiales; family Burkholderiaceae_C; genus Limnohabitans. Next base: position 25,043 of record CAITHK010000238.1, on the reverse strand, counting down.
GTTCAACATGCCGCCCAAAGAGACCGAACAATTTGTCAAAGCAGAAGCCGACAAATGGCCCAAGTTTTTACGCCAAGCTGGCATCAAGGCAGAGTAACCATGACCCCACACCCCAGCCCACCCATGACACTGCAAACCCTGCTCGACCGCGGGGCCATCACCCAAGTCGTTCAAGACTGGGGGCTGGCCCGCGATGCCGGACGTTGGGAGCAACTGCGTTCTTTCTACACGGCTGACGCCATCATGTACACCACGTGGTTTGTTGGCCCAGCGCAAGAGTTTGTGAACCGCTCGACCGAAGCCGCCAAGCGTGGCGCCAAGGCGCAGCACTTCATTGGCGCGGCCACGATAGACCTTCAAGGTGACAAAGCCTTGGCAGAAACGCGCATGGTCTTGCTCGCGCGCGGCATGGTGCACGACGTGGAAGTGGACGTCACCTGCTACGGCCGGTTTTTCGACCAGTTTGTTCGCCAAGGCGACGCCTGGCGCATTCAGCAGCGGGTGCCGATTTACGAAAAAGACCGCATGGATGTGCTCGACCCGGCTGCCCGGCTGACGCTCGACCCGGCTGTGTTGGCTCGCAACCCCGAGGGCTACCGCCACTTGGCCTACATGCAGTCCCAGGGCGGTGCCACCATCACCGAAGGCTTACCCACCCCCAACAGCGAGGTGCTGACACGCTTGTATGCGCAAGGTCACACTTGGCTCAACGCTTAACCCAACACAAGGAACCCCATGAAACTCACCCTCGCCTACTGCCCTGTGGCTTGCTCTTTGGTGCCCTACATCTTGCTCACCGAAGCAGGCGCAGCGTTTGACACCCTGCCCATCAACCTTGGCAAAAACGAACACAACAGCCCCGAGTACTTGCGCATCAACCCCAAAGCCAAAGTGCCCACACTGATCATCGATGGCGATCCACTGACCGAAAACGTGGCGATTCAAATTTGGATTGCGCGTCAATTCCCACAGGCTCAGTTGTTGCCCCAAGACCCGATGGCTTATGTGAAAGCCATCTCCATGATGGCCTGGTGCTCCTCGGGCATTCACCCCAAGCTCACACAGCAAGCACGCCCTGAGCGCTATTGCGCATTGGACGGCAGCGCCGAGAGTGTGCAAGCGCTGGGTTCGCACTCTTTGTTTGAGCTGTTTGAAATTGCCGACCAGATGCTGGCCGGGCGTGAATGGTTTTTTGACCACTTCACCTGCGTCGACGCCTACTTTTACTGGTGTTTTCGCCGTGGCTCGATGTTCAAACCCGATGTGTCGGTGTTCAAGAACTGCATGGCTCACCTGCAGCGCATGCAAGCGCGCCCCAGTGTGCAAAAACTGTTGGCCTACGAAGCGCAGGTTCAGGCAGACTTTGCCAAGGCCCCTTGAGCACGGCTCTTGGGCAATAGCTTGCCCCGTTTGCTGGGGGGCAGCCACAGTTCAAAGCTGTCGATCAACAAGCGCAAGCCCTCTGGAAAGACCGTGTCAGAGTCGAGCATGCTGAAAGCGTCCGCAAAATAATGCGCGCCCGAGAGTTCACCTTGCGGGGCTGAGTGGATGTGGTCTTGGATGTAGTGCGCATGGAAGCCGGGCAACTGCCGACTGACCTGCGCATAGGCCGAGGTCATCACATACTGCGACATCAAGTGGTAGCCCATGGCGGCATGCTGGGGCTTGAAGCCTGCGCGCTTGAAGATACTGGCGATGCGGTCCAGGTAGAGCACGCCAAAGTCGGACTCGCCTTCGCTGACTTGTTGAAACAGACGAAAACGGTTGTGCGACATCATGTAGCGCAACACGCCGCCGTATTCCACCCCCATGGCAAACGACTGGTGGGCTTCGCGCCAAAGGTCTTTTTTCCAATCACCGGTGAGGGCTTGCAAGCGCGAGTAGCGCTCTTTGAAATACCGATTGGCCACACCCGAAATCAGATCGTCTCGGCTGCCAATGTAGTAATGGATCAGGGTGGGTGCCACGCCCAACTCGCGCGCCAAACCTACCATCGAGATGTCGCCCAAGGGCTCGGTCTTGGCCATGGCGGTGGCGGTGTCCAAAATTTGCTCGCGGGTGATGGTGGTGGTGCCCCCGCTTTCGGCAGCTTCATGGCGACTGGGGCGGCCGCGCTTGCGCGCCATGGTCGCAGCCGGAGAAACTTGATTTGACATAGATCAGGGTTTTTCTTGATTTATTTGTGACTGTCTCAATAGTTTAATTGAGACCATCTAAATTAATTGTAAGACGCCGCTATGAGTCAGACCCCCAAGGGCAAAGTCACCGCTGGCTTGCGTGGCGCAGGCTGGAACCCCCAACGCATGAACCGGGCGTTCACCACCCGCCCGTTCAGCCTGCACACCGCAGACAACCAGCGCACCTTGGGTTTGCTGTACGCGCAAACCGGGCACGAAAAAATCGTGGTGTGTTTGATGCATCCACGCGAGTTCACAGGCACCCCTTACCTGGTGCCCGATGTCTTGGATGCAGGTTGCGCCGCCTATGTGCAAGCGCCTCGTTCGATTGGCAACGACTTGCGCTTGGAGCATGAGTTGGCCTTGCTGGACGTGGCTGCCAGCATGGCGCATTTGCGCAGCCTGGGGTTTGAGCGCATCGTGTTATTAGGCAACTCGGGGGGTGCGGGCTTGTATGCGTTCTACACCCAGCAGGCCTTGCGTGCCCCCGAGCAACGCATTGCGCGCACACCCGGGGGACGCCCGGTCGACCTGGCCGGCGCCAACATGCCAGCCCCTGATGATTTGATTTTTGTGTCGCCCCACCCCGGTCAGGGCAAGTTGCTGATGAACGGCATCGACCCGTCGGTCAGCGATGAACACGACCCTTTGTCGGTGGATGCAACGCTTGACCCCTTCGACGCCCACAACGGGTTTGTCACGCCGCCAGCCTCATCGCACTACAGCACCGAATTTGTGAGCCGCTACCGTGCCGCGCAGCACGCCCGCGTGGAGCGCTTGGATGCCCATGCGCGTGCCATCATGGCCACACGCGCACAGGCGCGCAAAAAAATCAAAGAAGGTGACACCTCGGTGCACACCCAGCGACTGGCCGCACACACGCCCATCACCGCCATTTGGCGCACCGATGCCGACTTGCGCTGCTGGGACTTGTCGCTCGACCCCTCCGAGCGCGTGGTCGGTGGCTTGTGGGGCCGTGACCCCTTGGCCTCCAACCTGGGCAGCGTGGGTTTTGCCCGCATGGTCACCGCAGAGTCTTGGTTGTCCACCTGGTCGGGCATCAGCTCGAACGCGAGTTTCGAGAAATGCGGGCCTGAGATTCAAGTGCCCTCCTTGGTGATTGAGTACACCGGGGACCAAGCCGCATTTCCGTCTGACATGGCAGCCATTTACGCGTCCATCGGCACCTCCCACAAGCGGCGCGAACGCGTGCGCGGCAACCACCACGGACAGGCCTTGGCCGAAGGCGAAGAGACCGGACAAGTCTTGGCCGGCCGTTTGGTTCAGCAGTGGCTGCACGAACCTCGTTGAATTTTCAAATCACAACAACCATCCTGGAGACACCCCATGCTTTTGAAAAACCTTTCTCGCGCCCTGTTGGTCACCTGGCTGAGTTCGACAGCGCTTTGCAGCTGGGCGCAAACCGGCGCTTGGCCCCAAAAGTCAATCCGCTTGATCGTGCCCGCCCCACCGGGCAGCGCACCTGATTTAGCGGCCCGCATCGTTGGCGAGAAACTCGCTGCGAGCTTGGGTCAATCCATCGTGGTCGACAACAAACCGGGCGCGGGCGGCATTGTGGCCATGAACTTGCTCAAAGCAGCCCCTGCCGACGGTTACACCATTGGCTTGAACCAAGCCGCTGTGGTGGTGGTCACGCCGGTCACCTACAAAGAAGCCACTTACGACGTGGAACGCGACTTCGAGACTTTTGCCATCGCGGGCAAAACACCCATGCTGTTCGTCACCAATGCCAGCAACCCGGCCAAAAACTTGGCCGATGCCATTGCCATGGCCAAAGCCAAGCCAGACCAAATTGCCATTGGCAACCCGACCCGAACGTCCATTCCGCATTTGGCCGCCGAGCTGGCTGGCATCAAAGCCAACGTTCAGTTTCAGCAGGTTTCTTTTGCGGTCACATCGCAAGGCATACAAGCCGTCGTCAATGGTGACGTCGCCATGTACGTGGACGGCACGGGCCCGCTGATTCAATTGGTCAAGTCAGGGCGCTTGCGTGCCCTGGCGGTGGCGGCCGAAACCGAGTTGCCAGGCTTGGAGAGCATTCCCTTGGCCAACAAAACGATTCCTGGTTTGAACATCAGCGGCTGGTTCAGTTTTCAGGCCCCCAAGGGCACGTCTGCGGCCATCTTGCAGCGACTCAACAACGACATCAACCTGGCCATGCAGCAGCCCGATGTGTTGGCCAAGTTTCGTGACTTCGGCACCTACGCCACACCAGGCTCGGTGGCCGATGCTCAGCGCTTTGTCAAAAACGAAAAAGAATTGTTTGGCGGCGTCATCCGCACCTTAGGACTCAAGCCTGAATAAGCCCCCACGCACAGACGCCCAACGCCCAACGCCCAACACCCCCCCCCATGCTGACCTCACTTCAATACCAAGTTCGCCACCCCATGCCGGGGGTGGTCTATGCCCCAGAGGCCGACTTGCGCCGCTATATCGACGGCGGCGCGCTGACCCACGAGACCATGGATCAGGCTTTCAGCGCCTCGTTCGCACAGCACGCCGAGCGCACCGCATTGAGCGGCAGCGAGGGCAGTTTGAGTTACGGCCAACTGCAAGAGATGAGCGACCGCTTGGCCGGTGCGTTCATTCACATGGGGTTTGCGCCCTTGGACCGGGTGATTTTTCAGATCGGCAACTGCAACGAACTGGTGATCGGCTTCATCGCCTGTCTCAAAGCAGGCTTGATTCCCATCTGCACCCTCGCCGCGCACCGCGAACTTGAAATCGGCTACTTGGGCAACCATGCCAAAGCACGGCTGATGTTTGTGCAAGGCGACGACCCCAAGTTCGACGATGTGGCGTTTGCCGAGCGCATGCAGGCCGTGGTGCCGACGCTGGCGGGCATTGTGCAAGCCCGTGGCACGCAGCGTGGGCAGGCGCAACATCTGCAAACGCTGATCGCTTCGATCAGCCAAGAAAGCGCCCGCGCGTTGCTTGCCCAAGTGCCGCGCGACCCGTTTCAGGTGGCGGTGTTTCAGCTGTCTGGCGGCACCACCGGGGTGCCCAAAATCATTCCGCGTTTTCACAACGAATACATCTACAACATGCGTTCGGTCGCTGCTTGGAACGGCTACCGCAGCGACGACGTGTTGTTCATGCCCATGCCGATGATGCACAACCTCAACATGGGGTGCTGCTTCGGTCCGTTTTTGTTGACCGGGGGCAACGTGGCCATCGCCACCAGTTTGGCGCCCGAGGCATTGGGCGATATTTTCAAACGCTGCGAACCCACCTGGACCGTCATGGCCGGTCCTTTGGTGGAGAAGCTCAAACCCGCGGTTCAATCCGGCGCATTGCCTTTGGGCAGCTTGCGCGGGGTCATCAGTGCCAACAACGCCCCGGCCTTGCGCGACTTGCTGGGTGCGCCGGTGTTTCACATCTTTGGCATGACCGAGGGGGTGATCATGCTCACGCAAGAGACTGACCCGCAAGAGGTGCGCGACACCATGGTGGGGGCGCCGGTGTCGCCGTTTGACCAAATCAAGCTGTTCAAAATTGGCAGCGAGGAAGAAATTGTGGAGGCCGGTGTCGAAGGCGAATGTGCCTTTGGTGGGCCTTACACCATCCACGGTTATTACGATGCACCAGAGCGCGACGCACAGGCCTTCACCCGCCAAGGCTTTTACCGCTCGGGCGACCTGATGTTGTTTCGCGACATTGGCGGCAAGCGCTATTACCAGTTCCGTGGCCGAACCAAAGACGTGGTGGACCGGGCGGGTGAAAAGGTCAACTGCGAAGAGGTGGAGTTGCAGGTCAACCGCCACCCCGCCATCTCGGCCACGGCCATCGTGGGCATGCCGGACAAGGTGTATGGCGAGCGCATCTGCGCCTTTGTTACCTTGCGAGACGGTGCCGTGGCGCCCACCACGACAGAACTGGGCCGCTTTTTAGAAGCGGCAGGCATGGCCAAATTCAAATGGCCTGAACGCATCGAGGTGTTGCAAGAGTTCCCCCTCACCAATGCGTCCAAGCTCAACAAGCTAGCCCTGCGGACCTTGATTGCCAACATGCTCAAAGCCGAACAAACCCCGCATTGACACCCGAGAACATCCCCATGACCACCCTCACCTCAAGCACCACAGCCCGTCAGCCCATTCCCATTGCGGGCGTTCACCACACGGCACGTCCGACCTGGAAACTGACAGAAACCGTGCACTTTTACCGCGACCTGTTGGGGCTGCCGCTGGTGCATGCCATTTCAGCGCGCGGCTGGGGACCGGAGGACCATGCGGACTTTTTGCATTTCTTTTTTGACAGCGGCAACCACAGCACGATCGCGTTTTTTTTCTACATCGGCACCACACCACCCGACTTTGTAGCGGTGCACGACGACTACCGCTACCGCGCCTCGCACACGGCTTGGCGCGTGGACACCCGAGAAGCTCTTTTGGACTGCCGCGCCAAGATCGAGGCAGCGGGCATCGAGGTCAAGTACCAAATTCGCCATGAGGTGATTGAGTCGATTTACTTCAACGACCCCAATGGCTACTCGCTAGAAGTCACCTGGCAAGTCCGCCCGTTTGAAGCGGTTGACATTCAAGACGCTGCCCGCACCCTGGAAGCGGGCATGGCGCTGGAGCAAGCCCAACAGCCGTTTCAAAAGATTGACCAAGTCTGGCTGAAAAAAGGCGCCGCCTTGGCCCAAGCGTTTGACCAAGCGCAGGAGTCACATTGATGCCCACGATCTTTGTACTCAATGTGGAAGAGTTTTTGCCCTTGGTGGCCCACGCACGTGAAGTGGCCGACTACCAAGTCGATGGCCCACGGCTGGGGTATTGGCGCATCTGCGCGCCTCAACAAATCAACCTGAAACGCAAAACCCTTGGCTTCAAGCCTGCGGTGTGGCATGGGGCGTTGACGGGTGGCTTGGTCGGACAGATCACCCACTTTGACAACGATGTGTTGACCATCATCGAAAGCGCCGTATGAAAGTCGCCATTGTGGGCGGAGGCCCGTCGGGGCTGTACCTCGCCATCTTGCTCAAACGCCGCCAACCCGATTGGCCTGTGAGCGTGATTGAACAAAACAGCGCCGACTCCACCTTTGGGTTTGGTGTGGTGCTGGCTGACTCGGGACTCAACCGTTTGCAAGCGGCTGACCCCCAGGTGTTTGAGCAGTTGATTGCCAAGATGAATTTCAATAGGGTTCAAACCATCGAAGTGCAACACCATCCGATTGACATTCAACACCCCGCCAAAGGGGGAGCCATTGCCCGCATTGACTTGTTGCACGTGCTGCAACGCATCGCCCAAGACGTGGGGGTGGATGTGCGTTTTGGCATGCGCATCGAACACCCCGACGAACTCAGTCAGCACGGTTTGGCCGATGCCGACGTGGTGGTGGGTGCCGATGGTGTGAACTCGGTGGTGCGTGGCGCCTACGAAAAAGAGTTTGGTACCACCAAGTCTTTCCTCACCAACCACTTTGCGTGGTATGGCACCGCGCGCGTGTTCACCAAGTCGGCCTTGGTGTTTCGTGAGTGGCAAGGCGGCTCGTTTGTGGCGCACTACTACCCATACAGCACCACGGCCAGCACCTTTGTGGCGGAGTGCGACGATGCCACCTGGCACAGCCTAGGGCTTCACGCCATGAGCAACGAACAACGCCAGCAGGTTTTTGAGCAGGTGTTTGCGCCTGAGCTCGATGGGGAACCACTGATCTCCAACCATTCCAACTGGCGACAGTTCCCCGTGACGCAAAACGCGCACTGGACGGTGGGCAAGCATGTGCTGATGGGCGATGCACACACCACGGCCCACTTCTCGATTGGTTCAGGCACCCGCATCGCCATGGAAGACGCGATTGCGCTGGCCGAGGCCTTGACCGCGCCGGCGCCTGCCGACGAGCCCGATCTGAGTGCCTTGGCTCGTCTCGAGAACTTTGCCCAGACACGCGGCCCGGCCAAAGACAAACTCTTGAACGCCTCACGCAAGTCTTACCTGTGGTACGAGCAGTTTGGTGACTGGATGCGACGCTACACACCCTATGGTTTCATTCACGCCTTCATGACCCGCACGGGTCGCCTGAACGAAGAACGCTTGCAGCAGCAATACCCCGAGTTGTTTGCGCAATTTCAACGCGAAGGTTTGACCCAGATGGCTTTGGCAGCCCCCGAACCCTTGGAAAGTGCCCATGCACGCTGACAGCGCACCCCAAGTGTCGACCTACGAACATGTGGTGTCGCGCCACCCCTTGGTGGTGCGCAAGCGCGTGCGCTGGGCCGACTGCGACCCTGCAGGCGTGGTGTACACCGGTAAGTTCACCGAGTATTTGCTGATCGCCTCGAGCTATTTTTTTGCCGAGTTGGGTGAAGGCCGCTACTTTGAATGGCTCAAAACGCTGGCCGTTGACACGCCTTGCAAAGGCATGGACTTGGCCTTCCATGGTGCGCTGTGGCCCGAGGATGAGTTTGACATGCACTGCAGCGTCTCCAACATCCGTGAGCACAGCTACGACATCCATGTTGAAGCCACACAACCCGATGGACGGCGCATTTTCACAGGGCGCTTTTCACCCATTTGCATCAGCCGTGAGGTGCGCCAGCGGGTGCCCATTCCAGCCGCCATGCTGGCTCAGCTGCAACGCTTCACCGCCTGATCTTCATCCCCTCATCCGCCTTGAGACCCGCGGCTTGCGCCAGCACGGCTGAGGCCTGTTGTGCGCTGTTGCCACGCCAAGCCACATGGTGATCGGGGCGAACCAGCACCCAATCGGCCCCGTACAGTGCACGCGCTGCGGCATCGGGTTGATGCACCACCGTCACGGGCAATGTGAGGGCACTGGCGGCGTCCAGCCATGTGTCTGGCTCTGGCTGCGGGCCCAAGGCCAACACCGTGAAGCCCATGCCAAACAAGTCGGGCAACCAGCGGCCATCTGCCAGTTTGACAAACGGTGCGCGGCATCCGGCAAACCCACTGGGCACATAAACATTGGGGGCATCGGGCGGGGCTTGGCCGGATTCACGCGCCACGATTCGGCTTTGGTAGCGCAGCCCCAGCTGCAAGCCCGGGATGTTGAACTCCGCATGGGCGTGGGCATGCACGGCATCGGCCAAGGCGGCTCGGGCTTGCTCTCCCTGCGGGGTGTCTTGCTCCAGCGATGCCGAGATGGGCATGCGCCCGATGCTTTCAGCCATGAGACGGGCAAACTGTGTGTTGCGCTTAGCAATGGGGTGACGCTCTTCAAAGTAGGTTTGCAACAGCGACTCAGGCGCCCAGCCCTGCACCACCGCCGCAAGCTTCCAGCCCAAGTTCACGGCGTCGTCGATGCTGGTGTTGTAGCCCATGCCACCGGTGGGGGTGAACAAATGGGCGGCATCTCCGGCAATGAACAAGCGCCCGGTTTGGAACTGCTCGGCCACCAACATGAAGCCCGCCGTCCAACTGCTTTTGTGCAACACCTCGTAGTCAAACGGCACGGTGCCTAGGCCAGTGAGCGCACGCAGGGTGGCATCCACGTTCACGTCGTCAACGCCTTGACCGGGTTTGAGTTGAATGCCCATGCCAAACTCATCCACGCCGTTGATGGCCACCAAGATGCCGCGCAGTTGTGGGTTCATGATCCAGCTCTGCCAAGCAGGCTGAGCCAAGGGACCCTGCGCCAAGGCTGGGTACAAACCGGGAGCGCGAAAGTGGATCGACAGCATCTGCCCGCCAAAATAATCGCGCTGCTCCTGGCTGGCCCCTTCGTAGCTGGTGCCCATGGCGTGGCGTACGGTGCTGCGGGGTCCGTCGCATCCCACCACAAACCGCGCTTGCAGCTGGTGGGTGCGCTGGGTGGCTAAATCAGTGGCTTGCACGCTCGCATGCTCGGCGCCGTCGGCCACTTGGTCCACGTGCCAACCGTACCGCGTGGTCACGCTGGGGTAGCGCGCCAGTTGTTGGCGCAAGATCGGCTCGATGTACATCTGCTGGCCGCGATGCGGCAACTCTGGGGTGGGCCAAGCGGCTTGGCCGTAGTCGCCAAAGGCACTTTGCTGCGCCGCTTGTGCGCGACTGGGCATGCGAAACCGAGCCAACTCGGTGCCCGCCAAACGGGTGCAATACATGACGTCTTGCGGATAGTCTGCGGCCATGCCCACGTTGCGCACCTGGTCGGCAAAACCACGGCGGCGGTAATGCTCCATGGTGCGTGCGGAGGTGGCGTTGGCTTTGGGTCGGTCGGGGGCATGCAGCTGCGGCTCGATCAAGATGCACGGCACGTTGCGGCATCCCAACTCAATGGCCAACATCAGGCCACTGGGGCCGCCCCCCACGATGATGACGTCTGTCGATGTGGTCTGGGTCATGCCTGAAGCCTTTCTGAATGCGTCGAGGTCTAAGCGCTGGGTTGCGGTCTGGCACGGGCCACGCGCCAATACAGCCACGAAGCGATCGAGACGGTGAGTAAGTTCCATCCGATGCCGTTGAGGAAGGCGGCTTGGTAAAAGCCCGTGAGGTCAAACACCTTGCCAGACATCCAGCCGCCTGCCGCCATGCCCACCAAGGTGGCCATGATCACGGCCCCCACGCGCGCACCTGCTTCTTGAGGCGGGAAGTGTTCGCGCACGATGATGGCGTAAGACGGCACGATGCCGCCCTGAAACAAACCAAACATCGCCGAGATGAGGTAGAGCGGCACCAAGCCGTCAAATGGCAAAAACAAGAGCAAGGCCACACCCTGCAAGCTGGCCCCCAGCAACAAGGTGCGAATGCCCCCAATGTGGTCGCAGATCCAGCCCGAGGCCAAGCGGCTCACGATGCCACAGCCCAACATGAGCGACAACATTTCAGCTCCACGGGCAGCACCAAACCCCAAGTCTGAGCAGTAGGCCACGATGTGCACCTGGGGCATGGACATGGCCACACAGCAGGCAAAACCAGACACACACAACAAGAGCTGGGCTTGACCTTGGCTCAAGCCAAACGGCCGCTCACTGGTGTGCAAGCTCGCCGCACTGGGGGTGGCGCTGCTCGGGGTGAGCGCCACCAGTGGCGGACGCTGGCGCATGCGCAAGGACAACAAGGCCATGCCCACGCCACAAAAAATACCCATGCCGATGTAGGTGTGGCGCCAGCCCAGGGTTTCGATCCCCCATTGCGCCACAGGGGGCCAAAAGGTACCCGCGACATAGTTGCCGCTGGCGCAAATGGCCACCGCCATGCCGCGCCGCTTGTTCCACCACAACGAGGTGTCTGCCATGAGCGGCGCAAAGGTGGACGCACCGCCCAACAAGCCCAACAACAAGCCATGGGCCAAACCAAAAGTCCAAATGCTGCCGGACAGGCCTGCCAACACAAAGCCCGCACACACCGCCACCGAGCCCATTTGCAACACCGGGGTGATGCCAAAACGGTCGGCCAACTTGCCGGTCCACAGCCCGCCCAGACCCAGACACACCATCATCAAGGTGTAGGGCAAGGACGCATCGGCGCGGTTGACGCCGAACTCGGCTTGCACCGTGGGCAAGACCACAGCTACCACATACATGCTGCTGTTGCCCAGGGTGACCAACAGCAGTGTGGTGAGCAAGCGCCACGCGGCGTAGCGCGAGTCAATCAGTTCGGCCGAGGCCGGTGAGCGGGACATGGAAAGGCCTGTTGGCTCAACGTGCCTTGCCAGGGTCTTTCACGTCTTTGATGGTTTCGATTTCGGTGTTGTAAAGCTGGCCATTTTTGCGCTCCACCTTGCGGATGTAGATGTTGTGCACCACGTCGCGGGTTTGCGCGTCGATGTACATCGAACCCCTTGGGCTCTCAAAAATTTGGCCTTTCATGGCGGCCAGCAACGCGTCGCCATCACCCTTGCCTTGGGTGGCTTTGAGGGCTTCCACGATCACGCGCATGCCGTCGTAGGCACCCACGGCCATGAAGTTGGGGCGCATGCCGTTGTTGGCTTTGGCAAAAGCTTCGACAAACTTTTTGTTCTGAGGCGAGTTGTGCGCTGCCGAGTAGTGGTGGGCAGTGACCAAGCCGAGCGCGACCTCGCCCATGTCGTTCAAGATGTCGTCGTCGGTGACGCTGCCTTCGGCAATCACCTTGATGCCGGCTTTGTCCAAGCCGCGCTCGGTGAACTGCTTCATCAAGGCAGTGCCCACGCCTGCGGGCACAAAGGCAAACAGGGCATCGGGTTTGGCGTCACGTACTTTTTGCAAAAACGGTGCAAAGTCTGGGTTGCGCAAGGGCACGCGCAGGGTTTCTACCACCTCACCGCCGTTGGCAACAAAGGTGTCTTTGAAAAACTTTTCAGAGTCCACGCCAGGGCCGTAGTCGGTGACCAAGCTGACCACTTTTTTGATGTTGTTCTTGTAGGCCCAATCGGCCAAGGCCGTCACCACCTGCGGCACCGTGAAACTAGAGCGCACGATGTAGGGCGATGCCTGGGTGATGCTGGATGTGGCAGCAGCCATGACCACCATCGGTGTTTTGGACTGGGTGGCCACCGGTGCCGTGGCAAAGGCCAACGGCGTCAAGCCGAAACCCGCCAAGACGTTGACCTTTTGGTTGACCACCATCTCTTGCGCCAAACGCTTGGTCACATCGGGCGTGCTGGTGTCGTCCTTGAGGATGAGTTCAATTTTTTTGCCCGCCACGGTGCTGCCGTTTTGTTGCAAATACAAACGGGCTCCGGCTTCCATTTGTTTGCCCGTGGAGGCAAAAGGCCCGGTCATGGGCAACAACAAGCCCACTTTGAACGTGTTGTCTTGGGCGTGTGCGGCAGTCAGGCCCAGCAAGCTGGCTGCGATCAGCGCGATCCATTGTCTTTTTTTCATCATGTCTCCAGGGTGATTGATGAGTGGATTACAGCATCAAATGGAGGGGGATTCTGTCCATAGAATGACACACGCCAACACACCCACACACCCACACACCCACACACATTCCCCCAGGAGACAAACCATGTTGAAGTTTTATTACAACGCCGCCCCCAACCCAATGAAGGTTGCGTTATTGCTTGAAGAGCTGGGCTTGCCCTACGAGCCCATCCCTGTGGACACCCGCATGGGCCAGCAGTTTGACCCCGCGTTCAAGCAGGTCAACCCCAACAGCAAGGTGCCTGCGATCGTGGACGGCGACGTGACGGTGTTCGACAGCAATGCAATTTTGCTGTTCTTGGCCGACCGCGAAAAGAAGTTTGTGCCCCTGCAATCCGACAGCGCCGAGCGTGGCCAAATGTTGTCTTGGTTGATGTTCATCGCCACAGGCATTGGCCCATTCTCTGGCCAGTCGGTGCACTTTCGCCACGCCGCCCCTGAGCCCAAAGCCTACGCCTTGAACCGCTACGACTTTGAGGCCCACCGTCACTGGTCTGTCGTCAACGAGCACCTGAGCACCCACCACTACATGGTGGGCGAGCACTACTCCATCGTTGACATGGCGTTTTGGGGCTGGGCACGTATGGTGCCTTATGTGCTGGGCCAAGACGACGCGTGGACCACCTACCCCCACATCAAGCGCCTGCTCGATGAGATCAATGCCCGCCCTGGCGCACAACGTGCCGAAGCGCTGAAAACCCGCAACACCTTCAAGGCGGAGTTGGACGACGAAGCCCGGCGTTTCTTGTTCCCACAAAACGAACGGCTGAAAAACTAAAGCCGCGACGCCAGTGTCAGGGCTGGTGTGTCCCCACAAAGTCCAGCAGCAACTGGTTGAACGCGCCCGGGTCTTCCACCTCGGGCAAGTGCCCAATGCCGTCCAGCTCGACCAAACGCCCATCGGGCAATTGGGGCAAGAGCAGGTCGGCATTTTCTTGGCGCGGGTTCATCTGGTCTTCGCTGCCTTGCACCAACAGCACCGGCATGGTCAGGGCCGATGCCAAGTCAGGGGTGTAGAAGTCGCTGAGCCGAAACGACACCGCCCGCAACAAGCCAGGCGCTTGCGTGCCCCGAGACACGTCCACCAACAGGGCGCGCAATTCTGGCGACGCATGGGGCCCCACCAAGTTGTCCACGCCCGCATCACCGTATTGGTAGCTGCCCAAGCGGATGCGTTGGGCGCGGGCTTGAAATTTTTCTCGCCGTTCTTGACTCAGCTGTTTTTGCCCAACGCCGGTGCCCGTCAAGATCAAACGTCGCACCCGTTGCGGATCGCGCATGGCAAAGGCTTGCGCGACTACCGAGCCAAAAGAATTGCCACACAACACCACCTCATCGATCCCTAAGGCTTGCGTGAAGTCGGTCACGGCTTGCGCATAGTCGGCGTCACTGGGGTGCTCGGTGGCGAGGTTGTCGCTCATCCAATAACCCGGCGCGTTCCAAGCCACGACCCGAAAGTATTGACTCAACGCCAGAAATTGATATCGAAAGTAAGTCGCATTGCTGCCGATGCCATGTAAAAACAACACACAGGGCGCATCAGGGCAACCGGCTTCGATGTAGCTGAAACGGTCGCCAAGGTAGCGTTTTTGTGCAGGCAGTGGGATACGTGCAAACCGTAAGTCTGGCAGAGGAGGAATGGTCAAAGGGTGTGTCATGATCGACGCAGTTTTCAGTGGGCAAAGGTGAGGTCAAGCGCTGCATCCTAACCCCAGGTTTTTGGACTCAAACAATGAAACATTGGATCGCCATAGGCATCACGGCTTTGTGTGTGACCGCAGGTTCTGCGGTGGCCCAAGAGTGGCCCACACGCCCGGTCAAGTTGATCGTGCCCTACCCCGCAGGGGGTGGCGTGGACGTGATGGCGCGCGCTTTGGCGCAGCGCTTGCAAGACAAATGGCAGCAACCCATCACCATCGACAACCGCCCCGGCGCCAACACCTTGTTAGGCACCGAAGCAGTGGCGCGTGCCAGCGACAACCACACCTTGTTGTTCACCACCGACGCCACCTTCACCATCAATCCGCATCTCTACAGCAAGCTGCCCTACGACGCGGACAAAGACTTTGCGCCGGTAACGCAATTGGTCGCCTTCAGCCAAATGTTGGTGGCCAACGCCAACTTGCCCGCCAACACCCTCAAAGAGTTGCTGGCCCTGGCCAAGGCGCAGCCCGGGTCTTTGTCATATGCGTCTTATGGGCCGGGCAGTCAACCGCAGTTGGCCACCGAGATGCTCAAGCAAAAAGCGGGGGTCTTCATCGTGCACATTCCTTACCGCGGCATCCCGCAAGCCGTCACGGCGGTGGTCAGTGGCGAGGTGCCCTTGACCTGGTCGGGCATTGTGTCGGCCAGGCCGCACATCGCCAGCAAACGCATCAAGGCCTTGGCCTACGGCGGCAAAACCCGTGCCCCGGCCTACCCCGATGTGCCCACCATGACCGAACTGGGTTTTCCGGAGGTGGATGCCAATGTCTGGGTGGGCGTGTTTGCACCAGCCAGCTTTGCGCCCGCCTTAGTGAACCGCATGCACCGCGACATCTTGGCCGTGATCAGCGAACCCGACTTCCGCAGCAAAGAGATTGAAGGCAAGTCGTATGATTTTGTGGGAATCGGGCCGGACGAATTTCGCCGCCACATCCGCCACGAAAGCGCTTCCCGCAGAACCACTATCAAAGCCTCAGGCACTGTGATCGAATGAACTCCAACGTCTGGCGAGACCTCACGCAAGCTCAACTGGATTGGTCCTACGACCAATCTCAACACGCATCCAATATGGCCTTGGTGATCACACGCTGCGAGGCCCTCAGCGCCAAAGGACGCGCCACGGCACAACAGCTAGGCACGGTGGTTCAGCGCCTGTCCTACGGCCCCACCGAGGTCGAGGCGCTGGATTGGTACCCCAGCCGAAGCGCCCGAGCACCCCTGGTCTTTTTCGTGCACGGTGGTGCATGGCGCCGTGGTCAAGCCAAAGACTACGCCATGGCCGCAGGCTGGTTGAACTTGGCAGGCGCACACTTGGTGGTTCCCGACTTTTCAGCGGTCACCGATGTCAATGGCAGTTTGCTGACCATGGCCGAGCAACTGCAAAACGCTTTGGCGTTCACTGCGCACAAGGCTGCTGAATTGGGGGCTGACCCAAGACGCATTTATGTGGTGGGGCATTCCTCAGGCGCGCACTTGGCGGCCTGCTTGGCGTCTTACAACTGGCTGCAAAAAGGCTTTACTGAGTCGCCAGTGCATGCCCTGGTGTGTTGCAGTGGCATGTACGAGCTCGAACCCGTGAGCTTGTCGTCGCGCAGCAACTATGTGAATTTCACGCCCAAGACCTTGCAAGACCTCAGCCCGATGCGGCGCTTGCACAACTTCACCATGCCTGTGTCGGTGGCGTGTGGGGAATTTGAGTCGCCCGAGTTCAAGCGCCAAGCCAGAGAATTTGCGCAAGGCTTGTCGGATCACAAAGCAAATTTGAGGTTTTACTGGGGTGAAGCATTCAACCATTTTGAAATGCTCGAAACTTTTTCTCAGCCCGATGGCGTGATGGCCCAAGCCTTGATCGAACTGATGCAGCGCTGAGGCCTGAGCGCCCTTGCCTTTGCAACTCCCACAGGAACTTTCCATGTCCACTTCACGTGCTTCGCGCCGGCAACTGATTTCCGGCGCTTTGTTGTATGGCGCCGGTTTGACGGCAAGCCACTGTGTCTGGGCCCAGAGCCCACGCTACCCGGCACGCCCAGTGCGCTTGATCGTGCCCAATGCGCCGGGCAGTTCGGTCGACACGATCAGCCGCTTGCTGGGCCAACAGCTCACGCCGCTGCTGGCCCAGGCCTTGGTGGTGGACAACAAAGCCGGTGCGGCAGGCGCGGTGGGGATTGACGCAGGCAAAGTGGCCCCGCCCGATGGCTACACCGTCATCGCAGCATCCAGCAGCTCGGTGACCGTAGCACCTTTGCTGCAAAAAGCCATCAGCTACGACCCCCTCAAAGACTTTGAGTTGATCTCACTGGTGGCCTTGTTGCCCAATGTGCTGGTGTGTCGCACCACCTTGCCAGTCAACAAGTTGTCGGAGTTTGTGGCCTATGGCAAAGCCCAGGGCGGCAAGTTCAACATGGCGTCCGCCGGACCTGGCTCGGTGAGCCATTTGGCGGGTGTGGCCTTGAGCGCAGCCGCTGGATTTGAGGCGCTGCATGTGCCCTACAAAGGCGGCAGCCAATCGGTGGGGTCGGTGGTCAGTGGCGAGACCGACTGGACCCTCACGCCCGCCCCGGTGGCCATGGCCTTGGTCAAAGGTGGACGCTTGAAGATTTTGGGTCACAGCATGCCCAAGGGCACGCAACCCTTGGGGCCTGTGCCCTCGTTGGCTGAAACCTTGCCGGGCTTTGAGTTCACCAGTTGGATTGGTTGGATGGGCCCCAAAGGATTGCCGCCAGAGGTGCTGGAACTGCTACGCCGTCAATTGACACTGGTCTTGCAAACCAAAGAAATTCGCGAGGGTTTTGCCGTGCACGGTGCCGTGCCACACAGCAGCACGGGCGAGGCGTTCCGTGAGTTCTTGGCGCGCGACATCGAACAAACCCGAAAAGCCATTCGGCTGGCTGGCGTTCAGGCCGAGTAGATACCTTCGGTCTGAATTACATTGGGGCTGTGGTTGATCTTGACCATGTTTTGACACAGAGAGCCCTATGAAAAATTTCGCTTCATCGCTTGTTGCCTTGCTGACCCTGGCAAGTGTGTATCTGCCCACTGCCACTGCGGCTGAGTACATGGAGAAAACGCCGTTCCAGCTGTCACGCGCTTTCTCACCCGGCGTCATCACCGAAGGCGGCAAGACGGTGTGGGTCGCGGGTCAAACCGCCACCCGCGACAACGACGGCAAAGACATTTCCAACAACTTTGAAGCACAAACCAAACAGGTGGTGTCGCAGATCGACCAAGTGATGCGCAAAGCCGGTGGCAGTTTGGCCAACATCGTCACCATGACGGTGTTCATCAAAGAGTCTCGCTATGGCGACCGCTTTGTAGAAATGCGCAAAGACTTTTTCCAAAACGGCAATTACCCAGGCAGTGCCCTGATCACCGTGACCAACTTTGCTCGACCCGGCATTGAAATTGAAATTCAAGCCGTGGGCGTGATTGGCGACCGCTGCTCGACCGAGAACCCCTGCTCGGCCGAAGGCATGGCCAAGAAGAAGTAAACCCGCGTTGAACGGGATTACTCGGGATTACTCCGGCAAGAGGCCAATTTCTTTGGCCACTTCAGCCCAGCGCTCGTGCTCGCGGCTCAAGAAAGCTTCGGCCTTCTCGGGCCCGCCCAAGGGCTCGGCAATCGGACCCATGGTGAGCATGCGTTGTGCAAACTCGGGCTCGGCCAGCAACTTGTTGACTTCGACGTTGAGTTTTTGAATCGCTGCAGCAGGTGTGCCGGCGGGCGCCATCAAGGCGAACCAGCCCACCATTTCAAAATTGGGCAACAGCTCAGACAACGCAGGCACTTGCTCCCAACCTGCCACGCGTTTGCCGGCTGTGACGGCCAACAAACGCAAGCGGCCTTGGCGCACCAAAGCGGCGCTTGAAGCCAAGTCGGCCACCAAGGCTTCGGCATGACCACCCAACACGTCTTGCACCGCCACACCGACCGAGGCGTAAGAAACCAAGTTGGCTTCCATCTTGGTCCGTGAATTGATCAAGCGCGCGATGATGCCGCCAAAGGTACGTGGGCCTTCGTTGGCCAACGACAGCTTGCCAGGTGTGGCCTTGGCACGTGCAATCAGGTCTTGGATAGACACGATGGGGGACTCGGCTTTCACCAGCACCGCAAATGGGCTCTTGGCCACAAAGGCCACCGGCACGAAGTCTTTTTGCGGGTCGTAGGGCATGGTTTTGAACAAATGCTTGTTCGTGACCAAGGCCGCCGTGGTGGCGAAGTACAAGGTGTAGCCGTCGGCGGGTGAGCGTGCCGCCGCCTGCGCACCAATGATGTTTTGGCCACCGGGTTTGTTGTCGATCACCCACGGCTGACCCAAGGTCTTGCCGATGCGCTCGCCCAACAAACGTGCCACGTTGTCGGGGCCCGAACCCGGCGGCTGCGACAGCACCACCTTGATGGGTTTGTCGGGCCATGCCGCGCTTTGCGCCCACAGTGGGGTGGTGCTCAAGCCGGCAGCGGTGGCCAGGGCGGTGTGCAAAAAGTGACGACGTGTCATGGGGAGTCTCCAGTTTTTTTACGAAAAGAAAGTGCGCAGGGTTTGCAGCTGTGGGGCGAGTTCTGTGGCAGTGTTGGCAGTGGCAAACACATAGTGGTCGGGGCGCACCCAAGCGGCTTGGCAGGCGTGGGTGGTGAACCAGTGGGCCAACACGCCATCGCACTCGGGTGCCTCAGGGGTGCTCAAGCGAATGACGCTCAAGTGCAACGAGGCAGGGGCTGCGGTCAGTGCGGCCTCAAAGCCCGCATCGGCACCCTTGGCCAAGAACACGCGCCAACCCGTGCCCAGCACCGTGTCCATGCGCTGCTTGTGCGCGCCTTGCTGCCACCAAGCTTGGGGAAACAAGGTGCCTGCCGCCGCTGAGCCGGGAACCAAGCAGCCATCGGCCAGTGCGGGTTGCACGTTTTGCCGTGGCATGGGTTGGACCACGCCCCCGCACTCGGCCAACAACTGCGCATCGCGCTCACGGGCTTTGGCCACATCACGCTGGCCGACCAATTGGCCAATGCCTTTGATGCGTCGGGTCAGCTCGGTCACGTGGGCTTTGCGCTCTTGTCCGTAGGTGTCGAGCAAGCTGTCATGGGCGCGCCCGGCCAAGACCTCGGCCAGCTTCCAACTCAAGTTGGCCGCATCGCGCACGCCTTGGCACATGCCCTGGCCCAAGAAAGGCGGCTGTTGGTGCGCAGCGTCTCCGGCCAAGAACACGCGGCCTTGGCGCCAGTCTTGGGCGACCAAGGCATGGAAGCGGTAACTCGCTTGGCGCCACAGCGTGGCGTCATCCGGCGTGAGCCAACGCGCCAACAAGGGCCAGGTGCCTTCGGGCGTGGCCAGGTGCTGCGGGTCTTCGCCAGGGTTGATCGAAATCTCCCAACGGCGGTGGTTCTTGGGCCCAATCACTAAGGTGCAGGGGCGTTCTGGCTCGCAGTACTGCACGCTGGTTTGGGGCAGCTTTTTCAAACCCTGTTCGTTGACCAGCACGTCCACCACCAGCCAGGGCTCGTCAAAGCCCAAGTCTTCCAGCGTCAAGCCCACTTGGCTGCGCACAAAGCTCGACGCACCGTCGCACCCGATGACGTAACGCGCTTGCACCTGGCTGCTGTGGCCGTGGCCGTCGACCATGGTCAGTGTGGCTGCAGTGCTGTCTTGCGTGACGGCTGTGACGGTTTGCCCCAGCGACACGGTGACGTTGGGCAGGCTGCGCACATGGGCGCGCATGGCCTCTTCCACCGGCGGCTGGCTGAACACCAGCGAGGGCGTGTAGGCCAGCGGGTAAGGCTCGGCCACCGTGGACATGCACTTGATCAACTGGCCGTCGACCCCATAGAACTCAGAATTGGTGAAGGGCTCAGTGAAGGGCTCAATTTTTTCAACCAAGGAGAGCTCCTGGAACACCCGCATGATCTCGTGGTCCAAGGCAATGGCGCGTGGCTTGTCGTACACATCCTCTGACTTGTCACAGACCCACACCTTCAGGCCACGCCCACCCAACAAACCTGCAGCCACGGCCCCGGTAGGGCCAAAGCCCACGATCGCCATATCAAACATCGCGTCACTCATCTTCAGCTACTCATCTTCAAACGGTTTCAAACAACACGGCACGCTGGGCTTCTTTGAGCTTGGCGCTGGGCGGCTGCGAGATGCCCCAGTGGTCGACACGGCCTTCAGGCCATTTCCAATCGGAGGGTTGACCCACGGTGTAGCTGTCGTCGATTTGCTGCACATCGGCGGTGTACTCGATCACCAAATCGAAGGGGCCCACAAAATAATTGAAGGCATTGTTGCCAGGGCCATGGCGACCCGGACCCCACTCAATGCCATAGCCCGCGTCGCGCATGCGCCCGCCGCCGCGCATGACCGACTCCAAGTCGGGCATCAAGAAAGCGATGTGGTTCAACGCGTCGTTGTCGGTGTCGCCCAGCGCGATGCTGTGGTGGTCGCTGTTGCAACGCATGAAGGCCATGATCTTGGTGCGGTCTGACAATGAGAAGTCCAGCACCTGGGCTAAAAATTCTTGACTGGCTGGCACATCATGGGTGTTGAGCACCACATGGGCCAAACGGATGGGGTGGTCAGCGGCTTCGGTGAGCGTGGTGCGCAAGACGTCGCCCACCACCAATTCAAAAATGCGCCCGTGGGGGTCGGCAATGGTGACTGAGGTGCCGCCTGCAGGCTCTGCGCTGGGTGCTGCGGGCTTGACCACGCGGCCCCCATGCTGCACCGCCAATGTGGCGGCTTCGTGCAGGGCGCTCTCGCTGTGGGCACGCAAGCTGATGTGCTTGATCTGGGCCTGTGCGCCGCCCTGGTGCAGCGCCAGCAGATGGTGGTCTTGGCCTGTGCCGCGCAAGTACACCACGCCGGGGGCCCGGTCTGCCACCGTCAGGTGCCAAGTGCGGGTGAAAAAATCTTCGGCCAGTTGCAGGTCGGGCACATTCAGGGCCGCGCTGCGCAAGGCACTGATGCGGGAAGAAGCATGGGACATAGAAAACTGCTTTCAGTGAGAAGTCAAAGACAGAAACCGCTGGGCGTTGCCAGCCACCAGTTGCTGCACCACCGAGTCATCAAAGCCTGCGTCTTGGATGCGTTGCACGGGCGTGTGGTCGTGAAAGTTGAAAGGATAGTCGGTGCCAATCATCAATTGGCTCGCGCCGTAGGTATGCACCAAGTGTCGCAGCGTGGGCGCATCAAACACCAAGGTGTCAAAGTACAGCGACTTGACCTGTTGGCTGGGCGAGACCCCCACCGCTTCGCGCACGGCCGGAAACACCGACATCGACTGCTCCAAACGCGGCAACAGCATGGGCAAGGTGCCCCCGCCGTGGCTGAACGCGATGCGCAACTTGGGGCGACGCAGCATGAGCTGGCTGGTCAGCACCGAGGCAGCGGCCAAGCCCACGTCAGACGGGTAGGCCAAGATTTGTTGCAGAGGTGCGGGGCCCACCAAGCGGTCCATGCCGGTGGGACGCACGGCGTGCACAAACACCGCCAAGTCCAGCGCTTCGCAGGCTTCGAAGAATGGCTCAAGCTTGGGGTCACCCACCACCACACCGTTGATGTTGCTGCCAATCTCCACCCCCGACAGGCCCAAGCTGTGCTTGATGTACTGCAACTCTTGGAGCGCCATGTCCATGTGCTGCAAAGGCACGGCGCCCAAGCCCAGCAGTTGCCCCGACGACTCGGCCACCATCAGAGCGATGTGTTCGTTCAGGTAGCGAATCAGCTGTTGTGCGGCCGCGGGCTCCAACCAATACGACAGCAGCTCGGGCATGGGCGAGACGGCTTGTTGGGCCAGGCCCATCTCGGTGAAGTCGGCCAAGCGCTTGGAGGTGGTCCAGCATTTGTCAGACACGGTGCGGTAGTTCTTGCCGTCGATCATCACGTGGCGGTGGCAGTTCTCGCCCAGCGCCATGGACGGCCAGCCTTTGGGCACCACATCGCCCAAGTAGCGGGGAAACTCGGCGGGGATGACGTGCGCATGGACATCAACACCGCAGCATGTGCCGTGGCACGCAGAAACAGGGGGCATGTGAAGGTCTCGGGTTTTTTATTCAAGCGCTTTGATTTTCGCAACCTCGGCCACCGCGCCCCAACGGGCCAGGTCTTGTACCACCAATTTGCCCAGTTCGGCCGAGGTGCTGCCTGTGGGCGTGACCTGCATGGTAGCCATTTGGCTGGCCACCTCAGGCAGCTTCAAGACGCGGTTGATCTCGGCTTCGAGTTTTTTCACCACGGGCCCGGGGGTGCCCGCAGGCGCGAACAGTCCGCTCCAGAAACGAAAGCCCACCTCGGGCAGCCCCAACTCGGCCATGGTGGGCACTTGCGGCAGCGCAGACAAGCGGGTGGGTGAGGTCACCGCCAAGGCACGCAACTGGCCTGCGGCAATGGCCGGTGTGGCGGGCCCGGTATCGACCATCGACATGAGCAAGTCGCCCGCGATCAAGCCGGTGATGGTCTCGCTCATGCTCTTGTACTGAATGAATTCGCCCGGTGTGCCGGTTTTGAGACGGAACAACTCAGACGCAAACTGAAACGCCGGGCCCGAGCCGCCGTAGTTGGACTGGGCTGGGTTGGCTTTCATGAACGCCACCAGCTCGGGCAGGGTCTGGATGTTTTGTTTGGCACTGACCACCAGCACCAAGGGAAAGGTGGCCACCAGCGACACGGGGGTGAAGTCTTTGGTGGGTGAGTAACGCAGCTTGGGCGTCATGACCGGGGTGAACACCATGTTGCCAATCGGCCCCATCAGCAAGCTGTAGCCATCGGGCGGCGCTTTGGCCACAAAGTCGGTGGCGATGATGCCGCCAGCTCCCACCTTGTTTTCCACCAACACCGGCTGACCCAGGCTGGTAGACAGCCGCTGCCCCACCAAGCGCGCCAAGGTGTCCATGCCTCCACCCGCGCCCTGCCCCACGACAATGCGAATGGGCTTGTTGGGATAGTCTTGTGCCAAGGCAGCCCCGTGGGGCAAGGCCCATGATGTGAGTGCCAGGCAGGCGGCAACAAAGCGTGATCGCATGGGGGGTGACTCCTTCTTGAGACCCGGTGGTTTTGCTGCGATTGTGGACGAAGAAAGAGAGACGCTTTGTCGCACGTGTGCTGTGCTAGCGGAGCCTCTGGCGTCAGCCGACCTATCCTTCTGGTCAGGCTTTTGCAGACTTGGCTGTTTCAATCAAGGCTCGATCGCGGGCCAGTTCAACTTGGAGTTCAGCCTCGGTCGGCAGCCAAGGCTGATAGCGACTGGCAAATATCTTCTCGCTACCCGCCAACAAAGACTAACGCGCCACCGCCTCGTTGCGCTCGCAACACAAGTTCAGGCCAATGGTTGGGCTGTCTCCTTCTTGTCGAATTTGCTCATCAAACACCCGCACATACATGTCAAGTTGGCCCACGTCTTGGTGGCTGAGTTTGCCGACTTTGAGTTCTATGAGCACAAAGCATTTGAGGATGTAGTTATAAAAGACCAAATCGACAAACGCGTCTTCGCCCTCAATGTGCAGGTGGCGCTGGCGTGCCACAAAGGCGAACCCCTTGCCCAACTCCAACAAGAACTTCTGCAGCTGGTCTAGCAAGCCCTGCTCCATGTCCTTGTCATACCAATCCGCTTGCGGCTGAGCATCCAAAACTCAAGGATGTAAGGGTCGCGGATAAAGTCGCGCGGATTGGGCGGCGTGTCACGTTCAATCGCCTGACGCGCTTCGGCCCTGACCCCTTCCTGATCTTGGCTGGAGAGCAAGCGTTGGTAGTACAGGGTACTGATTTGGCGATCCAGTGCAGCCACGCTCCAAGTTTGGGCAACAGCCTCACCGGCGTACCACTGGCGAGCGGCGGGGTCGGAGATGCGCATCAACGTCTTGAGATGAGACCCCCCAATTCGCTCCACGGTGTGGAGCGAATTTCGGCATTGGGGAATGTCAAATAGAACTGACGGTAATTGCGCAGACTTTGCACCGCAAAGCCCTTGCCAAAATCAGCAGTTAGACGTTCAGCTAAATTTATCAACATACGTGCTCCATACACCGCCCTCTCTTGCCCATCTTGCTCGTGTTACACGATCAACTGGCCGATCTGCCAATAGGCCTGGACCATCACTTGATTGACGCTGCGTTTGGCCCGCTGACGCGCTTGCTGCAACACACGCTGAATCTGCGCGTAAAGCGCTGCTTCGGGTGCGGCCAATGCGGTGGTCGTGTCTTTCTCTGAAGGTTTTTTCTTTTCCAAAGCGTCCTTGCACTTCTCAACTCGAATAACACTCAAATACCAAACTCTATGATGTGGTACAGCGCTCTCAGTGGTGTGAGTTGCAGTCACATTGAACACACCCTTGGCTTAGCCTCGTGACTGACAATCCCCCGTATT
>CAITHK010000237.1 GCA_903892175.1 uncultured Burkholderiales bacterium | reverse complement strand
GTGATGCCTGCGCTTTACAAAGGCCTGGCCGTCTCCGGCGTACTTTCGCTGATTGCCTTCTACTTTGTGACGCAGTCTCTCTTCCCCGCTGCCGTCACACTACCGGACGGATCCATTCTGAGCAGCGACCGCTTGTTCGGCGCCTGCGCGATTGGTCTGATCTTGACCGGCGCGCTGGTCTGGATCACTGAGTACTACACCGGCACCCAGTACGCACCGGTGCAGCACATCGCGCAAGCCTCCACCACCGGGCACGGCACCAACATCATTGCCGGTTTGGGCGTGTCCATGCGTTCGACCGCATGGCCCGTGCTGATGGTCTGCGCTGGCATCTTGTCGGCCTACCAACTTGGCGAACTTTATGGCATTGCCATCGCTGCCACCGCCATGCTCAGCATGGCGGGCATCGTGGTGGCATTGGATGCTTATGGCCCCATCACCGACAACGCCGGCGGCATTGCGGAAATGGCCGAGCTGCCCAAGTCCGTGCGTGACGTGACCGACCCCCTGGACGCCGTGGGCAACACCACCAAAGCCGTTACCAAAGGGTATGCCATCGGCTCAGCCGGCTTGGCGGCTCTGGTGTTGTTTGCCGATTACACCCATTCACTAGAAAGCCGCGGACTCAACATCGCCTTTAGTTTGAGCGATCCGAAAGTGATCGTGGGCTTGTTCATTGGCGGCTTGATTCCCTACCTCTTTGGTGCGATGGCCATGGAAGCCGTGGGGCGTGCTGCGGGTTCGGTCGTGGTTGAAGTGCGTCGTCAGTTTGCCGATGGGCAAATCATGGCGGGCCAACGCAAACCAGACTACAGCGCTGCAGTGGACATGTTGACCACAGCGGCCATCAAAGAAATGGTCGTTCCCTCCTTGCTGCCTGTGGTGGTTCCAGTCATCGTTGGCCTGACCTTGGGCGCAGCGGCCTTGGGCGGCTTGCTCATGGGCACCATCGTGACGGGCTTGTTCGTGGCGATTTCCATGTGCACGGGTGGCGGCGCTTGGGACAACGCCAAGAAGTACATCGAAGACGGCAACTTTGGAGGCAAGGGCAGCGAAGCTCACAAAGCAGCCGTGACTGGCGACACCGTGGGTGATCCTTACAAAGACACGGCCGGACCGGCTGTCAACCCATTGATCAAGATCATCAACATCGTTGCCTTGTTGATCGTCCCCTTGCTCTAAGGCCCTTCAAAATATCAAAACAAAACCCGCCGAGGCGGGTTTTGTTTTGGACTTGTTCAACAGACTCAAGGCTTGGTGCTTTTTCCGGTCTCGTCCATCAGCCCCAAAAAAACGCGTAAAAAATAAATCGCCATCACGACCATAAAACCAATCACCGCCAAGCTCATCAAGCCATAGTCGGTGGAAAAAAGATCCGTCAGCATTTTCATCTCAGCGCTCCTTACGGTGGACAACGGCTCCACTGTGCGTCAAAGCAGCACCTGTCACACTGATCTACATCAAGGCATGGGGAGATCTTCCACTGAGGCAAAATTGGGTCTATGTCTGAACGCGTCATTCCGTTGGTTGACCAACGCCTCCAAGCCCTTTCTGCGGTGCTCCCGACGCAGCCTATTTTGGCCAGCGGTGGGCTCAGCGATGCCCTGGGACGTCCTTTGCATGATTTGCGCATCAGCGTGACCGACCGCTGCAACTTTCGTTGCAACTACTGCATGCCCAAAGAAGTGTTCAACAAAGATTACGCCTACTTGCCGCACAGCGACTTGTTGAGCTTTGAAGAGATCACCCGCTTGGCCCAAGTCTTTGTCAGCCACGGGGTGCGCAAAATTCGACTCACCGGCGGTGAGCCCCTGCTGCGCAAAAACCTCGAAGTGCTGGTGGCCCAACTGGCCGCGCTGCGCACGCCCGATGGCTCGCCACTGGACCTGACCCTCACCACCAACGGCTCGCTGTTGGCGCGCAAGGCCCAAGCCCTCAAAGAGGCGGGATTGAACCGTGTCACCGTCAGCCTGGACGGCCTGGACGACGCGGTGTTTCGCGCCATGAACGACGTGGACTTTCCGGTTTCGGACGTCTTGGAAGGCATTGCCGCCGCGCAAGCAGCGGGGCTGGGCCTGGACGCGCAAGGCCGCAGCAGCGGCCTCAAAGTCAATATGGTGGTCAAGCGCAGCACCAATGTGAACCAAATCGTGCCCATGGCCCGCCACTTCCGAGGCAGCGGCATCACACTGCGCTTCATCGAATACATGGATGTGGGGGCCACCAACGGCTGGTGCATGGACGACGTGCTGCCTTCGGCTGAGGTGATTCGCTTGATCCAGCAAAGCTATCCACTGGTTCCCCTGGAACCCAGCGCCCCGGGCGAAACCGCCCAGCGCTGGGGCTACGCCGATGCCTCGGGCCGCTTTGACCCAAGCCTGGGCGAAGTGGGCGTGATCAGCAGCGTCACGCAGGCGTTTTGCCGCGACTGCAACCGCGCCCGCTTGTCCACCGAAGGCAAGCTCTACCTGTGTTTGTTTGCCAGCCAGGGCTCTGACCTGCGCCAATTGCTGCGCCAACCTCACAGCACCGATGCCGATTTGGCCTCGGCCATTGGCCACATCTGGCAAGGCCGTGACGACCGTTATTCCGAGCTGCGTGCCAGCTTGCCTGCTGACGCCAGCCCTGCGGTGCGCCGGGTTGAGATGAGCTACATCGGCGGCTGAGCCATGACAGACCTCATCATTGCGCAAGACATCACCGGCCTCATCTTGGCCGGCGGACGCGGCAGTCGCATGGGCGGCGTAGACAAGGGCTTGCAAAACTTCAACGGCATGCCGCTTGCCTTGCATACCTTGATGCGCCTCACCCCGCAAGTGGCGCAGGTGATGGTCAATGCCAACCGCAACCTGTCGGCTTACGAGTCCTTGGGGGTGTCGGTCTGGCCCGATGCCTCGGCCGACTTTGCCGGCCCCTTGTCGGGCTTTTTGGTGGGCTTGGAACATTGCGAAACGCCTTACCTTCTGACCGCGCCTTGCGACAGCCCGCGCTTTCCGCTGGATCTGGCCGAACGCTTGGGTGCAGCCCTGGTCCAGGCCAACGCCGACATCGCCATGGCAGCAGCCCCCGAAACCAACGCCCAAGGCGAGGTGCAGGTGCGCACACAACCCGTGTTTTGCCTGCTGCGCCGCGAGCTGCTGGAGAGCCTGGTGCGCTTCACCCACAGCGGTGGGAGCAAGATCGACGCTTGGACCGCTCAGCACCTCACTGTGGTGGTGCCCTTTGATGCGCCCACCGATGACCGCCTGGCGTTTTGCAACGTCAACACCTTGCAGGAGCTGAAAGCGCTGGAGAACGCCGCCCCATGAAAAGCCTGGCCGACATTGCAGCCGCCTTGCAAGGCTACGACCCGCAAGCCCTGACGGCGCCCCAGGTGGGCGACTTTTTGGCCCAGTTGGCGCAGCCCCTGGCGGCGCACGAAGCGCAAGACATTCCCCTGTTTGAAGCGCTAGGCCGGGTGCTCGCGCAAGACGTGATCTCGCCCATCCATGTGCCGCCTCACAACAATTCGGCCATGGACGGGTTTGCCTTCGATGGCAGCCAACTCTCGCCCACCCAAGCGTTGCCCCTGCGTGTGGTGGGCACTGCCCTGGCTGGCAAGGCCTGGCAAGGTCGCGTGCAAGCGGGCGAGTGCTTGAAGATCATGACCGGGGCCATCTTGCCCGAGGGCTTGGACACGGTGGCGCCGCTTGAGCTTTGCCAAGTTCACACCGAATCAGACACCACCACGGTCACGCTGCCAGCAGGCATGTTTCAGCGCGGTGACAACCGTCGCCTGCAAGGCGAAGACCTGATGCAAGGCAAAGCGGCTTTGCCCGCAGGTGCCCACCTGACGCCTGCGGCCTTGGGGTTGGTCGCGAGCTTAGGCACGCCCACGGTGCGGGTACACCGCCGTTTGCGGGTGGCCTACTTCTCGACCGGCGATGAAATTTTGAGCCTGGGTGATGCCCCCCGCGAAGGTGCGGTCTACGACAGCAACCGCTTCACGGTGTTTGGGCTGCTCACGCGCCTAGGCTGCGAGGTGTTGGACCTGGGCGTGGTGCGCGACGACCCGGTGTTGCTCGAAGCTGCCTTCTCCCAAGCCGCCGCTCAGGCCGACGCCATCATCACCAGCGGCGGCGTGAGCGTGGGCGAAGCGGACTTCACCAAGGCCATGATGAAAAAACTCGGCGACGTGGCGTTTTGGAAAATCGCCATGCGCCCGGGCCGCCCCATGGCCGTGGGCCGTTTGGGGAACTCGGTGTTGTTTGGTCTGCCAGGCAACCCGGTGGCCGTGATGGTGACCTTCTTGGCCTTTGTGCGTCCGGCCCTGCTGCGCATGATGGGCTGCACCGCCCCCACGCCCCCGCTGCTGCGCGCCAAAAGCCTAGAGGCTTTGCGCAAAAAACCAGGCCGCACCGAATACCAGCGCGGCACGGTGAGCACGGCAGCCGATGGCAGCTTGCAGGTGCGCACCACGGGCAATCAGGGCTCGGGCGTGCTGAGCTCGATGGTGCAAGGCAATGGCTTGATCGTGTTGCACCACGCCCAAGGCAACGTCGCCATTGGCGACGAGGTAGATGTCATGGTGTTTGAAGGGGTGGTCTGACAGGCCACCCTAAAGCCCCATGCAAAGGGGCTTTCAGGGCTGAATCATCGTAGATACCTCAAGCTCAAGGCATCATCTCAGGCGCAATCTCCATCGGGCCCGTGCCGCTGTAGCGCTCTAGGTAGATGTAGATCACCGGTGTGATGTAGAGCGTGATCACCTGCGAGAACGCCAAGCCGCCCACCACCACAATGCCCAAGGGCATGCGTAACTCGGCTCCGGCACCCAGCCCCAAGGCGATGGGCAAGGCGCCCATCATGGCAGCCAAGGTGGTCATGAGAATGGGGCGGAAGCGGGTCAAGCATGCGGAGCGAATGGCGTCACGTGGCGACATCTTGTGCTGGCGCTGAGCCTCCAGCGCGAAGTCGATCATCAAAATTGCATTCTTCTTCACAATGCCAATCAACAACAAAATGCCGATGGTGGCAATGATGGTCAGTTCCATGTTGAAGATGCGCAAGAACACCAAAGCACCGATCGCGGCCGATGGCAGGCCCGCCAAAATGGTCAGCGGGTGGATGTAGCTTTCGTACAAAACGCCCAGCAACACATAAATCACAAACACCGCACTCACCAACAAGATGATTTGCCCCGCCTGTCCAGTTTGGAACACCGCGGCATCGCCCCCGTAGCTGGTGATGATGGTGGGCGGCAAATTGATGGCTTTGACGAAGTTGTCAATTTTTTGCGTCGCGTCACCCAATGGCACATCCGGCGCCAAATTGAAAGAGATGGTCACCGAGGGGATTTGACCTTGGTGGTTCACCGCCGTAGGGCCTATGAAACGCTTGAAAGTGGCCAAGCTCGACAAAGGCACCAAGCGGTCGGTGGCACGACCACGAAGATAAATGTCGTTCAAACCGTTTTCAAACTGACGGCTTTCTTCAACAGACTCCAAGATCACTTGGTAGGTATTGACCGGGGTGTAAATGGTGGAGATTTGCTTCTCCCCATACGAGGAATACAAGGCGGTACGAATGTCTGCCACCGACACGCCTGCACTGGCGGCTTTTTCACGGTCAATGTCAATCAAGACGTTCAAACCCTTGAGCTGCGAGTCACTGGTCACGTCGCGGTAAATGGGGTCAGCCCGCATCTCGCGGATCAATTTCTCAGACCATTCATTCACACCGTCAAAACCCACGCTTTGCAAAATGAACTGGTAACGGCTCTTGCTGACCTTACCGCCAAGCTGCAAGTTCTGTACCGGTCGCATGTACACATTCATACCAGGCAAGGTTCGAAATTTGCCACGCAAACCTTCCAGCACTTTGGCCATCGGAGCACGTTCGCTCTTGGGCTTGAGGTTCAAGAACATGCGGCCGTTGTTGGGCAAGTTGCCCGTGTTGGCACCACCGCCCACAAACGACACCATGCTCAACACATTGGGGTCGTTGCGCACCATCTCTGCTGCCTGGTCCTGCAACTTCAACATG
>CAITHK010000236.1 GCA_903892175.1 uncultured Burkholderiales bacterium | reverse complement strand
TTCACCGCGTCATTCCTGGCTTCATGGTGCAAGGTGGCGGCTTTGAGCCCGGCATGAACCAAAAAACCAGCGATGAGCCCATTGAAAACGAAGCCAACAATGGCCTCAAGAACAACCACTACACCGTGGCCATGGCCCGCACCTCAGACCCCCACTCGGCCACCGCCCAGTTCTTCATCAATGTGGCCGACAACGGCTTCTTGAACCACACCGCACCCAGCGCACAGGGATGGGGCTATGCCGTGTTCGGCAAAGTGGTCAGCGGCATGGACGTGGTCGACAAAATTGCGGCCGTCAAAACCGGCCGCAAAGGTTTCCACGACGACGTGCCCAAAGAAGATGTGTTGATCGAGAAAGCGGTTGCCCTTTAACACGCCAACTTGAGGGCTGCGACATGCACACCCCGTCGCTCGCCCTGTCAATGCCCTCGTTGCCAGACGACGTCATGCGCGTTCAGGCCAAGGCCTACTGGCAACAGGTGGACTTCATCTCCGACCTTCACCTTGACGCCCATGAGCCCGAGACCTTTCAGGCTTGGGCCCATTTCATGGCGAGCACGCCAGCCAATGCCCTGTTCATCTTGGGCGACTTATTTGAGGTGTGGGTGGGTGACGACACCTCAGACCCCTTTGCCTTGCAGTGCCTGGCCGTGCTCAAAGAAGCCGCGCTACGCTTGCCGGTTTACTTCCTCTGTGGCAACCGCGACTTTTTGTTGGGTGCCAGCGCTTTGCAGGCAAGTGGCATGCAGGCCTTGAGCGATCCCACCGTGTTGTCTTTGGGCTCGTTGCGCGTGCTGTTGAGCCATGGCGACAGCTTGTGCCTGGACGATCACGAGTACTTGGCCTTTCGCGCCCAAGTGCGTCAGCCTGCATGGCAGGCGAAATTTCTGGCGCAGCCTTTGGCGCAGCGACAAGCCACCGGACAAGCCATGCGCGCCCAAAGCGAGGCGCGTAAGCGCACGCACACCGACTATGCCGACGTGGACACACCTGCCGCATGCGCGTGGTTGAAAGCCACCCAATGCCAGGTGCTGCTGCACGGCCACACCCACCGACCCGCCGTGCACGAGTTGGGAGACGGCTTGCAGCGCTGGGTTTTGAGTGACTGGCATGCAAGCCAGACTGCGCCACGCTTGGAGGTGATCTCGTGGCTGCGAGAACAGGCAGGCAACCCCAACCAAGGCTTGGTGCGGCGCCCTCTGCAGTCAGCCGCCAATTAGGATTGACCCCATCTGGAGCCCGCCAGAAAAAAAGCGCCTACGCACGAACGCGCTTTTTTATGGGGTCATGTGCCGTGCAGGCACAGCGTTGAATCAACGCTTGAGCAACACCTTCAAAGCAGCTTGCAAGCGACGCGCCGCAGCTTCTTCGTAAGCGCCAGCCAACACCTGTGACGCGTCAGTCGCCCAAGTCATTTGGGGCGAGGGGTCATTTCGGCGGGTCAGCATTTGCAGTTGCAGGGCACGGCGCGCGTCCATTTGGGCGGCAGGTGTGGGCAACTCGGCAGCAACTTCCAGACGCAGCAAAGGCGTCACGGCCTCGCCTTGCGGTGCCGTCGACAAAGCCTGAGACCACTGCGTGCGCTGTGCTGGTGTGAGCTTGCTGCCAATGGCCTGGGCCGTGGGCAGTTGGCTGGCATCGCGCTTTTCCCACGCGTGCATGAGTTGCGTCAACACCTCGCCATGGGCCTGAGCGGCCAACCTGCGCAAGGCGTCTTGGGCCATGTCCAAGGCATTGCGCTGGGCCCGAAAAGCCGCATCGCCCAAACGCGGGCCACGCGGAGCAAAACCATCGCGGCCGCCGTCTCGGCCACCATCTCGGCCATCACGCCCTGTGCGGCCCCCACCATCGCGGCCAAAGCCGGGCTTGTCGCCAAACTTACCCGCCGGTTTGCCATCGCGACCACGCAAACCCGCGGGCGCAATTTCAGTGCGCTTTTGACCCGGACGGTCGTCACCCCGCACAGCCACCACCGGCTTGTGGGGTTTGGGTGCAGGTACGGGCGCAGCAGGCGCTTCGGCCACAGTGTCTTCTGCGGTGGTCTCAGAGGCGGCGTCTGTTGGGGCAGGGTCTGCGGGGTGCGCTTCGGCGCTGGCTGCAGACGCTTCGGCGTTGGCAGCAGGCGCGGCATCTGTGCTGGCATCGACTGCGGGGGCATCGGTCGCCTGAACAGGCGGGGCAACAGGGGCTGCGGGTTGGGTGACTACGGGCGGCAACTCACCGCGCGAGACTTGCTCCAACACCTGCATGGCGGCACGAATCTGTGCGCCGTCGCCTTTGGCAATGGCAGCTTCCAGCGCTTTGGACGCATCAAGCACAGCGCGGTCATGCGGCGTGAGGGCCGCTTGCGATTGCTCGCGCACCGAGGACTTGCGGGCAAAGGCTTCGTCAATCGGTTGACGGAACGCGTCCCACAGTTTTTGCTCTTGCTTGCGGTCCAGCACCACCGTATGGGCTTCTTCTTGCCAACGCTGTTGCAAGGCTTTGACGGCGTCAATGCGCAAGGTGGGCGCAGTGCCAAGTTCTTGCGCTTCGGCGATCAAGGCGTGACGGCGCGCCAAGCTGGCTTTTTGCACCACTTCAAGAGGCTCGTGGGCCGCATGGATGGCGGCCTTCCACTGGGGTTGCAGCTCGGCAAACATCTTTTCGCTCAAATGGCCGCTGTCGCGCCAGCGTTGGGCGAACTGATGCAGCTGTCGTGCCACACCTTTCCAATCCGGCCCTTGGGCATGCTCTGCCGACCACGCCTTGAGCTCTTCAATCAAAGCCAAGCGCTGTGCTTTGTGGGCCGCAGTTTGGGCGCGGGCCTCTTTGAGCCATGCGTCCACCACTTGGTGGGCACGGTTACAGGCGGTGTCAAAGCGTTTCCACAACGCGGGGTTGGGGGCCGCTTCTTTGTCGATCTTTTTCCATTGGTCACGCAGGTTGCGCAGGGACTCTTGCATCTTGCGACCGCCCATGGCGGGCACCCACTCGGGCGCTTGCGCTGCGGGCACCACGGCCTGAGCCGCTTCAATGGCGACTTCGGTTGCTGCTTCGGTGGCAGCTTCGGTTGCTGCTTCGGTGGCAGCTTCGGTTACCGCTTCGGTTACCGCTTCGGTTACCGCTTCGGTTACTGCTTCGGTTACTGCTTCGGTTACTTGTTCGGCAGTTTTCTCAGTCGGTTGAGTGTCGGCTTCCAAGGCAACAGGCACCCCCGCCGCCTCCTCTGGGGCCGCAACGGTCGGTGCATCTGCGTTGGCAATTTGTCCTGCTTCTTGCTCGGGTGTCTCGGTGCCTGATGTGCCTGACATGTCTGCAGCAGCTTGCACGGCTACCACGGGATGGGCCAAGTCAGGCGCTGCGTCAGACGCCACCTCCACCGCGACGGGTTTGGCGGGTTTGGTTTTGGGCGTTTGTGCTGGCTTGAACAAGGCTTCGGCTTGCTGGGCCAACTCCAAGCGCTTTTGATCGATCACGGCTTTGTCGGCGCTCGGCTTGACATTGCGCGTCGGATCGACACGCTGGGTCTCAGGTTTGACGACCGGAGCCGCCGCTTGGGGCACGGCTTCACCCCGAGCCACTCGCAACTGATCTGCCCAAGCCGGCACAGCGGGCAACGGCGCAGCAGCGTCGGCGGCAGCCGCCTCGGTCACCACCAAGGCTTCGCAAAAGGCCACCCACACAGC
This sequence comes from uncultured Burkholderiales bacterium, assembly GCA_903892175.1. Taxonomy (GTDB): domain Bacteria; phylum Pseudomonadota; class Gammaproteobacteria; order Burkholderiales; family Burkholderiaceae_C; genus Limnohabitans. Next base: position 1,184 of record CAITHK010000236.1, on the reverse strand, counting down.
TTGCACTTGTTGGGTGCTGGTGTGCAAGGCCGGGGCAAATTTGGCGTCTACATTGGGCCACTGGGGGTCTGCGGCCAGGGCTTGGGCTTGAGCCACCCAGCGGTCCAAATCGGCTTGCAAACCGGTACGTTGGGCCAGCGCGTCTTGCCAAGGCTTGGTGGACAACACCTCAATGCGCTGCGCCAAAAGTACCGCTGCTTCGCGCTGCACCTGGGTTTGGTGCTGCAAGTCTTCAATCGCTTTGACGCGCTCCACCAAGGCCGTCTTCAGACTGGCCAAGGGTTCGCGCGACAAGGGCGCGCCGGCTTTGGCGGCATCGCGCTGCCAAGCCATGGCATCGGCCAGGTTGATGTGGGCTGCGTCACGCAACACCTCGCCTTTGACCAGCCACTCTTGGGCCAAGGCGTCTTGGCCTTTGGCACGGCGCAACTCGTCAAGCTTTTCGCGCAACACCTTGGCAGCCCCTTTGTCGCGGTGGCTCATTTCGGTGAATACCGCTTGCAACACCTCGGCATCGGGGTCTTTGACCAGCCAGTCGCGCAAACGCGCGGCACGCTCGCCAGAGGTCGGTGCGGTGAAGGCACCGCCGGTCAAGGCATCTAAAGAAGTCAGGTCGTGGGGTTTGTTAGCAGAATCGTTCACAGGTCAGGCTCATGTCAAATATCCATAGATTGTCGCCTAGGCTTTAAAATTTTCCGTTACCTCTTTTTTATAAATATCTTCATGCCCTTCCTCAGCCACGTCAAACTAGGTCTGCGAACTTTCGCAGCCGATGTGGCGCAGGGCTTTTTTGCCATCACCCACAACGGCATGGCGGTGGTGGGCCTGTCGATTTTCTTTGTCGTCGTCGCACTCACCGTGCGCCCTGACTTGCGCACCATCACAGAAACCAAGCTCATCAGCTGGTTGCAAGAGCGTCAGTACGACGCCACCGGCTTGAGCACCGATGCCGACGCGGTCGACCGCGCCACCGCCACCGACCCGCGCGACCTGCCCAAACAGCAGGCTTACTTGGCCTATTGGCTCAGCCGCAAATACCGGGTGGCCCCCGAGCCGCTGAGCGCGCTGGTGGCCGAGGCCTATGACCTGGGACCACGCAACCAAATCGAACCCACCTTGATCTTGGCGGTGATGGCGGTCGAGTCCGCCTTTAACCCCTTCGCCCAAAGCGCGGTGGGTGCGCA
>CAITHK010000235.1 GCA_903892175.1 uncultured Burkholderiales bacterium | reverse complement strand
AGTTGGTCCACCACTTTTTTCACGTCTTGGGTTTTGTCTTTGTGCACCACCAAGACCGCATCCGATGTCTCGATCACCACCAAGTCTTTCACGCCAATCAACGCCACCAAGCGGCTGTCGGCGTGCACATAACTGCCCGTGGTGCCTTCGAGCATCACGTCACCGCGCTGGGCATTGCCTTGCGCGTCTTGCGGCAAGACATGCCACACAGCAGACCAAGCACCCACATCGTTCCACCCCGCGTCCAGCGGCACCACCACCGCGTGCTGGGTTTTTTCCATCACGGCGTAGTCCACCGAGTTAGATGGTGAAGACGCAAACGCGGCTTTGTCCAAGCGCACAAACTCCAAGTCTTTTTGTGCCTGCTCCCAAGCCGCTTGGCAAGCCTGGTGCATGTCGGCATCGGCATGCGCCAACTCTTGCAAGAACACCGACGCCTTGAACATAAACATGCCACTGTTCCAGGTGTAGCTGCCGTCGTCCACATAGGCTTGTGCGGTTGGCAAATCGGGCTTTTCGACAAAGCGCGACCAGGCACTGCGCGGCTTGCATCGAGGGGTTCACGCGCTTGCACATAGCCATAGCCCGTCTCTGCATGCGTGGGGACAATGCCAAACGTCACCAACGCACCGGCCTCGGCGGCCTCTAGGCCAACCCGCACGGCGCGGTGAAACGCGGGCACATCACTGAACACATGGTCAGAGGGCAGCACCAACAGCACCGGGTCATCGCCCGCATCGCCAGCCAAAGCAAGGGCGGCAAACGCTGCAGCGGCAATGGCTGGTGCGGTGTTGCGCGCCACGGGCTCCAACAAAATGGCCAAGGGTGTCACCCCCACTTCGCGGCACTGCTCGCCCGCCAAAAAGCGGTGGTCGTTGTTGGCCACCACGATGGGGCGCATGGCCACACCCTCGCCCTGTATGCCTTGCAAGCGCTGCAAAGTAAGCTGGAACAAAGTTGCCTCGTCGGTGATCGACAAAAACTGCTTAGGGCGCAATGCACGCGACAAAGGCCACAAACGAGAACCGCTGCCACCCGACAGCACCACAGGAATCAATGTAGACATGGTGTATTTTTATTTCAAAGACTGGTTAAAAAGTTTTGGGCTGTATCAAGCGCCTCTTCGAATACAGGTTTGTATTTCAACGTATCAATTGCTTCGAACTGAAGCTTGAACAAATCTTGACGATCATGAATTTGGGTCAAAAACTTATCTCTGTGTCGAATCAAATAAGGTGCGGCGCGGCGCAGCAAATTTTCTTCTTTTTCGATCACCAAAGTTAGATCGAACAAATCGCGAGCTGTGGCCATATCGCCTCTGTGCCACAACTTTTTAGCAACAATTTCGCAAGGCTTTTCAACTCGCACCTCGCGCCCACCAAGGCGCCACACATCAAAAGGATCAGGCGTCAAATTAGGTGCCGCCACGAAATCAATTTCGCCTTCTGGTCGAATCAATTTAACAAACCCCGCAGATTCAACATAGTCATTTGTAATTTCTGCGGCCACATCACTCAGACGGGGCGTGGCAAACCCCAAATATTGCGGGTCAGGGACAAAAATATCGATGTCTTTGCTCTTGCGGTGCTCGTACCGAAGCATCAAGACAGTACCACCACCGAACGTCCAAAATGGATCTTTGATACCGCCTCGCTTAGCCATGTCATCAATCACGGTCAACGCGTGACCCAGCAAAGTGCTCCAAGGACCATTTGGCAAATTCACCTCAACACCACACACTTCTTGGGGATTGAAAGTGATGCGCCCACTTGGTCAAGTTTGCCCAAATCATCTTTGGGGGCACAGAGGTTTGGCGCGCAGCCTCGCTGACTGCAGAAACCAGAACGCTCACTGGCGCTTCATCAAGAAGTGTTGCCACATGCGCTTGTCGTTTGTGGGGAATGTCGCCAGTTGCCATGGCCAGCGCCAGTTCTGTTGTGGAGAGTTTTTCGCGATAACTCACACTCGCCATTCGACTCGCCATCACAAGACCTTGCTTAGGTGGATGCAACAAGGGATGCGTTTCTAGCGTCAACCCAATCACATCCATCAAGACCATCGCCTTGTTGATGCCTAGATCTTTCAAGCTTCCTCGCTCCAACAAAACAATGGTGGTGCGAGACAAATTGGCGAGCTTTGCCAATTGCAGCTGACTCAGGCCCAAGGCCTCTCGCCGCTCACGAACAGCCACACCCAATTCTTGCAAGTTCATAAAAGCCTCTGATGGGTGTTCAATATACTAAACACCGATCAAGAAGACAAGAGGCATGTCCGCTGCCACCCGACAGCACCACAGGAATCAATGTAGACATGGTGTCTTACCTCATGCGTTGATACTCTTCCACCCGGTCGTTCGGGGCCACGCGGTCATTCGGGGGCGGGGCCGGGCGGTATGTTTTGGCCACGGGCGAGACCCAAGACGTGTCGGCAAACAAGTTCACCGGGCGCGTCACGCGGGCTCCGCCGTCGCGCAGCAAGGGCTTCCAGCTCCAGCCCGCACTGTAGCGGCTGCTGCTGGTCAAGAAGGCGTCAAACGGAATGGTCCAGGCAATGCCTTTGTCGAACGAGCCTTCGCCAAACACCGCAGCAGGCACATTGGTCTTGGTGGCATAGGCGCTCAAGCTCGACCCATTGCGAAACACCTTAGACACCGACATCGTGGCCCCACGGTCACCCGCCAAGTACTGGCCCACGCTCAGCGCGGTGTGCACGCCTTCAAAAGGCGTCATCCAGTAGCCCGTCAAATGCCCGGTGCTGATTTTGTAGTCTCTGAAACTCAAGTCTTGGGCAAAGCTGCGCTGCTGCACGCGGTTCACGTCCAGGCCCACCGCCCAGGGGCTGCCAGACTGGCGATACAACACCTCGCCGCCCACGCCGCCAAACATCATCTCAAAGTAGCCGGCGTAGGCCGCGGCGTACCAGCTGGCGCCCAAGCGCTCGGACTTGCTGAGCGTCATGCTGTCGAGGGTGAACTTGGAGGTGTTCAAGTACTCGGCAATGTGCGTGCGCACCTGCGGCATGTAAGACCAACCGGGGGTGAACTTTTCGTAGTTGTCGCTCACGCGGTAACGCAAGGTGCCGTTGGCCTTCACGTTCCAAGGCATCTCCAAGCCCATCCACAAGGCGCCACTCAATTGGTACAGGTACCCATCGGGTCCGCCCAAGGTTTGCACCAAGTCCAAGCCAGGCTCAACCCAGTAGTTCAAGGGTTTGTCGGGCAACAGGGCCGTGCGCTCAGGCGTGGGCGCCACGGTGTACACAGGCTGCACGGCTTGCACAGGCGCTTGTGTGCGCGCGGGTTGCGTTTGCTGGGTCACCCACTCGGTGCGGTTGACTTGCTCTACAGCCAACACACCGCCCACGTTGCGGTGGTGTATTTCAAAACGCTCCACCTCTTGCGGCGCGTCGCGGTTCAGCACCGCCACGGCTTTGTCCAAGCGCTCTTGGTTGTACACGTTGTATGAGTTGCGCGCCTCCACCACCACGGCGTCTGGCGTGCGGTACATCTGCTGCACGTCCCACAAAGTGTGGGCCGACAAGTCGTTGGCGGTGTCTTGCCAGTTGGGCTCGGCCTTGGGGCGTGCCACAAGGGCCGCAGGGCGCGCAGGGTCTGTCACCTTGGGCATGTTCAGGCCGGCCGTGTCCACATAAAACGTCAGCCCCATCGACCAGGTGTTGCCACGCTCCACGCCCATCGACACGTCCAAGCCCCGAGTGGGCTGCCACACCACCGCCCAGTTGAAGGGCGACGCGACGGGCAGGTTGTTGTCTTGCGGCTGGTGTTGGTAGTTGTTGCCGTCGTATTCCAACTTGACGTTGAAGTTCCAGGGCGTTTGGTATTCCAGGCCACCGAACATTGCCGCAGGCCCGTGGAACCAACTGCTGGTAGAAAACTGTCCGCCTTGGCTGCCCCCGTCTTGCACGCGAGTGTTGAAACCTTGGCCCAACACACGGCCGAGTGGGTTGCTCAAATTGCCGCGTCCCGCCAAATAGCCCCAGCCTAGGCCCCATGACCAGTCCACACGCCCGGTGCGTTTGCTGGCCACCACGTATTCGCTGCTGTACAGGCCGGTGCCACCCACGTCACGCATGCCAACAGACACCTCCGGCAGCCACAGTGACTCTTGCCAAGCGCGCGCTTTCACATCGAAGCTTTTGTCTTTGTAGGGCAGGTTGCCGCTGAAGTCTTGCCCGCCGTACAAACGGTTGGAGGTGTCGGTGTACCTGAACCCCGCTTCCAACCATTCGGTAGGCTGAAAAAAGATGTTGTTGTTTTGGTAGGGCCAGGTGCGGTGAAGGGTCCAGCCAAAGAAGCCCGGGTGTTGCATGCGCGCGGTGGGTGTTTGCAGCAAACCCACATTGCCCCAGTTGCTGGCCGTGGGGCGTGGCTGGGCGTGGCGGCCTGTCAGGTCCAACACACCCTCGTCTGCGGCGGCCGGATAGGCTTGGCGCGAAGGCGCGTGCATCGCACCCAGGGGCAAGCGGCTCGACACACCCTGCGTGGCCAACCACTCGGCCCAGCGTTGGCTGAAGGCCTGGGGCAAGGCGCTGCCTCGGCGTGGCACCCACAGCCAAGCCCCGGGTGCAGGTTGGTCTTGTTGGGCCATGTTCCACAAGTTCAACCCCACGCGTTGCACCCGTCCATCGGGCTGCACCACCCAGGCCCAGGAGCCATGGGCTTCTGGGCCAAAACACGCTTGCACATAACTCAAGGCTTGCAAACCCTCGCGGTGCGGTATTTCGCACACCCGGCCGTCATCGGCCATCACACGCAAACTGTTGGGGCGTTGTGGCACGGCCACTTGGTCACCCGCTTGCAGCAGCGGGTCTTTGCGCGGGTAGGCCGCCAACCACTGGGGCTCGGCCGGGGCCACGGGCACACGCCCGGTGGGCGGCATGGCGGCCAAGTTTTTTTGCAGCCCGTCAAATGCAGCAGGGCCGATGGCTCCGCGCTTGAGCAGATCGCTCAAAGACGCCGCCAGCTCGGCATACACCCCCTCTTGCCTGGCCTTTTCTTCAGCCGTCAGCCATAGGGTGCCCAAAGGGTAGGCATCAGGCGCCGGTGGCTGGTGGCTCAGCCACTGGCTCAAACGTTGAGGTTGCAGCACTTCGGCATGCCAAACCACGGGCGGTTGCGCATGGGCATGCAGGCTCAGCAGCGCGCACACAGCGGCAGCTAAAACCTTAAAGGGCTTGCGGGACTTAAAGCTTGTGTTGCTCATGGGGCAGGCACCACCACACCCAAGGGGCGCAAGGCCAAGCACAAGGCCTTGGCGATGCACTGCTCGCTGTACACCACACGGTCATCCAGCATAGCAAACTTTTGCAGGTACCACCAAGCCAAACCATCGTCACCTTTGCTGGCCACCAGGTCGGCCACCCATTGCGCTTGCGGGCTCACGCCCTCGGGCAAACGTTTGGGCGGGGTTGTTTTGTAGCTGGTGATGTTGTCTGTCAGGTTGTATCGGTAGCCGGGCATCATGTCCAAGCTGCGCCGCCAAGACACCTCGCGGCTGCTTTGCAACACACTGGCCCATGTTGGGGGCGTGCTGGTTTGGCCACGCCATTCGTGTGTGAAACCTATGGCTTGTTGAATGCGCCCATCCACCACAAGCAACATCTCACCCTGGCCGGTGTACCAACGCTCATGCACTTGGCGGCCGTTGCCCGTGCTTTGCACCGTGCGTTCGCCCAGCGCCATCACACTGGCGCGGCCGTCCACAGACACCCACAGGTACTCCATGCCAGGATGCACCGCCGCATATTGGGCACGCCAAGGAAACAAGGTGGTGAGGGTGTCGTAGGTGGGGTTGCTGCGGCAGCCCCACAGCAAGACCACCCCGCACAACAGCACCAGTTTGAAACAACGTAATAGGGTCAATTAAAAACTCATAACAAGAGCAGAAAAGCAAACGCCCCTTGCGGGGCGTTTGTTGTGGCATCAACCGCAGATCAGCAGTTGGCGATGCAAACAGATATAGTACCAGTGGTGCCAGAGTTGGTGGTGGTGTACACAGGGTCAGCCTTGCTGGCAGCAACCGAAGCAGCCACTGCAACAGCAGCAGCAGCAGCAGCAGCCACACCCACGGTCACACCAGCTGCAGCAGCGGCACCTGCGGCGGCAGCACCAGCACCGGCGGCTGCACCAGCACCTGCGGCACCCGCTCCAGCACCTGCAGCGCCAGCGCTTGCACCACCGGCGCCTGCACCAGCACCGCCCGCAGCACCACCTGAACTAGCGCCCGCGCCTTGTTGCTGGGCAAACACGGCTGGTGAAAAGGCCAACACAATTGAAAGTGCAAGTGAGATTGCTTTTTTCATGATTTATTCCAAATTAAATGAAGGGAGTTGACTTGAAAAGGTGAAGATTATCAGGACGCTCTTCAATTTGATTCCTAATGATACACTCTATATTCAGGTTTCAAATGCTGCGCAGAAATATTTTTTGCAACTGTGAACTGTTTCAAGAAAACAACTTTTCAGGCGTGACTAAGACCATTGCTCCAGTCGCGCTGCTAACACTCTCTGGTGCCGCCCCTTCCTTT
>CAITHK010000234.1 GCA_903892175.1 uncultured Burkholderiales bacterium | reverse complement strand
TGGTCGGCGTGGCGGGATTCGAACTCGCGACCCCTTGCACCCCATGCAAGTGCGCTACCAGGCTGCGCTACACGCCGAAGAAGTAAATTATAACGTGACTCAGACCGTCTCTGAGAGAAGATCTCGAATTTGCACCAACTCTTTGCGAAGCACTTGGATACCTTCATCGGTGGCAGGAAATTCAAATTCGGTCATCAGATCTTGTGCGGCGTCATGTTCAGGATCGGCGAGGTCAAGCCCATCGTCCATCGCATCAGCCCCATCCAACAGATCCAAGGTGGCACGGCGACGCTCGCGCTCGGATTGCACCAACTCTTGCAACTTGTTGCGCGCACCACTGATGGTGAAGCCTTGGTCGTACAAGAGGTCGCGAATGCGGCGAATCATCAGCACTTCATGGTGCTGGTAATAGCGGCGATTGCCACGTCGCTTCATCGGCCGCAGTTGGGTGAATTCCTGCTCCCAATAGCGCAGCACGTGCGGCTTGACGCCGCACAAGTCGCTGACTTCACCGATGGTGAAGTAGCGTTTGGCTGGTATGGAAGGAAGGAGGGATTTCTCCATGAAATCAGGCGCTTGTAATCGGGAGCGCAGAGGTTACACGAAGATTGGCTTGGCTGTGCCTATTTTTTTCGTTTCCCGAGCAAAAAACCAAAGTGGCCCCCGCCAACTGTCCGTCAGAGGTCTACTTTGGCCTGAGCGTCGCCTTGAATTTGCTCTTTGAGCTTGTGGCTGGCGTGGAATGTCACGGCGCGACGCGCCTCAATGGGAATGGCTTCACCCGTGCGAGGGTTTCGACCAGGACGCGGGGCCTTGGTGCGAATCTGAAAGTTGCCAAAGCTGGAGATTTTGACATCTGTGCCATCGACCAAACTTTGTGCGATGAGATCGAAAAAAGCATCGATCATGTCCTTGGACTCACGCTTGTTCAGGCCGATTTGCTCAAACAGCAATTCGGCCAGTTGGGCTTTGGTCAGCGCTGGCGTTTCGAGGCTCTCGAAGGAAAGTTCCATAAGGGTCTTACTTTAAATCGTCGCGCATCAAGCACGAAGGCGTGCGGCCAGTTGCTGGGTCAGCTGTGCGACCACAGCTTGAACCGCGCCGTCAATTTGAGATTCGTTCAGCGTGGCTTCGTCGCTGTTGAGCGTCAATCGCACGGCCAAGCTTTTCTCATCCAAGGCCACGCCTGCGCTGTCAGCCTTCGGGCGGTACACATCAAACAAGACCGCTTGACGCAGCAAGCCTTGTGTGGGCGCAGCATGCACGGCGGCCATGAGGGCGGCGTGCGTGACGCTTTCTTTGACGATCACCGCGATGTCGCGCTCCACCGCTGGAAAACGTGCGACAGGCTGAGACACAGGCACTTGGCGTTGCAACACGGCGTCAAGCTGAAGTTCGAACATCACAGGGGCTTGGACCAAGTCCCAGCTTTGTCGCCAACGCGGATGCAGTTCGCCGATATGACCCACGACCATGCCATGGAGCAACACCTTGGCGCAACGCCCAGGATGCATGGCTGGATGCTCAGCCGCTTCAAACTCAGGCTGCGCAGGCGCCAACAAGGCTTGCACATCGGCTTTGACATCAAAGAAGTCAATGCCCTGCTCTTTGCTGCCCCACTGCGCGGGTGAGACGCTGCCAAACACGACACCTGCGACATGCATGGGTTGGTCAAAGCCTTGCACGGTGGTGTCGGTGTCTTTGACGGACGGATCTTTTTTGAACACGCGACCGAGTTCGAACACGCGCACGCGGCTGGCCTTGCGGTCCACGTTGAACTTGACGACGTTGAGCAAAGATCCCAACAAAGATGAGCGCATGACGCTCATCTGACTGGCGATGGGGTTAAGCAATTTGATCGGGTTGGCGTTCCCAGCGAGCTCATGCTCCCAACGCTCTTCGACAAAACTGAAGTTGATGGTTTCTTGGTAACCCAAAGCGGCCAATTGACGGCGCACAGCATGCGGGCTGCGTTGCGACTCTGGGCGCACTTTGGCGGTGATGGGGGCGAGTGGCGGTGTGGTGGGCAAGTGGTTGTAGCCGACCATGCGTGCAACTTCTTCGATCAAGTCTTCTTCGATTTGCAAGTCAAAACGGTAGGACGGGACTTGCACGGTGACGGTGCCTTCACCTTCTGTCACGGACAAGCCCAATCCGCGCAAGGCATCGACCACACGTTGTTGGGGCAGAGGCATGCCAATGACTTTGGCCGCACGTGCCACGCGCAGGGTGACCGATTTTTCATGCGGCATGTTGACTTGCTGGTCAACAACAGGTCCGACGGTGGTTTGTGAAGTGCCACATACATCGATCACCAACTGGGTAATGCGCTCGATGTGCTCGACGGTCAGCTGCGGATCCACGCCGCGCTCGAAGCGATGCCCAGCGTCAGTGCTGAAGTTGAAGCGGCGTGAACGGCCCGTGATGGCCGAGGGCCACCAGAACGCGGCCTCAATGTAGATGTTGTGCGTGGTGTCACTCACGGCGGTGGCGTCGCCGCCCATGATGCCGGCCAGCGATTCGACCTGGGCATCGTCTGCAATGACGCCTACCTTGTCGTCGAGCGTGACGGTGTTGCCATTCAAGAGCTTGAGCGACTCGCCTGCTTGGGCCCAACGCACGTCGAGACCTCCGTGGATTTTGTCGAGGTCAAAAATATGCGAAGGACGACCCAACTCAAACATCACGTAGTTCGAAATATCGACCAAGGGGCTGACGCTGCGTTGGCCACAACGAGCCAGACGATCAACCATCCATGCAGGCGTTTGGGCTTGGGTGTTGACGCCACGCACCACACGACCGGAGAAACGACCGCACAAATCAGGGGCACTGACCTTGACCTGGAGTTGGTCGTTGTTGCTGGCCGGGACTGCTTGAAAACTTTGCGGTTTGAGAGGCACACCGGTCAAAGCGGAGAGTTCACGTGCAATGCCATAGACGCTCAGGCAATGGGCCAAGTTGGGCGTGAGCTTGAGGGTGAGCAGTGTGTCATCGAGTTGCAGGTATTCGCGGATGTTTTGGCCCAAGGGCGCATCCGCGGGCAACTCCAACAATCCGCCGTGGTCGTCGGCAATTTGGAGTTCTTTGGCGGAGCACAACATGCCTTGACTTTCCACGCCGCGCAGTTTGCCCACTTTGATTTTGAACGGCTTGCCATCTTCGCCTGGTGGCAACTCAGCCCCTACTGTGGCGCAAGGGATTTTGATGCCCACGCGCGCGTTGGGTGCACCACACACGATGTTGAGCAAGCCGCCCTGCCCGATGTCCACCTGGCACACGCGCAAGCGATCGGCGTCGGGGTGTTGCACCGCTTCTTTGATTTCCCCCACCACGATGCCGGTGAAAGGTGGCGCGACGGTTTGAAGTTCTTCAACCTCCAGACCAGCCATGGTCAAGGTGTCGGCCAGCTCTTGGGTGTTCAGGGGGGGGTTGCAAAATTCGCGCAACCAGGACTCGGGGAATTGCATGGTGAATCTCGTATCGGTGGGCGAATTACTGGAACTGGCTCAAAAAGCGAATGTCGCCGTCAAAGAAGAGGCGTAAGTCGCTGACGCCATAACGCAGCATGGTCAAGCGGTCGGTCCCCATGCCAAAGGCAAAGCCAATGTAGCGCTCGGGATCGAGGCCCATGTTGCGAATGACGTTGGGATGCACTTCGCCAGAACCCGCGACCTCCAACCAACGCCCAGCCAAGGGGCCGCTTGCAAATTGAATATCTACCTCGGCGCTGGGCTCGGTGAAAGGAAAAAAGCTGGGACGGAAACGCAACACCAAGTCGTCGGTTTCGAAAAAGGTGCGGTAAAAGTCAGTAAAGACAACCTTGAGGTCTTTGAAACTCACGTTCTCTCCCACCCACAGACCTTCGCATTGGTGAAACATGGGTGAGTGAGTGGCATCGCTGTCCACGCGGTAAGTCCGACCTGGTGCGATGACCCGGATCTCAGGCATGCGTTGTCCAGCATCGAGCAAGGATTGGTGGCGCTTGACATGTTGCACCGCATGGCGAATTTGCATGGGGCTGGTGTGGGTGCGCAACAAGTTGGGCGCGTCAGTGCTGCCACCTTCCACGTAGAAGGTGTCGTGCATGGACCGCGCAGGGTGATCTTGGGGGGTGTTGAGCGCTGTGAAGTTGAACCAGTCGGTTTCGATCTCTGGGCCCTGAGCCACATCAAACCCCATGGAGCCAAAGATGGCTTCGATGCGCTCCAGCGTCAATGACACGGGGTGCAAACCGCCGCTCATGCGTGAACGCCCAGGCAAGGTGACGTCCAGTGCTTCGGCTTTGAGTTGTGTCTCCAGCTCGGCATCGGCCAAAGCTTGGCGACGTGCATTCAAGGCCGCTTCGATCGCTTGTTTAGCCACGTTGATGACTGCACCACGTGATTTTTTTTCTTCCACGCTCAACGCGGCCATGCCCTTCATCAACTCGGTGATGCGGCCAGACTTGCCCAGAAACTGGGCCTTGGCGTTTTCAAGATCCGCTGGGGAGGCGCTTTGTGCAAACAAGGCCTGCGCGCTGGTGACCAAAGTGTCCAACTCGTTCATAGGAATTCGAAAGTAAGAAACAAAAAAGGGATTGAAGCTGGTTGCAGCTTCAATCCCTTGGCTGGTGGGTACGTTACGGTGTTGCGATAGCGCTCAGCCGCAACGTGACCTCAGCGGGCATCAAGCGGCCAGCTTGGCTTTGACTTGGTCCACGATGTGGCTGAATGCCGCCATGTCGTGCACCGCCAAATCGGCCAACATCTTGCGGTCAATTTCGATCGCAGCCTTTTTCAGGCCGTTGGCAAACTGGCTGTACGTCAGACCGCACTGACGTGCAGCGGCGTTGATACGGGCAATCCACAACTGGCGGAACACACGCTTTTTGGTGCGGCGGTCACGGTAGGCGTATTGACCGGCCTTCATCACCGCTTGTTTAGCGATGCGAAAGACATTACCGCGGCGGCCGCGGAAACCTTTGGCTAGAGCCAGAACTTTTTTGTGACGGGCACGGGCCGTGACACCACGTTTAACGCGAGGCATATTTTTTCTCCTTGTTCGTCAGTTAATTACAGGCCAGTCTTTGGCAGCATTTGTGCCATGTGACCCATGTTGGTCTCATGCACAGCCACTGAGCCGCGGAGGTGACGCTTGTTCTTGGTGGTCTTCTTGGTCAGGATGTGACGCTTGAAGGCTTGACCGCGCTTGACGGTGCCACCTGGACGAACGCGGAAGCGCTTTTT
>CAITHK010000233.1 GCA_903892175.1 uncultured Burkholderiales bacterium | reverse complement strand
CGGGCGTAAACGCCGGACGCAGTTACGTGATTTTTGGCAGCACCACGGGTGCCTTTGCCCAAACGGCGGTGGACCAAGTGGCGACATCGAGTCACCACACCTTGACCTCCAGCGGCAACCAAACCCTGGTCGGCAGTTCGGGAGACGACACCTTGATCTCCAGCGGCACCACGGGTGCCGATGTGTTGTACGGCGGTGCGGGCAACGACACCTTTGTGGTCAGCGCAGCGATGGTGACAGCCTTGCAAAGCACGTTTGGCGCGGGCGGTAACAACACGCAGTTGGCACGCATCGATGGCGGCACTGGCATTGACGTGGTGCAACTGGCCAGTGGTACAGCCTCAACCCTGGGTGGCTTGGTCGATTTGACGGCCATCCGCAATGTGGGTGGTGGGGCCTCGCGGCTGAACTCGGTCGAGGTGGTGGACTTGTCCGTCGATGCCAGTATGAATGGCGCAGGCACGGGTAACCAACTCAAGTTGGGGCTGGGTGATGTGTTGGACATGACGGGCATGAACGTCTTCAACGGCGGCAACACCAGCAGCTCCAGCGGTGCGCCGTTGGGCGCGAGTGTGGCCATGCACCAGCTGATGGTGTGGGGGGACGCCACGGACGTCGTCAACATTGGCTTGGCGGATTGGACGAAATCGGTCACGAACACCGCCATCACTTACAGCGGTCACACCTTGGTGGCTTACAACTACACCACAGCCGGTGTCTATGCCCAGTTGTTGATTGACCAAAACATCGTCAATGCGGGCCATGTGATTTGATGGGGTGACCTCAAATTTTTCATTAATTCGTTATTAATACCTAATAATTCATTTAAAATGAAATTAATAAAGAATCGATGGAAGTGATGATGGACTACTTCAAAATTTACCCTCAGGCTGTCTATCTTTATCCCGAGGCAGATGGCCAGCTCTCGGGGCTGCTGCACTACCAGTTGGAGCAGTACGGCTGTTTTTACAAAAGCCGAACTTGCAGCGTGCAGGTGATCAAAGACGAATCGGTGGATGGCAAGTGGTCGATGGTGGCGCCAGAGTTTGAGGCTGGCAACAGTTCTTTTGTGGGGTTCATGGAAGCCCTCAATTACTACATGATCGGCGTCTTGGGTTTGGACCCGTTTGAGGCCGTGGAAGGCAGCCACAAGCGCAGTGTGAGTGTGCACTTCAACGACGTGTTGTTTGACGTTGAGTCTCGCCAAATGGTGAAGGCCTCGCCACCGCCAACCACCCCTTCACTGCGGGCGTGACCGACGCGCAAGGCCATGGCTGACATCAGCAAACAAGACTTGGCGATCATGAATGCAGAGATGGCAGCGCGCATCTTCATGCACATCGCCCAAGCACAAACCAGCCCCACGGGGGGGGCGACCAAGAGCTACGAACTCAGCGACGAAGAACAACACGCTTTGCGTGAGATGTTTGGGTCCAGCGACCCCAACCCTGACCCCGACCCCACCTCGCATGAAACCCCCACCCAACCCTGAGCCTCTTGCTTTTTTGCGGATCAAGGGTTAGTCCGTATCTCCGGTCTGTGGATTGCGAGGGATGCCTTGCTACACTATTAGTACGCATACTGAATATTTTCAAAAGGGTTCAACATGAGCAACACAACGCAAAGCTTGCCTGTGCTGGTGGCCGGTGGCGGCATTGGGGGGTTGGCTGCCGCTTTGGCGCTGACACGCCAAGGCTTTCAGGTCAAAGTGCTGGAGCAAGCGCCTGAGATTGGCGAGATCGGGGCTGGCATCCAGTTGGGGCCCAATGCTTTTCACGCGTTTGACGCCTTGGGCGTGGGTGAAAAAGCCCGTGGCCGTGCGGTCTACACCGATTACATGGTGATGCACGACGCGATCGACGAATACCAGGTGGGCAAGATCCCCACGGGTGAAGCCTTCATTAAGCGGTTTGGCAACCCTTACGCCGTGATCCACCGCATGGACGTGCACACCTCGTTGTACGAGGGGGCGCAAGAGACTGGCAAGGTGCAAGTGTTGACTTCGACCCGCGTGGAGCGCATCGAGCAAGACGAACACAGTGTGACGGTACATGACCAACATGGCAACGCCCACAAGGGCATGGCACTGATCGGCTCCGATGGCGTGAAGTCGGTCGTGCGCGCCCAGTTCGTGAACGACCCTGCGCGCATCACCGGCCATGTGGTCTACCGCGCCGTGGTCGACAAGAAAGACTTCCCTGTGGATTTGCAGTGGAACGCGGCCAGCATTTGGGTGGGGCCGAACTGCCACTTGGTGCATTACCCCTTGCGCGGTGGCGAGCAATACAACGTGGTGGTGACCTTTCACAGCCGCCAGCAAGAAGAGTGGGGCGTGACCGATGGCAGCAAAGAAGAGGTGCAAAGTTACTTCCAAGGCATTTGCCCCAAAGCCCGTCAGTTGATCGACTTGCCCAAGAGCTGGCGTCGCTGGGCGACGGCCGACCGCGAGCCGATTGGCCAGTGGTCGTTTGGTCGCGTCACCTTGTTGGGCGACGCCGCCCACCCCACCACGCAGTACATGGCGCAAGGCGCGTGCATGGCGATTGAAGATGCGGTGACGCTGGGTGAGGCATTGCGGGTCAACGACAACGACTTTGTCAAAGCCTTTGATTTGTACCAACGTGCCCGAGTGGCCCGCACCGCACGCATCGTGTTGTCGGGCCGCGAGATGGGCCGTCTTTACCACGCCAAAGGTGTGGAGCGTTTGGTGCGCAATGACTTGTGGCGAGGCCGTACCCCAGAGCGCTTCTATGATGCGGTGGAATGGCTGTATGGCTGGAACGTGGACAACTGCCTGTCTGCGGCCTCAAACTGATCAACGTCACTCAGATTGGAAGATTCATGAACGATCTTGGAAAACTCGAAGACCTGCCCGCCGACTACCGTGTTGAGCTGACCAGCCACAACCTGGTGCCTTTGTGGCCCAGTTTGCGCGGCGTGTTGCCACCGGGCAAGCCGCGTCCCAATACCCGCGCCACGTTGTGGGCCTACCAGACCATCAAGCCTTTGCTGCTCAAAGCCGGTGAGTTGACGCCGATTGAAAAAGCCGAGCGCCGTGTGCTGGTGCTGGCCAACCCCGGCCACGGTTTGGAAAAAATGCAAGCCAGTGCCGCCATGTACTTAGGGATGCAACTGTTGTTGCCCGGTGAGTGGGCGCCGTCACACCGCCACACGCCCAACGCCGTGCGCATGATTGTGGAAGGCGAGGGTGCCTACACCACGGTGGACGGTGAGAAATGTCCCATGAGCCGTGGCGACCTGATCTTGACTCCGACTGGCTTGTGGCACGAACACGGCCACGACGGCGACCAACCCGTGGTGTGGTTGGACGTGCTGGATTTGCCGCTGGTCTATTACATGGAGACCTCCTACCACGTCAATGGTGAACCGCAAACTATTCATGCGGGCCGGGGCGATCGCCAATACGCCCGTGGCGGCATGTTGCCCACGCCGGTGTTTGAGCGCTCATCCAAGCCATACCCCATGCTGCGTTACCCCTGGGCCGAGGCACGCGCTGCCTTGCTGGCCATGGGTGAGGACTTGCCCCAGCAAGAAGCGGTGCAGCTGACCTATGTGAACCCTGAAACGGGTGAAGACGCTGAAAACATTTTGGGCTTTTACGCCCTGATGCTGCGCCCCGGCCAAACCTTGCGTTTGCCTGCCCGATCGCCTGCGTGCGTGTTCCACGTCATCGAAGGCGGCGCCGAGATCGCCATCGAAGATCAAACTTTCACACTCACCGAGGCCGACACCTGTTGCGCACCGGGCTACACCGCCGTGACCTTGACCAACCGCCACGCAGACAAGCCCACCTTTGTGTTCATGGCCGACGAGTCGCCCTTGCATCGCAAATTGGGTGTGTACGAAAACCGCGGCTAATCCGCTGGACCCTTTCCTTTTCTGCGGGGCCACGAGGGTGTGCCCCGCATTCACTTTTTAGAAAGCTCTCATGACACAAACCACTTACCTCTGGAACCCGCCCGCTGTTGAATCTTTGCCCGTGCGTGGCAAGACCGAGCGTTTGCCGATCAACCGCTTGTTCTTTGTAGGCCGCAACTACCACGCCCATGCAGTGGAAATGGGAAAGCCCGTGGACAAGTCGGTGGAGCGTCCGTTTTATTTCACCAAGGCACCGCAAACCTTGGTGCACTCGGGTGCGACCATCGCCTACCCGCCTGAAACCCAGAACTACCACTTTGAAATGGAGTTGGTCTTGGTGGTGGGCAAAGCGGGATTTCGTGTGAAAGCCGAAGACGCCCACACCTTGATTTATGGCTACGCCACGGGCTTGGACATGACACGCCGTGACCTGCAACTGGTCGCTCGAGAAAAAGGCCGTCCTTGGGACTTGGGCAAAGACGTGGAGCAGTCCTCGGTGTGCAGCGAGGTGGTGCCCATGCCCGAGGTGGTGATCGAGGGCGGCGAAATTGCGTTGACCGTGAATGGCCAGACCAAGCAACACTCGGACGTGAACAAGCTGATTTGGGGCATTCGCGAAATCATTGCCGACTTGTCCTTGTTCTACCACCTGCAACCCGGCGATCTGATTTACACCGGCACCCCCGAAGGCGTGGGCCCCGTGGTGGCAGGCGACCGCATCGAAGGCCATGTGGCCGGTGTGGGCGAGGTGGCGTTGAACATTGCAGCGGCCGAGTGAGGGCCCCATGAAGCTTTACAACTTTTTTCGCAGTGGCACCTCGCACCGTCTGCGCATTGCCTTGAACCTCAAGGGCTTGAGCGCTGAGTACATCGCGGTGGACTTGCGCACCGAAGAGCATTTGAAAGAGGCCTTCAAGTCGCTCAACCCACAGGGCCTGGTGCCTGCGTTGGTGCACGACGACCAGGTGCTGATCCAGTCGCCCGCCATCATCGAGTGGCTGGAAGAGCGTTACCCCACGCCCGCGTTGCTGCCCCAAGACGCTGACCAGCGCGCCCATGTGCGAGCCCTGGCAGCGATGGTCGGCTGCGACATCCACCCGCTCAACAACCGCCGTGTGTTGGAGTACTTGCGTCACCAGTTCAAGGCCGACGAAGCCGCCATCAACACCTGGTGTGCCAACTGGATTTCTGCTGGCTTTGACGCCCTCGAAGCCTTGCTCAAAGCCGACACCCAACGCGGTCGTTTCTGCTTTGGTGACAGCCCCACGCTGGCCGATGTGTACTTGGTGCCGCAGGTCGAGAGTGCGCGTCGCTTCAAAGTGGACATGACCCAATGGCCGCTGATTGCGGGGGTCGACGCCGCGTGCATGCAGTTGGAGGTTTTCCAAAAAGCAGCACCCATGCAACAGCCTGACGCCGCATAAAGCGCCAACCGCTTGGGCCCCGCAGAGGCGGTTAAGCTCTAACCGCTTCTTTGAATTTGTTTATTGCATCAAGGATTTCACACATGTCTTTGTTTTCTCCTGTGCGTGTTACGCGCCTCGTTTGTTTGACTGCTTCGTTGATCACCGCGAGCTTGGGTGCTTGGGCCCAAACTGCAGCCACTTACCCTAACAAGCCAGTGACCATCGCCACGCCTTTCCCCGCTGGCAGCGGCCCCGATGCGGTGTTGCGTCAGGTAAGCGACAAGCTCTCCAAGTTGTGGGGCCAGCCTGTGCTCATCATCAACCGGCCCGGCGCCAGTGGCTTCATCGCCATCGATTCGGTGGTGCGCTTGCCTGCAGACGGCTACACCCTGCTGCAACTCGACAGCGAACACATTGGCGCTGTGCCATACCTCTACAAGTCCAAAGGTTTTGTGCCCTTCAACGCCTTTGACCCCGTTGCGGCTTTGTTTAAAACGCCGTTCTTTTTGGCAGTGGCCACCGACTCCAAGTGGCAAAACATGAAAGACCTGGTGGCTGCGGCCAAAGCCGAGCCCACCAAAGTGAACTACGGTTCATGGGGCATTGGCAGTCCGGGCCACTTGGGCGGCGAGGAGTTGGAGTTGCTGACCGGCACCGAGATGACGCACGTGGCGTTTCGTGAAATGTCTCAGCTCTTCACATCAGTGGGCTCCAGCGATGTGCAGTGGTCGTTTGGCAGCATTCCTTCCAGCCAAGGTTTGTTCAAGGCGGGCAAGATCCGCTACATCGCGGTGGCGGCCCCCAAGCGCTTGCCGCAAATGCCTGAGGTGCCCACCATGGCCGAGTCGGGAGGTCCTGCCGGGTTTGAGGTCAATTCGTTTGTGACCTTGCTCTCGCCCAAGGGTTTGCCCAATGACCTCAAGGCCAAGATCAACGCCGATGTGATCAAAGTGTTGGCTGATCCTGAAGTCAAAGCACGTTTCAACACCTTCGGTTTTGAAGCTTTGAGCTGGTCGCCCGACGAGATTCGCAAAAACTCAGACGCAAAGGGCAAGACCTACGAGCAATTGATCAAGCGCAAAAACATCAGCTTGGACTGATACCAAGTCCAGCGCGCAATTCATGGCGACCCTGAGGTGACTCGGGGTCGCTTTTTATTCAGAGCGACACCTTGAACGGCGTGAAGTTGGTGTCGGTGTCGTAGAAGTCTTCGTTTTCTTTGCGCTTTAAAAACGCCACGATGCGGTAGGTCATGGGCGTGGCCAGCACTTCCCAGCTGGTTTTCAAGATGTACTGGGTGATGGCCACTTGAATCACCTGTTCGGTGGGCCAAATGGCGTAGAAGGCCAGCATGTAAAACAGCGACGAATCGACCAACTCACCCGCCATGGTCGAGCCGATGGTGCGCACCCACAAGTGCTTGCCTGCGGTCATGATTTTGAGTTTGGCCAACACAAAGCTGTTGACCAGGCTGCCGGCCCAAAACGCCACAATGGAGCCCATCACGATGCGCCAGGTGTTGCCAAACACCACCTGCAAGGCCGATTGCAACTGGCTGTTGTAGTCACCCGGTGCGGCAGGCAGCGCGGTGACGACAAAGGCCATCAAGGCGGCAAAGGCCAAGGCGCCAAAGCCGCACCACACCGCGCGACGGTCGTGCGCGTAGCCATAGACCTCGGTCAAGATATCGCCAAAGAAATACGAGATCGGAAAAAACAGCACCCCGGCACCAAACACCAAGGTGCCCACCAGTGGCAAATCCACCTGGGCCACTTTGCCCGCACCAATCAGGTTGGCGCACAGCAACACCGTGACAAACGCGGCCACGATCAAGTCGTAATAACGGTAAGTACGGTGTGTGTTCATGCTCAGACCTTCACGCTGTCTTGGACTTCTTTGACAAAGATGTCTTCCAGTTTGAGGTGGCGGGTGGTGATGCCTTGCTCCCAAGCATACTGGCTGAAGGCCTCCAGCGTCGAGCGGTTGCCCTGGATGCCATAGGGCCAGAAGTCCTCGCCCATGATGGCTTGCGACTGCGCAGCATAGTCGGCCACCCAGGGCAGGGGGTAGGACGAGGCGGTGATGTCAGCGGCACGGTGCAGGCTGCGGGTTTTGGCTTCTTCAAAGCCTTTGAGCAAGTTGGTGGCGATCCAGCGGTTCTTCTCGTACACCTCGCGCTTGATGGCCATGACATGCATGATGGGGAAGATCTGCGTCTTTTGCCAATACGCCATCTCGACTTCGCGGTAGTTGGGAATTAGGCGTTCCACCAACTCAGGGTGGTTAACAAACGCGCTGGGTGGGCGCGCGCTGAGGGCCGCGTCCAGCGTGCCGTTGAGCAGCATCTCAGACAGCGAGGTGTGGGGCATGGGCGTGTAGCGCAGACCTGGGGGCAGTTGCAAAGCCACTTTTTCGCGACGGCCCGCATCGTTCACCCCGGCTTGGTACCAGTCGATGCTGTTGAGGTCCACACCGTACTCGTGGGCCAACATGCCGCGCGAGTAAATGGCTGCGGTTTGTGCCCATTCAGGCACGCCTACTTTTTTGCCGGCCAGGTCCCCCGGGGTTTGGATGTGGCGGTCTTTGCGCACATAGATGGACGAGTGGCGAAACGCCCGTGACGGAAACACTGGCACCAACACCAGCCAGGGGTCGCTGTGAGAGACCAGCGAGATGGCCTTGGCAAATGACATCTCCGACACATCCCATTCTTGAAACTTGGTGAAGCGAAAAAACATTTCTTCCACCGGCACATGGATGGGGGTGATGTCGATGCCTTCGGCGCGCACGCGTCCAGACATGAGGTCGCGCACATGGTCGTAGTCGCCGACGGCAATGGAAAGATTGAGATTGGACAAAAGAGGCTCCGTGAAAAAAGTTAGCTGACAAATGGGTGTGAGGGTTGGGGTATGCGTAGAGCTCAGTCTGGTTTGATGCTCAGATCGCGGATGATCTTGCTGTATTTGGCTTGGTCGCGTTTAATTCTCGCTTGCAGTTCTTCGGGGGTGGTGATCATCGGTTCAATGCCCCCCGCTTTGTCGAACGCTTCCACCAGATCACTCGCGTGCAAGGCCTTGGCCACTTCGGCCCGCAAGCGTTGCACCACCGCGTCGGGTGTGCCTGCGGGGGCGAACAGGCCAATCCAAATGCTGTTGTCAAAACCGGGGTAGGTCTCGGCGATGGTGGGCACCTCGGGCATTTCTTTGAGGCGTTGCGCGCTGCTGACCGCAATGGCCTTGAGCTTGCCCGCCTTGATAAGGGCGGCGTTGGAGGTGCCCGAGAACATGGCGATGGTCTCGCCACCAATGGTGGCGGTGGTGGCAGGCGCGCCGCCTTTGTAGGGCACGTGCAGCAGATCCATGCCCGCGCGGGCTTTGAGCATCTCCATCGTCAAGTGGTGCTGGCTGCCGTTGCCGCCAGAGGCGTAGGCGGGTGGGGGCGAGGTCTTTTTCACATAGGCCACAAATTCGGGCAGTGTTTTCACAGGCAAGGCCGCGTTGACCGACAGCACAAACTGGTTGCTGCCCAGCGAGGCGATGGGGATGAGTTCTTTGTTCACATCGACCGCACCCTTGGCGTAGAGGTAGGGGTTGATGACGAACAAGCTGTCCATGCCCACCAGCAGGGTGTAGCCATCGGCCGGGGCTCGTGCCACAAATTCCGCGGCAATGTTGCCGTTGGAGCCGACCTTGGTGTCAATCACCACCGCTTGGTTGAGGCCTGTGGAGAGCTTGTAGCCAATGGCGCGTGCAATCAAATCAGGTGCACCACCGGGTGGGATGGGCGACACTAACTTGATGGCGCGGTTGGGGTAGGGCGCTTGTGCCCAGGCCACCGGCGCTGAGAGGGTGACAAGACACAAGGCAGCGCACACGAGGGTGCGTGAGAAACTTGGCAAAGACATGGTGTTCAAGCCTGCGAGGGGTAGACAGAATAAAAAACTTGCGCGATGGTGCCACAGGCTTGCGCAACATCCTGTCCCACATACGCCATGACATAGCGGTCGGGCCTGAGCACCACGGCCTGCGCTAGGGCGCTGTCGAGCACTGCGGCGAGTTCGTGCTGCACATCACGCACGCACAGCGGGTATGTGGCGATGGTGGTCGGCAAAAAATCATCCGCATGCCGCACGACGCGCACCACGCGCGCTTGCATGCCCACAGGCAATGGCAAATCTGGCGCATTAGCCCATTGCACCACGGCATAGCCCGTGCCTAACAAGTCGTCCAGCAGCATGGTGTTGCCGTTGGTCAGCTCCATCAAAGGCTGGGTCATCAGCTGGCCGCTGGGAATTTTGGCTTG
>CAITHK010000232.1 GCA_903892175.1 uncultured Burkholderiales bacterium | reverse complement strand
GGTTTTCATGTTGGCTGGCACGACGGGCAGGCGGAATTTGCGTCCACCCAATTCCACACCCGCATCGCACTCTGAGCGGCTTTCCACGCGGCACTTGCGTGGCAACAACAAGATGTTGTCGTAATCAAAAATTTCCATATCCCAAGCTCCAGAAAAAAACGTTCGAAGATTGAGCGCTTGGCTTGGCCGGCTTTTCTGACGCACCAGGGCAGTCCAAAAAAAACCGAGCGCAAGAATCTTGGGCCCGGTGGCTGATTTTAGCAGTGCTTGGCGTGGACCTCTCTAAAATCAACGCCATGCATTTTCCATCCGGGTTTGACACCCAATCGGCCTTGGCCACCTCCAACACGCCCCCTCTGCTGCAAGGCCTCAATCCAGAGCAATCTTCGGCGGTCACCTTGCCACCCGAACACGCGTTGATCCTGGCCGGTGCAGGCTCGGGTAAAACGCGGGTGCTCACCACCCGCATTGCTTGGTTGTTACAAACGGGGCAAATGTCTCCCGGTGGCGTGTTGGCGGTGACTTTCACCAACAAAGCTGCCAAAGAAATGCTCACGCGTTTGACCTCCATGCTGCCCGTCAATGTGCGGGGCATGTGGGTGGGCACCTTCCACGGCTTGTGCAACCGCTTTTTGCGTGCCCATTGGAAGCTGGCGAATTTGCCACAGACGTTTCAAATCTTGGACACCCAGGACCAGCTCAGCGCCATCAAGCGTCTGAGCAAGCAGTTCAATGTGGACGAAGAACGGTTTCCACCCAAGCAAACCATGTGGTTCATCGCGGGTTGCAAAGAAGACGGCTTGCGCGCCAAAGACGTTGAAGTGCGCGACGAGGAAACCCGTAAAAAAGTAGAACTCTACGACTTGTACGAAGCCCAGTGCCAGCGCGAAGGCGTGGTCGACTTTGGTGAGCTGATGTTGCGTTCCTACGAGCTGTTGCGCGACAACGATGCCGTGCGTGAGCACTACCGCCGTCGCTTTCAGCACATCTTGATCGACGAGTTTCAAGACACCAACAAGCTGCAATACGCCTGGATCAAACAACTCGCGGGGCCTGTGGGGCAAGGCGGTGGAGCCGTCTTTGCGGTGGGTGACGACGACCAAAGCATTTACGCCTTCCGTGGCGCACGCGTGGGCAATATGGCCGACTTTGTGCGCGAGTACCAGGTGCAGCACCAGATCAAGCTGGAGCAAAACTACCGCAGCTTCAGCAACATCTTGGACAGCGCCAACCACCTGATCAGCCACAACAAAACTCGGCTTGGCAAAAACTTGCACACCACCCAAGGTGCCGGTGAGCCAGTGCGCATCTACGAGTCACCCACCGACTTTGCCGAAGCGCAGTGGATGGTCGACGAGATGAAGCAATTGCTGCGCGATGGGCAAAACGGGGATGGCAGCCAAGGTGTGGCGCATCGTCATGAAATTGCGGTGCTCTACCGCAGCAACGCGCAAAGCCGGGTGATTGAAACCGCGCTCTTCAATGCGGCCATGCCATACCGGGTGTATGGCGGCTTGCGCTTTTTTGAGCGCGCCGAAATCAAACACGCGCTGGCCTATTTGCGTTTGTTGGAGAACCCGCGTGACGACACCAGCTTTATGAGGGTGGTCAACTTCCCACCGCGTGGCATTGGGGCACGCAGCATTGAGCAATTGCAAGACGCTGCGCGAGCCATGGGCTGCGCCATGCATGACGCGGTGAGCGCGGTCTCCGGCAAAGCCGGCGCCAACCTGAGCGCCTTTGTGGCCAAGCTGGATGTGCTGCGTGAGCAGACCCAAGGCCAGACCTTGCGCCAAATCATTGAGTTGCTGTTGGACCACTCGGGCTTGACCGAGCATTACAAGGCCGAGCGTGAAGGCGCCGACCGGCTGGAGAACTTGGCTGAACTGGTCAATGCGGCCGAGAGCTTTGTGACCCAAGAGGGCTTTGGCCGTGAGGCGGTGGCATTGCCGGTGGACGGCCAAATGATCAACCCTGACACCGGCGAAACCATGTCGCCCTTGGCCGCCTTTTTGACCCATGCCGCGCTGGAGTCGGGCGACAACCAAGCCCAGGCGGGCCAAGATGCGGTGCAACTGATGACGGTGCATGCCTCCAAAGGTTTGGAGTTTGACTGCGTGTTCATCACCGGCATGGAAGAGGGCTTGTTCCCCCATGAGAACTCGATGAACGACTACGACGGACTGGAAGAAGAACGTCGTTTGATGTACGTGGCCATCACAAGAGCGCGCAGGCGCCTGTACCTCAGCCATTCGCAAACCCGCATGCTGCATGGTCAAACCCGCTACAACATCAAGAGCCGTTTCTTTGAAGAGTTGCCCGAACACACCCTGAAGTGGATCACGCCCGCACGCTCAGCCTTTGCCGATCCTCAAACGTCAAGGCGTGATGCGTGGCAAAACCCGGCCTGGCAAAACAATCCCTGGGGCGGTGGGGCCGCCACGGCGGCAGCGCCCGTGGTGCAACGTGCTGCACCCACCAGCGGGCCCAATGCCTGGGTGCGCAGCGGTGTGCAGGTGTTTCACACCAAGTTCGGTGAGGGCACGGTGATCAGCTTGGAGGGCTTGGGCGACGATGCCCGCGCCCAGGTGAAGTTTGGTCGTCACGGTATCAAGTGGCTGGCGCTGAGCGTGGCCAAACTCACGCAGGTGTAACGCCTCAGCTCAGGCGTAGATCACGTCGGACACAAAGCTGTCGCGAAAGCTGTAGTAGGTTGAGCAAAAAAACATGGCGGCCAACATCAGCATGGCGGGCAGCAGAGCCAGTGATGCAAATTCGCTGTCGCCCATCAGGCTGGAGATCAGCGTGATCACCAAGGCGGTGAGCAGAAAAACAAATGACCACAAGAGCCCAAACACCAAAAACGCCCGCCAGTTGCTCAAGCAGGCCACGGTGCTGAAAAACAAACTCTTGAGGGCAGGTACGCCGTGCCAATGCACCAGGGCTGGTGCGTGCCAAAACACGGCCGACAAAGGCAGGTACAAGAGCATCGACAACCACATGGCGTTTTGAAACTCTGGCGTCATCAGGGTGTCTTTGTCGAGTGCGCCTCCGACCAAATAAAGTTTGGCAAAGTCCCCGCCATCGACCAACATCGACAGACCCATCACCCCCACAAATCCCAGCGCATACAGCAAGCCCAACAGCAGCATGTCACGCTTGCGTTCTTGACCAGCGCGAAAGCCGCTCATCAAAATCATGGGCATGGGGAATTTGCCCAAATCCACTTCTCGGGTGGCCGCCATCAGGCCCAATGAGGCTGCTGGCAAGAGCATCAACGCAGCAAAGCTGCCAACCACCGGTACCAAAGAAGACACCGACATCAGGGCCATGAACATGAAAAACAAGCCGCTCAAAGCGATCGGTTGTTTCCAGAAGGTGCGGATGCCTTGACGAACCCAAAGGGCGCCGGTGCGTGCGGGGACAACGTGCAGTTTCATGGTCACAGGTGGATGGGTTGGGTCACACGTTCGCGCAACAGGCGCTCGAAGTGGCTGGGATCATGGGCTTGCAGCATGCTCGCTTCGCGTGGCAAATGAAAATCCCACAAGCGCGAGACCCAAAACCGCAAAGCACCTGCTCGCAAGGTGGCGTTGAACAACTGGCGCTCGGGCGCTGTCAAGGGGCGCACCGACTGGTAGGCATTGATCAAGGCTTGCATTTTGTGGGGGTTGTGGCGGCAAGGGGTGGACGCCTCATGGTCAATGCACCAATCGTTGATGCACACGCTCAAATCAAACAACCAGGTGTCCACGCCGGCAAAATAAAAATCAAAAAATCCAGTCAACTCGGGCGACTCTGCCGTGCCGTCAAACATCACGTTGTCGCGGAACAAGTCGGCATGCACAGGGCCACGCGGCAAGGCGGTGTAAGCAGAGGATGCGGCGATGTGGTGTTGGTAGGCCAACTCGGATTGAATCAACTCGGATGCGGCAGTGTCGAGAAATGGCAGCACCACAGGAATCGTTTGTGTCCACCAGTCCAAGCCACGCAAATTGGGTTGTGCGCGGGCAAAGTCACTGCCTGCCAAATGCATGCGGGCCAGCATCTGCCCGACCGCCGCGCAGTGGGCTGGCGTGGGACTCAGTTCGCTGTGTCCTCGCAAGCGGTTCACCACTGCGGCCGGCTTGTCTTGCACGGTCAATAAGAGGTCGCCATGGCGATCCGATACGGGGTCAGGCACCGGGATACCGTTCTGCGCCAAATGTTTCATCAGATACAGATAAAACGGCAACTGAGCGTGGGTGAGCCTCTCAAACAGGGTCAGCACATAGGCGCCCACACTGCTGGTGAGGAAGTAATTGGTGTTTTCAATCCCGCCTTGGATGCCTTTGAGTTCGACCAATTCACCCAGCTTGAGTTGTGTCAGCAGATCTTGTGCAGTGGACTCAGAAACTTCGGTGAAAACAGCCATGACGCGGTGGTGGGTGAAAAGTGCCTCAATTGTAGTGGTCGCCCTTGCGGGGCCCCGCTGGACGCCAACAACAGGCCATGGGCACGGCACAATCGCGGCATGTCAGAAAACAAGACCTTGCTGCTGGTCGACGGCTCCAGCTACCTCTACCGTGCTTTCCACGCCATGCCCGACTTGCGTGCTGTGCCGGGTGACCCCACCAGTGCCGCCACCGGGGCCATTCGCGGCATGATCAACATGATGCAGGCACTGCGCAAAGAAGTGCCGACCCAATGGGCTGCGTGCGTGTTTGATGCCAAGGGCCCGACCTTTCGCGACGTCATGTATCCCGATTACAAAGCGCATCGTTCGCCCATGCCAGACGACTTGCGCAGCCAAATTGAGCCCATTCACCAGATGGTGCGCATGCTGGGCTGGACCGTGCTCGATGTCCCGGGTGTGGAAGCCGATGACGTGATCGCCACCTTGGCGGTGACGGCGGCCGAGCAGGGCATGACGGTGGTGGTGTCGAGTGGTGACAAAGACCTGAGCCAGTTGGTGAACGAACACATCACCATCATGGACACCATGAACGGCAAAAAACGCGACGTGGCGGGCGTGACGGCCGAGTTCGGCGTGCCGCCGAGTTTGATGATCGACTTTCAAACCTTGGTGGGCGACACCGTGGACAACGTGCCCGGCGTGCCCAAGGTCGGCCCCAAAACAGCCGCCAAGTGGTTGATGGAATACGGCTCGCTCGACGCCTTGCTGCAAAACGCCGATGCCATCAAAGGGGTGGCGGGTGAGAACTTGCGCCAAGCCCGTGAGTGGTTGGTTACGGGTCGTCAGTTGGTGACCATGAAAACCGACTGTGATTTGTCTGAGCATGTGCTGGGCTTGCCTGCGCTGGACGCCCTGCATTTGGCCGAGCCCGACAAACCTGCGCTCAAAGCCTTTTACGAAACCTACGGCTTCAAAGGTCTGGCCCGTGCGATGGGCGAGGCCCTGGGCAGCCCTGCAGCAAGTGCGGCAGACACGCACGCCCCGGGCGCAGGCGATCAGCCGCCAGGTGGCAGCCTCGGTCTGTTTGACGAGCCAGCGCCCATACCCTCACAAGTCACCACCAAGACCTATGACTGCGTGCTCACTTGGGAAGCGTTTGACGCATGGTTCAAACAAATTCAAGCGGCGGACTTGGTGGCGTTTGACACCGAAACCACCTCGCTGGACGCCATGCGCGCCGAGGTGGTGGGCTTGAGCTTTTCGGTGCAAGCGGGAGCGGCCTGCTACATCCCGCTGGCACACAGCTACGGTGATGCACCCACACAGTTGCCTCTTGCCCAGGTGCTGGCCAAACTCAAACCTTGGTTTGAAAACCCTGCTGCCAAAAAGCTGGGTCAGCACATCAAGTACGACCGCCATGTCATGGCCAACCACGGCATCGAGGTGCAGGGCTATGTGCACGACACCATGCTTCAAAGTTATGTGCTGGAAGTGCACAAACCGCACGGTTTGGCCAGCTTGGCCGAGCGTCATGTGGGCCGCAAAGGCTTGAGTTATGAAGACCTGTGCGGCAAAGGCGCACACCAAATTCCGTTTGCCCAAGTGGATGTGGCGCGAGCCACCGAGTACTCGTGCGAAGACTCTGACATGACGTTGGAAGTGCACCAGGCCCTGTGGCCGCGTTTGCAAGCCGACGACAAGCTGCGCTTCGTCTACGAGCTAGAGATCGCCAGCAGTGAAGCGCTCTACCGCATTGAGCGCAACGGCGTGTTGATCGACGGACCCACCCTGGCCGCGCAAAGCCACACCCTGGGCCAGCGCATCGTGCAACTGGAGTCCGAGGCCTATGAGATCGCGGGCCAGCCCTTCAACTTGGCCAGCCCCAAGCAGTTGGGCGAGATCTTCTTTGACAAACTGGGCTTGCCGGTCATCAAAAAAACCGCCACAGGGGCACGCAGCACCGACGAAGAGGTGTTGGAGAAACTGGCCGAAGACTACCCATTGCCTGCCAAGATTTTGGAGCACCGCTCCTTGAGCAAGCTCAAAGGCACCTACACCGACAAGTTGGCGCAGATGGCGTTGCCGCGCACTGGGCGTGTGCACACCCATTACGCGCAAGCCGTGGCCGTGACCGGGCGCTTGTCCAGCAACGACCCCAATTTGCAGAACATCCCCATCCGCACCGCAGAAGGTCGCAAAGTGCGCGAAGCCTTCGTGGCCCCAGCGGGCAGCGTGATTGCCAGCGCCGACTACAGCCAAATCGAGCTGCGCATCATGGCGCATTTGAGCGACGACGAGGCCTTGGTCAAAGCCTTTCATGAAGGCTTGGATGTGCACCGTGCCACTGCTGCCGAGGTGTTTGGCGTGGCGGTCGATCAAGTGAGCACCGAGCAACGCCGCTATGCCAAAGTCATCAACTTTGGCTTGATCTACGGTATGAGTGCCTTTGGTTTGGCCAAGGCACTGGGCATCGACAACACCGCTGCTAAAAACTACATCACCCGCTACTTTGAACGTTTTGCCGGTGTCAAACGCTACATGGACGACACCCGCGCCCAAGCCAAAGCACAGGGCTATGTGGAAACCGTGTTTGGCCGTCGCTTGTACTTGCCTGAAATCAACAGTCCCAACGGGCCGCGCCGTGCAGGGGCAGAGCGCGCCGCCATCAACGCACCCATGCAAGGCACTGCGGCCGACCTGATCAAGCTCAGTATGGTCAAGGTCCAACAAGAACTCGACGCCCAACACCGTTCGATCAAAGTCATCATGCAGGTGCACGATGAACTGGTGTTTGAGGTGCCCGAGTCAGAGGTGGACTGGCTCAAGACCGAAGTGCCGCGTTGGATGGCCGAGGTGGCGCAGCTCAAAGTGCCCTTGCTGGCGGAAGTAGGTGTAGGGCGCAATTGGGACGAGGCGCATTGAGCCACGCCCTATGATTCAGCCATGACTTTGTTTTCTATCTTGGTCGGTACCCTGGTCGCTGGCATCGGCAGTGTGTGGCTGGCTGCTTTGCTGGCTTATGCCTTGCTCTCTCGGTTTACCCAACATTTGCTGAGCTTGGCGGCCGGCGCTTTGCTTGCCACAGCCTTTATGCGTTTGTTGCCAGAGGCGTTCGAGCAGTCGGTGTCGGCTGGCGTGTCGGCCCAGGCCTTGTTTGCTGTCTTGTTGGTGGGGCTGGTGTTTTTCTTTTTGCTCGACAAAGCCGAGTTGTGGCACCACGGACATGAACACCACCAAGTTGAGTCCCACGATGCGGTGCACAGCCATGACCACCACGATGCACACCATGGCCATGTGCATGCACACACAACACATGCCCACGCAGCGCATGACTCTGGGCACCACCACCACGCCCACGGCGGAGGTTGGGCGGTGCTGTTGGGCGACAGCGTGCATGCGTTTGGCGATGGCATTTTGATTGCCGCCGCTTTTGTGGCCGATTGGCGTTTGGGCTTGGCGTCTGCAGTGGCGGTGATGGCCCATGAGGTGCCCCACCATGTGGGCGACTTGGTGGTGCTGCGTCAAACCTTGGCCACACCGCGTGCGGCGTTGTTCAAGCTCTCACTGGCCGGCGGTGTGACGGCGATTGGCGGACTGGTCGGGTATTTGCTGGTGGGCGCCATGCACGAGTACCTGCCGTACTTTTTGGTGGTGGCGGCCAGCAGCTTTATTTATGTGGCGTTGGCCGACTTGATTCCGCAATTGCAAAAGCGCTTGAGCCCCGCGCAAACTGCCGCCCAAGTGGCGTGGTTGTTTTTAGGCATGGGCTTGGTGGCGCTGCTGGGCGAGTTGGCGCAGCACTAGGGACTGCGCGTTCCT
This sequence comes from uncultured Burkholderiales bacterium, assembly GCA_903892175.1. Taxonomy (GTDB): domain Bacteria; phylum Pseudomonadota; class Gammaproteobacteria; order Burkholderiales; family Burkholderiaceae_C; genus Limnohabitans. The sequence continues at coordinate 3,800 of CAITHK010000232.1, read as the reverse complement.
CGCGCCCGTTCGACCCACACTGCGTCGTATGCCCTTGGAGGGGGCGTGTGGCCCCGCCGTTGGATCTGAGCTGGGCTGTCAGCCTTTGGCCACGGGTAAGCCAGGGGTGGTGCACCACTCGCTCCAGCTGCCCGCATACAAGCCGCTGCGCCCCAACCCTGCCACTTCCATGGCCAGCACATTGGGCACTGCACTCACGCCACTGCCGCAGTGGTGCACCACGCTGTGGGGCGTGCGTCCCGCCAGCAATTCGACAAACTCCGCACGCAACACCTCGGGACTTTTGAAGAAGCCTTGCTCGGTGAGGTTGCTGTTGAAAGGGCGGTTCAGGGCCCCTGGAATGTGGCCGGCCACGGGGTCGATGGGCTCGACCTCACCGCGGTATCGCGGGGCACCCCGGGCATCGATCAAGGTTTGCTGGGGCTGTCCCAGGTGAGCCGCCACGGTGGCGGTGTCGACCAAGTTCACCAAGGGAGCCTTCAACGCGAAACGCGATGGCAGGCGGGCAGGTGCCTCTCCAGAGGCCGTGGCACCGCCCGCAGCCAGCCAAGCTTGCCAACCACCGTCGAGCACGGCCACGGCTTCATGACCACACCATTTCAGCATCCACCACAAACGGCCACAGTAATTCATGCCGTTGCGGTCGTACACCACCACTTGCATGTCAGGTGTCAGGCCAATGCGCTCCAGCCATTGCACAAACACCTCACGCTGTGGCAAGGGGTGGCGACCTCCATTGACGGCTTGGTGTGCGTCCTGCGCGCTGAGGTTGTCGTTCAGGTCGGCATACACCGCACCGGCAATGTGCTGCGCTTGAAACTGTTGCGGGCCCACGGCAGGTTGCATCAAATCGCAGGTGCAATCGATGACCAGCACTGGGGTAGAAAGCGCCCGCAAGGCTTGCAGTTGGGGCACGCTGATGAGGGTGGTGTACATGGCGGTGAGTTCCTGAGTGAATTCAGTGTTCTTCGGCAGGCGCGTTGGGGGCTGCCCGTGCTCGCAGCAAAGTAGAAGCCATGCCGCTGAGCACGATCAAGGCCATACCAGCCCAGCCCATCCACGCGATGTCGTCGCCAAACAGCAGCAAGCTGTAGAGCGCGGCAAACACAATGCCCGAGTATTGCAAATTGGCCACCACCAACGTGGCGCCCTGACTGTAGGCACGGGTCAGACACAGTTGGCCCAGAGATGCAAACACACCCACTGGCAACAACCAGATGGCCTGCTGCCAGTCCCAAGGTGATACACCGTCAAACACCATCACCGCCCCGCCCGCCACCGCTGTGCCAATGGCAAAGTAAAACACGGTCCGAGCTTCTGGTTCACCCACCCGCCCCAACGCCATGACTTGCATGAAGGCAAAGGCCGCGACAAAGCCCGACAGCAGCCCAATCAGGCCGGCAAAAATTTGGTTTTGTTCGATGGTAGGACGCAGCATCATGACCACGCCAGCAAACCCTGTCAGCACCGTGATGGCCAGCGGGCCTTGGGATGCTGCGCTTTGTCCATCCTGTGGGTTCCAGTTGAGCAAGGCCCCGCCGACCAAAAAGGCCGCCACCCAGACGCCGCTCATGTAGTTGAGGGTCATGGCCGTGGCCAAGGGCAGATGGGCAATGGCGTAAAACCAAGACCCCAGCGACAACACGCCCACCGCCGATCTCCACACATGCATGCCAGGGTAGCGCGTGCGCAACGAAATGCCTTGTTGTTTGGCAATCACAGCCAGAAACACAATGCCAACCAAGCCTCGGTAAAACACCAGCTCTGCAGGGCTGAAGTGGGCAGATGCAAACTTCACACACACGCCCATGGTGGCGAAGAAGGCTGCGCCCAGCAGCATCCACAAAGCTTGCATGGGCTATGACGTGCTGGCGAAGTCCAGCTTGCCGCGGTACCACTCGTGGAAGTGTTGCATGCCGTCTTCCATGGGGCTTTGGTAGGGGCCCACTTCGTTGTCACCGCGCTGCATCAAGGCTTTGCGTCCGGCATCCATGCGCTCTGCAATTTCATCGTCCTCGATGCACGTTTCCATGTAGGCCGCTTGTTGCGCCTCCACAAACTCACGCTCAAAAGCGACGATTTCTTCAGGGTAGTAAAACTCCACCATGTTGAGTGTTTTGCTTGGGCTGATGGGGTGCAGTGTCGAGACGGTCAGCACATGGGGGTACCACTCGACCATGATGTGCGGGTAGTAGGTGAGCCAAATCGCACCTTGTTCAGGCAATTGGCCGTTGCGGTATTTCAGCAGCACCTCATGCCATTTCTGGTAGGTGGGGGAGCCCGGTGCACCAAACCCACTGGACACGCCCACGGTTTGCACCGAGTAGTTGTCTTTGAATTCCCAGCTCAGATCATCACAGGTGACAAATTGCCCAAGCCCTGGGTGGAAGGGCCCGACGTGGTAGTCCTCCAGATAAACCTCAATGAAGGTTTTCCAGTTGTAGTTGCACTCGTGCAACTCCACGCGGTCCAGCGCAAAACCGGTGAAGTCCAAGGCAGCGCGTGGCCCCATGTGGGCCAAGTCGGCTTGGACATCGACCCCGTTGTCTTCAAACAGCAAACCATTCCACTCTCGCAGTTTGTAGTTGTGGAGGTTCAAACAAGGGTCTTGCGAAAAATGAGGCGCTCCCAGCAATTGGCCAGAGGGCGAATAGGTCCAGCGGTGAAGCGGGCACACCAAGTTACCGCCGGCGGTGCCTGGGCCTTGCGCGTGGAGTGAACCGCGACCTTTGAGCATCACGGCCTGCCGATGGCGACACACGTTGGAGATGAGTTCCACGCCTTGGGCCGAACGCACCAAAGCGCGGCCCTCGCCCTCATGGGGCAGGGCGTAGTAGTCGCCCAATTCGGGCACAGCAAGTTGGTGACCCACATAACGGGGTCCGAGCTGAAAGATGGTCTCCAGTTCACGCTGAAACAGCGCTTCATCGAAATAACTGGTAACTGGTAGTTGGCTAGATGCCTGCTGCAGTTGAAGACTTAAATCAGACATGGGTGACCTGACCTAAAGACTCCCCACAGGGAGGGGGTATGACAAAAATAAATCGACCCAAAGGCCGATTGAACGACGCCCATTGTACCTTTTGGGTTCTTACACTCTCTGAGAGCTGCCTAAAATACAAGTCTGTTTGACCTTTCTCACATTTGAAAGCCCGCACATCTCATGCCTAAGGCAAACCCATCTCCCCGCACAGACACTGCGCCCATCAGCTACGAAGCTGCTCTGCAAGAGCTGGAGGGCTTGGTCCAGCAGATGGAGTCTGGTCAGCTGCCTTTGAATCAATTGTTGTCAGGCTACCAACGTGGTGCTGAACTTTTGGCTTACTGTCGAGCCCAATTGGATGCTGTTGAGCAGCAAATCAAAGTGCTAGACGATGGTGTTTTGAAACCTTGGACATCAGCTTGAGGAGTGTGCGGATGACATCCAACGCGTTTGATTTGGACTCTTGGAGCGACCAATGGTTGGGGCGTGTGGAACAAGCCTTGTCCGATTGGATCCATCCACAAGCTCCCGCAGGATTGGGCGAGGCCATGCGTTATGCCGTCTTGGATGGCGGCAAACGGTTGCGTCCCTTGTTGGTGTGGGCTGCACGTCAAGCGGTGGCTGAGGCTTGTCTTGATGCTGTGCTGGATGAGGCCGCTTTGCGAGCCGCGTGTGCCGTGGAATTGATCCACGCTTATTCTTTGGTGCACGACGACATGCCATGCATGGACAACGATGTGCTGCGACGTGGCAAGCCCACCGTGCACGTGAAGTTTGGTCAAGCTCAAGCGCTGTTGGCCGGAGATGCCTTGCAGGC